>JAEZCL010000199.1 GCA_023433585.1 Pseudomonadota bacterium
CACATCGATCTGCACCACGGCGGGCGAGACCTGCTCGATGATGTCGGCGATGGAATTGGGCGCGCCCGGGGGCGGCTGGAACAGCACGGCGCCGGCGGTGGAGGCGGGGACCAGGCCCCCGCGCATCTCGGCCCGCTGCTCCTGCGCGCCGGCCGCGGGCCAGTCGATGATCCCGCCGGCGGTCGCGGCGGCGGCGAAGGTCAGTCCGACCGCGGCGCCCAGAATGAATTCCTTACGCTTCAGCATCGTCGTCCTTGTTCAGCTTGCGCGACAGGCCGCACGGCCCTCGCCCCTTGATATAGACGTATGACCGCATTCGCCAATGCGAACCAGTTACGGTTCCGACAGATCAGGGATCATCATGGGGCGAGGATGCGTCCAAATCCGGGCGATCCGCCAGACGTTTTTCCAGCTCGGCTTCCTCTTCGGGCGTCAGCGGCGGAACGTCGGCCGCGCGCCGCCGCATGGTCGCCAGCAAGGCGCCCCCCGCCCCCAGCAGCACCAGGAACGGCCCCAGCCACAGGATCAGCGTCTGCATCCTGAACGGCGGGCGGAACAGCACATAGTCCCCGTATCGCCGCACCAGCCCGGCCTCGATCTCGGCGTCGGTGCGCCCCGCGGCCACTTCCTCGCGCACCAGGCGGCGCATGTCGGCGGCGATCCCGGCGGGCGAATCGGCGATGGATTCGTGCTGGCAGACGACACAGCGGACATCCTCGAACAGCGCCCGCGCCCGCGCCTCCTGCGCCGGGTCGTCCAGCGGCCGGTCCGGCGCCGTCGCCGGTTCGGCGAAAGCCATCAGAAGGGCGGCGACCGGGATCAGCAGGCGCCTCATCCCCTTCTCCGCCCCGCCGCGCCAAACCTCAGTCGCCGGTCCGACAGGGACACCAGCCCGCCCAGCGCCATCAGGGCCGGCCCCAGGAAGATCAGCCGCGCCCAGGGATTCCAGTAGGCCCGCACCGTCCAGGCCTGATCCATGTCCTCGGTCGCCCGGCGCTCGCCCAGCACCACATAGACGTCGTCCAGCCCCCGGAAATCCAGCCCCACCTCGGTGGTCGTCTGGCCGCCCGCCGGGAAGAAGCGCCGCTCGGCGGTCAGGGTCCGGGCGCGCCCCGGCCCGTTCTCCGGCGCCACGGTGAACACGCCCTGTTCGGCCAGATAGTTCGCCCCCTCGACGATGCGCACGTCGTCCAGCGTCACCCGCCAGGGCCCGGCGATCGCGGCCGGGCCGCCCGGCGCCGTCACCGCCATGGCCTCGACCTTGAAGCCGGTCTCCGCCACCGCGCCCATGACGAACAGCCCCAGCCCGGCGTGGGCCAGGGTCATGCCGAAGGCGCCGGTGGGCAGCCCCGTCAGCCGCCGCCACGTCTCGACAGGCGGCGCGCGGAACAGGCGGATGCGCTCGGCCAGTTCGACCAGGGCGCCCGCGACCAGCCATGCCCCCAGACCGATCCCGGCGGCGGCCAGGGCCTTCCTCGGCTCGAACAGCGCCAGGGCCAGCAGCGCCGCGCCGATCGAAACCGCAAAGGCCAGCGTCAGCCGCTGGACCACGCCCTTCAGATCGGCCCGCTTCCAGGCCAGCAACGGCCCGGCCGGCAAAATGATGAGGGCGGCCGCCATCAGCGGCGTGAAGGTCAGGTTGAAATAGGGCGGCCCCACCGAAATCGTCTGCCCCGTCGCCGCCTCCAGGATCAGGGGATACAGGGTGCCGAGCAGCACCGTCGCCGCCGCCGCCGACAGGAACAGGTTGTTCAGCACCAGCGCGCTTTCCCGGCTGACCGGGGCGAACACGCCGCCCTTGGGCAGGCTCGGCGCCCGCCACGCGAACAGGGCGAAGGCCGCGCCCGCCGCCAGGCCCAGGATGGCCAGCAGCAGGATGCCCCGCTCCGGATCCACGGCGAAGGCGTGCACCGACGTCAGCACCCCGGAGCGCACCAGGAACGCGCCCAGCATGGACAGGGTGAAGGCGATCAGGGCCAGGAACACGGTCCAGCCGGCCAGGGCGCCGCGCCGCTCCGTCACGATGGCCGAATGGAGCAGAGCCGTGCCCGCCAGCCACGGCATGAAGCTGGCGTTCTCCACCGGATCCCAGAACCACCAGCCGCCCCAGCCCAGCTCGTAATAGGCCCAGAACGACCCCAGGGCGATGCCGACCGTCAGGAACGCCCATGACGCCAGCGCCCAGGGGCGCACCCAGCGCCCCCACGCGGGCCAGGCCGCCGATGAGGCCCGTCCCTCGATCAGGGCCGCCACGGCCAGCGAGAAACACACCGAAAAGCCGACGTAGCCCAGGTAGAGCAGCGGCGGGTGGAGCGCCAGGGCCGGGTCCTGAAGCAGCGGATTCAGCGACGCCCCCTGCACCGGCGCCGGATCCAGCCGCGTGAAGGCGTTGGACGTGAACACGGTGAACGACAGGAACAGGGCGCTCAGCCCGCCCTGGACCGCCACCGCCGAAGTCTTGAGCCCGAACGGCAGGCCGCGACCCAGCGCCAGCACCGCGCCGAAGGCGGTCATCACCAGGCACCACAGCAGCAGCGAGCCCTCGTGGCTGCCCCACGCCCCGGCCACGCGATAGAACAGCGGCTTGGCGGTATGCGAGTTCAGGGCCACGTTGCTGACCGAGAAGTCCGAGACCACGAAGCTCCAGATCAGCGCGGCGAACGCCAGCGCCACCGCGACGGCCGAGGCGACGGCCGCGCCCTGCCCCGCCCCGGCCAGGACCGGCGAACGCATCGCGCGCGCCGCTCCGGCGGCGACAGCCTGAAGCCCCGCCAGCGCCAGGGCCAGGGCCAGCATGAAGGCGCCGAATTCGGCGATCATTCGGTCACATAGGCGACGGCGCCCTCTCCGTCGCCCCGCCACTCGCCGGTGTCCTTCAGCCGGTCGGCCACCTCGCGCGGCATGTAGGTCTCGTCATGCTTGGCCAGGACCTGGCTGGCCTCGAACACCCGCTCGGCGTTGAACGCGCCTTGCGCCACCACCCCCTGGCCCTCGCGGAACAGGTCCGGCAGGTCGCCGCGATAGATCACCCGGGTCGCCGCCGCATTGTCGGTGACGGCGAAGGCCACATGGCCGTCCGCGCCGTGCTCCACGCTGCCGGGCTGGACCAGGCCGCCCAGGCGGATCATGCGGCCTTCCGGCGCCGCCTCCGCCGTGATCTCGGACGGGCTGTAGAAGAAGGTGACGCTGTCGCGCATGGCCCACAGCGACAACCCCACCGCCAGCGCCAGCACCGGCGCCGCAGCGGCGGCGATCCACAACCGTCGACGCGCCTTGGGTGATCGGGGAAGCCAGTTCATGAAAGGGTCCGTCACAGATACGACCGGCTTCTTATCGTGGCGCGCCGGCTAAACCAAAGCGTCAGTTCGCCGCCGCCAGATCGGCTGAAAGCCCCGCCCGGCGCGGATCGTCCGGCGCCAGTTCGTCCATGAGCGCGCCCCACAGCGCGCGCGCCTGGTCCCTTTCGCCCCGCGCCAGGGCCGCCCGGCCCAGGAAATAGCGCGCCGCCCGGTTGTCCGGATCCCGCGCCAGCGCCTGGCGGAACGCGGCCTCGGCGTCGGCGCCGACCACGCCCTGCTGGGCCGTGGTCAGAGCCTCGCCCAGGCGCGCCCAGCTGACCGCGTCGTCCGCATCGACGGCCAGCGCCCGGCGGAACGCCGTGGCCGCGCCGATCGGTTCGCCCGCCTCGAACCGGGCGCGGCCCAGGAACACCTGCGCCTCGCGGTCCTGGGGACGATCGCGCGCCACCCGCTCGGCCACGGCGGCCAGGCGCGGGGCGTCCAGCGTGTCCAGGGCTCCGGCCCAGGCGTCGACCCGCTGCGCGTGAGGCTGGTCCGCCAGGCCCGGCGCCCCGGTGATCCAGTAGGCGCCCAGGGCGGCCGACGCGGTCAGCGCCAGCCCCGCCAGCACCCACCGCCCATG
>JAEZCL010000292.1 GCA_023433585.1 Pseudomonadota bacterium
GCAGGCCGCGTGCAGCGCGGCGAGCTGGTGCGGCGCGGGCGTCGCGGCGAGGGCCTTCGCTACCTGCCGGGCGGTGAGGCCACAGCGGGTGACCAGCCAGACCCGAAGCTCCGGCTCGCCCCCGGCGGCGGCGGCCTCCAGCTCGGCCAGCGGCAGCTCCGGCTCGTGCCTGCCGAGCAGACCGACGTACGGCTCCCCCACCCGTGCGCAGGAGAACTCCAACAGGCCCTCGTAGACGTGGCCGAGCTGCTCGACGCCGAGGCTGGAGTAGCTGAGCTGTTCGGCCGCCTTGCCCCGGTGCCGCAGCACCAACAGGGCGTCCAACATCTCGTGCACCACGCGATCGGTGACCGCCGCGCCCGCCAACCAGGCGAACCGGCCCGGATCGAACAGCGACCCCCCGTGCGCGGGAATGCGTAGGTCCGGGTGCTCGCAGCCGTCGTGCACCGCGGCGAAGAGCGCGAGCAGCCGGGGCCAGGCCGCGGTCCGCCGGTCGCCGACCTCGTCGCCGTGCAGATCCCGCAGGGCCCCGAGATGGCCGTGCAGCGTGGACGCGGCGTACGCCTGCGCGTAGAGCGGGTCGGCCACCGGCAGCAGCCGCTGCTCCTCGGCATAGAGCAGAAAGACCAGACGCATGAGTACGGTCAGCGAGCCCTGGTAGATCTCCCGGTCGCTGACCCTGCCGAGCAGCGTCCCCCCGGCCTCCCGGTCCAGCCGGGCCAACTCGCCGACGAACAGCTCCACCGCCCGGCGGACCTGGTCGCCCAGCGTGGTGGTGACCTGGGTGAGCGCCTCGGCGCTGCGGGCCAACAACCCGGCGAGGCTGGTCGACGGTCGGCCGTCGGCGCCGGTCGGCGGGGTCAGCACCCGGGACGCGATGAGCAGGGTGGCGAACGCCCGCAACAGCGTGGGCTCCTCCAGCCACAGGTCGGCGTCGAAGACACCCACCCCGGTGGCCTCGCCCCGGCGGGCGTGCACCAATGCCCAGTGCTGCCCGTTGGTGACCAACGCCAGCGGCACGGCGGTGTCCCGGCAGACCTGCGCGGCGTGCTCGACCGGGGCCGCCCAGCCCCCACCGGCGACGCTGAGGGAGGTGCCGAACGGCAGCCGGTGCACGTGCAGCCGAGCGGCCCGACCTCCGCCGGGCTGCGGACCGGACAACACCACGTCCGGCCGGGGACCGGCCTCGGCCTCCACCGCGCCGTCGGACCGGGCGGACCCCGGGTAGCGCAGCAGCTCACCGAGGATCAACTCGATCCAGGCCGGGCCGAGCAGGTCCGGGGCGTCCTGCACCTCCGCCCAACCCCGGCGGACCCGATCCCGTACGTCGTCCGGCACCGTGTCCAATCCGTGCGGCAGCGCCTCGACGAGCACCGGCACCGTCAGGAACGGGCCTTCCGGGCGCAGTAGACCCAGCCACTCGGCGTGCTGTTCGTCGACGCGCTGCGCGGGCGGCCGGAACGAACGGCCGGTCGCGGCACCGGCCCGGCGGGACGAGCCTCGGGACTGGCGGGGGACGGCGGGCATCAGCGGGCACCTCGGGCCAGGGAGGCGGGGACCAGGAAGGTGACGGCGGCGGGGAACCACCGGGCCGTCGGGTCGGCGTATCGGCGGCGCAGCGCGTCGCCCTCCCGCTCGCGTTGGGCCGGAATGGCGCGCAACCGCGCCCGCAGCGCCTCCCGGTCGGTGTGCAACTGTTCCCGCTCGACGGCGAACAGGGTGGGCTGCTCCCAGTGCGGCTCGTCGGCGAGCTTGCCGCGGATCGAGGTCTCCAGCTCGGTCAGGACCGCGTCGACGGCGGTGACCTCCTCCGCGCAGCGCCGGGCGAGCAGTCCGTGCAGGCTGCGTGCCCGCTGGTCGGCGCGGGTGGCGAGGGCCCGACCGAGTGCCTTGCTCAGGGTCGACCACAGCTCGACCATGCTCTGCCGGACCTGCTCGGCGGGGACCTCGTCGGTGGCGGCGGCGAGCAGGGCCTCCAACTCCTCCTGCCGGACCCGGGTCAGCTTCCCGCCCTCGATCGGCCCGCCGGCGGTGACGATCTCCTCGTGCAGCCGGGTGCCTTCCGCGCCGGTGATCACCACCCGGCCGTGCGCCACCAGTGCCGGAGTGCGGAGCAGGTCCCCGGGCACCACCCGGGCCGTGACCCGGCTGAGCTTCGCGGCACCGGTGCCGGCGTCGCTCCGGGCCTGTGCCCACAGCTCGGCCCGGAGCAGCCGGAGGCACATCTGCACCAGCCGGTGCCCGAGGTGCAGCAACACGACGTCGGTGCGCCCCACCACCGCGTCCGGATCGAAGGTCACCGGCCGCTCCCGACCGGTCACCGGGTGCAGGAGCCCGTCGTTTCGGGCCGCGGACCAGGCACCGGGCAGCTCGGGCAGCCGGAACCAGGGGCCCGGCGCGCCGCTCGGAGTCGGCGCGTCGATCAGGTCCCGGCGGTGAGCCAGCCGCAGCCCGGTGCGGACCACGCGTTCCACCGTGGCGGGGTTGAGGTTGAGCTCCGCGCGACTGCCCTTCAGCGTGTCGACGAGTCGTTGCAGATCCCGGGCCAGGTCACGTTCGACCCGCAGCCGCGCCCGGCTGGCCCGCCGGTCGATCTCGACGTCGGTGACCCTCCAGTCCGTCTGTTTGCCGGTCATCTTCTGCTCGATCTGGGTGGCGATCACCTCACCGGCGCTGCCCAGATCCGTGCGGATCGCCTCGACCTTCTCCACCGCCAGCCGGAGAAACGCCAACTCGTCCTCCAGCGAGCCGTTGGCGTAGTCGACCTGCTGCCAACCGGTCGGCACGAAGTGCAGCACCTCGACCCGGCCGGCGCGTTGACCGTGCCGGTCGATCCGGCCGTTGCGCTGTTCCAGCCGGTTCGGGTTCCACGGGATCTCCCAGTGCAGCAGCCGATGGCAGTGCCGTTGCAGGTTGATGCCCTCGCTGGCCGCGTCGGTCGCGAGCAGGATCCGGACCGGGTCGAGGTCGGGATCTTCGGTGAAGACGTTCTTGACGTGTTCGCGCTCGTCCGGGTCCTGGCCGCCGTGCAGCAGGGCGATCCGCTCCGGCGGATACCCGGCGCTGAGCAGCCGCTCGTGCAGCCAGCGCTGGGTGTCGCGGTATTCGGTGAAGATGATGACCCGATCGGGCCGCCACTCGCCGTCGGGCCGCACGATCGGGTCCAGCCAACGACGCAGCGCGGTGAGCTTGGCATCCGGCCGGTCCTGCGCCGCTCGGGCCCAGGTGCGCAGCTCGCCCAGGGTTGCCCGCTCCTCGGCCGAGAGCGGCGCGGCGTAGCGCCGGACCGTGGTCAGGGCATCGGCTTCGGCATTGCCGTAGGCGTCGTCGTCCTCGGCCGTCTCGGCCAGCCGGTCGATCACCGGTTGCAGGACCCGCTCACCGGCCGACCGCTCCCGACCGCCGGTGGCGTCGTCGGCCCTGGCGGTCATCGTCGCCAGATGGGTGTCGACCGTCTCGGCGAACGCCTTCGGCGACGAGAAGAGCCGCCGCTTGAGCAGGGTGGTGACGAAGTCGGCGGCGATCTCGCCGGCCCGGCCGTCGGCGTTCACCCGGCGGCTCTCCGCGTAGCGGTTGAGCAGGTCGTGGGCGCGTCGCTCCGGGGCGGAGTAGTCGACCTCCAGGTAGTCGAGATGACGCTCCGGGAAGCGTGGGGTGCCGTCCCACTTCGGCGGCAGCTCGCTCTTGAGTCGACGCACCATCACCCGCGCCAACTGTTCGTCGGTCGGCTTGACGCCCCGGGCGAACCGGCGGTCGTCGAGCAACTCCAACAGCGCGGTGAACGATTCGGTGAAACCGTTGTGCGGGGTGGCGGACAGGAAGAGTCGGTGCTCGCAGTGCGGAGCGAGCGCGCGAACGGCTTTCGTGCGCTGCGAGTCCACCGCGTAGCGGCCACGGCCGGACGGCGCACAGGTGTGCACCTCGTCCACCACCAGCAGGTCGAACGCGCGTGGATAGCGCGGCACGGCCGGCAGCACCTCGCGGAGCAGCCGCATCGGCCGATCCCGCTTAAGCCAGTCGACGCTGACGATCAACCGCGGGTAGTGCGTCCACGGATTGGTGTAGACACCGCGCGTACGGCGTAGCTCGCGCAGCAGGGCCGCGTCGACGATGCGGAAGTCGAGCCCGAACTTGTCGCGCATCTCGTCCCGCCACTGGCGGGTCAGACCGGCCGGGCAGACGATCATCATCGTACGAGCACGGTGGCGCAGCAGCAGCTCCTGCATCACCAGCCCGGCCTCGATCGTCTTACCGAGACCGACGTCATCGGCGATCAGCAGGTTGGTCCGCGGCATCGACAGGGCCCGGACCACCGGGTCGAGCTGATAGTCCTCGATCTCGATGCCGGAGCGGAACGGCGCCTGAAGCGCAGTCCGGTCGGCAGAGGCGATGGCACCCCAACGCACCGCGTCGAGAAACGCGTCCAACTGGCCAGGGGGATCGAATCCGTGTCGCGGATCCGGCAGCGTCGCGCTGTCATGCACCAACCGCCCCGGCTCTAGCTCCCAGATCACCCGCAACTCCTCGTCGCGGGCGTCGTCCTCGATGCTGACCAGGGTGGCCAGGTGCGGGATCTTGTCGGTGAAGACATGCGGATCGCTGCTGGCCACGTCGCTGTCAGCCACATCGGCGACGACCCAACGACGATTGCGGACGGTAACGAGCTGGCCGGCTACCGGCGGCCCACCGATGTCGGTCGCCACGGTCATCCGGCTCGTACCATCGGTGTGCTCCTTCAGCCTGCGGGCCGTCCCGCCTGTTCCGATCATGCGAATCGCGCAGTGCCTAGCCGAATCGCAGACGTGAAGGCTAGACGACATTCCACATCGGAGACACCGGTGCGTGATGTCCAGATGGACAAAGACGTCGATAGAGGTCGGGCAGTCGGGAACGCGACAGCCCAGGCGGAGCCCGACAGGCGGGGCGGCTGTCGATATTCGGCTGTGGGTGGCGGCGTTCTTCCCTAGTCTCAGCCACCAGCCGGACCGGGCCGGACGACGGATCGGAGCGGAACAGCGCGATGACGAGCCACCTATACGCGATCAGCGTCGACGCGCGGGAGCCGCTGCGGCTCGCGCGCTTCTGGGCGGAGCTGCTCGGCCGGGAGGTGGTCGACGACCCGCACGAGGGCGTCGCGCTGCGGCCCGACGGCGACGCCGGTCTACGCATCCGGTTCCTGCCGACCGGGACGCCGAAGACCGTGCAGAACCGGATCCACTTCGACCTGACCAGCGCGTCGCCGCAGGCCCAGCGGGACACCGTCGACCGCGCGCTGACGCTGGGCGGGCGGCACATCGACATCGGCCAGGGCCCGGACGACGACCATGTGGTGCTCGCCGACCCGGAGGGCAACGAGTTCTGCGTCATCGGGGCGGGCAACACCTTCCTCGCCGGCTGCGGCCCGGTCGGCGCTGTCAACTGCGACGGCACCCGGGCGGCCGGCCTGTTCTGGACCGAGGCGCTGGGCTGGCCGCTGGTCTGGGACCACGGCGAGGAGACCGCGATCCAGTCGCCGCGCGGGGGCGCGAAGGTCACCTGGAGCGGGCCGCCGCTGATGGACGCCGGCGGGCGGGACCGCGTACACCTGGATCTGGTCGCGGACGGCGACCGGGACGCGGAGATCGACCGGCTGCTGGCGCTCGGCGCGACCCGGGCCGGTACGGGCCGGCACACCGTCGGCGACGTGGTGCTGGCCGACCCGGACGGCACCGAGTTCTGCCTGCTGACGCCCCGCTGAGGCGGGTGCGGCCCGGGGGACCGCACCCGCACCGGTCAGCGCAGCCGCAGGCTCGGCTCCAGCGTGACCTCGAACAGCCGGTCCCACGGCAGCTCGACCCGTACCGCCGTGACCCGGTCCAGCGTCGCGGTGAACGTCTTGCGTCCGCGTGTCCCGAGCACCAGCTCGTGCCCGGCGAAGTGGTCGGCGAAGTACCGCTCGGTCAGCGGCACCAGCCGGTCGCGTACCCAGCCGTCGAAGTAGCGCTTCTGCTCGGCGGTCAGCGCCAGCGGATCCCAGCCCTGCGCGCGGGCGTGCGCGTACGCCTCGACCTGCACCACGTTCTTCCACGGGTCGTCCTTGACGAACCGGTAGAGCAGGTACTCGGCGTGCGCCTGGGCCGGCCCGCGCAGCTCCGGCACGCCGAAGCCGCTGCCGGACGAACGCAGGTACGCCCACCGCGCGGTGCCGTGCGCGAGCGCCAGCCCGAGCGCGTTGCCGCCGGTGTTCCACCCCGAGTACGACAGCAGCGCCGGCAGGTCCAGCCGGGACTCCATCCGGGACACCAGGTCGTGGTCGCCCTTGTTGACGATCAGCGGGTCCACCACGATCACCGGGGTGCCGGCGGCCAGCAGCTCACCGATGCGGCCGACGAACGCGTCCAGGTCGGCGGTCCGCTGCCCGGCCGTGGCCGAGGGGGTGTTCACCGCGAGGACGATGTCCGCGTCGCCGGTCACCACCCGGCCGCCCACCGAGGTGACGTGCCGGCGGATGTTCTCCGCGAACGGGATGCCCTCCAGCGCGGCGGTCCAGCCCTCGCCGGACACCCCGGCGTACTCCACCCGGTAGGTGGGCGCGGCGCCGGCCGCGACGACGCGCGCGACGAGCAGCGCGTTGACCTCGTCGGCGCCGGGGAAGATCTCCACCCGGTCGCCGACGCCGAGCCGCGCCACCAGCGCCTCCAGCTCGACCCGCTCGGCGCGGGCCAGGCCGACCGGCGCGGTGTCGTCCTCGGAGAGCACCAGGTGGCTGATCGTCCCGTCCGCGACCCACTCCACCATCAGCCGGTTGACCTGGTGGTTGCGTGCCCGCGCGGCCAGGTAGTCCTCGACCACGGCGTCCGGGATGCGCGCCCGCACGGCGTCGAGCTGGCCCCGCAGCGCCTCCTGGCCCAGGTTGACCACCTGGTCGTACAGCTTTGCCCACTGGACCAGCAGGTCACGGTAGTTGTCCAGGTCGGTGCCGGTGCTGGTGATGGCGAGCCGCTGGATCGTGTCGTGCACCTCGATCACCGCGTCGGACCGGCGTGCGCGCAGCCGCCGGATCGCCTCCAGGTTGCGCAACGCGTCGGCCAGGGCCGGAGCGGCGGTACGCGAGGCGATCAGGCCCCCGTACGCGAGCATGCTCACCGAGATCACGTACCCGTCGACGCGGTCGGTGCCGTCGAGCCAGCGGGCGATGCCGGCGCCGTCACCGGGGGTGAAGAAACGGCCCAGCAGGTTCCGCGGCGGCAGCAGCACCTCGGCGTCGGCGCTCGCACCGGTCATCTCCGCGCAGTACGTGTTGACCGGCCGGTCGTCCAGCGGCACCAGCGCCACGCTCGGTCGCCGGCCGGCGGGCCGGGCGAACGCGGGGCCGCCGAGGGCGACGGTGGCCAGGCCGGCCGCGCCGGTGGCCGCAAGAAGGGTTCTTCTCTTCATCGATGCTCCCTTTTCTCCGGCGCGCTCGCCGCCCGGGGGGTGGCCGGTACCAGCCGGCGGGTGATCCACAGCGGTGAGGTGACGGCGTTGCCCATCACCACCGCGTGGGCGCCCGCCTCGAAGGCCCGGCTGATCTGCTCCGTGGTCCGGTAGCGCCCTTCGGCGATCACCGGCACGGGCAGCAGCGCGGCGAGTCGCGCCACGAGCCCGAGGTCGGGCCCGTCGATCGGTGGGCCGGCCGGCGTGTAGCCGGACAGCGTGGTGGCGACCGCGTCCGCGCCGGCCTCGACGGCGGCGACGCCCTCGGCCACGGTGGAGACGTCGGCCAGGACCAGCGCTTCGGTCTGCTCGTGCACCGCGCGGACGGTGTCGGCGAAGGTCCGGCCGTCGGGCCGGGGACGGTCGGTGGCGTCCACCGCGACGACGTGCGACCCGGCCCGCGCCGCTTCGAGGGCGTGCCCGGCGGTCGGGGTGATGAACACGCCCTGCGTGCCGTGCTTGTACAACCCGATCACCGGCACGTCGACGGCGGCGCGTACGGCCCGCACGTCGTCGGGGCCGTTGACCCGGACCGCCACCGCGCCGCCACGGACCACTGCGGCCGCCACGCGGGCCTGGACGTACGGGTCGCGCATCGGGTCGTCCGGGTCGTCGGGCAGGGGCTGGCAGGACACGACCAGCCCGCCGGCGAGTTCGTCCAGGACACTCACGTGCTTGTTCCTCCGTGGTGATGGGGCGGTGCGGTGGCGAGCCGGGCGGCGCCGACCACCACCGCGTCGGCGCCCAGCGCCGCGGAAAGCAGTGGCACGTGCGCCCAGCCGCCTGGTAGCTCCGCCCGGTAGGCGGCAGTCGCGGCGGGCAGCAGGGTGCCGGCGG
>JAEZCL010000010.1 GCA_023433585.1 Pseudomonadota bacterium
CATTTGCACATTCCCTTATGCCGGAAGTTTCAATTTTTAGGATTTATTCCGGAGCCCGATTTTTTTGCTCCACTTTTTTTCTAAAAAAAAGTGGAAGGGGTCATTTACAAAAACTGCTCGTAGCTTACTGTTGATACAGGTTTCAAGTAAATTGAAAATTATTAACCGGACACCAATGATTTCAGAATATGGTTTCTATTAACAGCAAATTGCCCGATGTAGGCACAACCATATTCACGGTAATGAGCGCTCTGGCTTCAGAGCACATGGCTATTAATCTGGGCCAGGGTTTCCCCGATTTTCCCATGAATCCCGAACTTGTTGAATTGGTGAACCAGGCGATGAAAGACGGCTATAACCAGTATGTGCATATGGCCGGCTATATGCCGCTTCGGGAAGCGATCGCCGATAAAATATCTTTTCTCTATCAAACCAGTATCGATCCCGAATCGAAGGTAACCATTACTCCCGGCGGAACCTATGCGATTTACACAGCCCTTACCACCGTTCTTCGGCCGGGCGATGAAGTGATTGTGTTTGAACCATCGTACGACAGCTATATTCCAAACATCCTGGTAAATGGCGCTATACCTATCCGGATTCCATTAAAATTCCCCGGCTATACTATCAACTGGGAAGAAGTGAAAAAAGCCATCAGCCCCAATACGCGGATGATCATGCTGAACTCTCCTCATAATCCAACGGGTACAGTATTGCGGGAAAATGATCTGCAAGAACTTCGCGGCCTTGTTCAGAACAGCCGGATCCTGATTCTATCCGATGAAGTGTATGAGCATCTGGTTTATGACAACATTGAGCATCTTTCCATCCTTCGGTACCCCGACCTTTTGACCCGCAGTTTTGTCTGTTTTTCTTTTGGCAAAGTATACAACTGCACGGGCTGGAAACTGGGCTATTGCGTGGCTCCTTCCGCATTGATGGCCGAGTTCCGGAAAGTGCATCAGTATAATTGCTTCAGTTGTTTCAGCCCCACCCAGATCGCATTATCGGAATTCCTGCGACGAAAAGATTCCTATCTCGGGTTAAAAACGGATCTGCAGGATCGGCGGGATTACTTTTCAGCCCTGATGGAAAACACCCGCTTTACTCCACTTGAATGCCATGGCAGCTTTTTTAAATGTTACCGCTACAACCGGATAAGTGATGAACGCGACAGTGATTTTGTACAGCGCATCACCAGAGAGTTTGGCGTTGCCGCCATCCCGGTATCTGCATTTTACCAGTCGGGTCACGATGATCACGTGATCCGTTTCTGCTTCGCCAAGAAAAAAGAAACCCTGCAACTGGCGGTCGAAAAGCTGATGAAGGTTTAGGCCCCTGCCCGTTTATTGCCATCCGCCGCCCAGCGAAACATATAGCTTGATCAGCGCTTCAAACTGGTAGCGTTTATTTTCTGCCAGGTTTAATTCGGCCTGCAAGACCCCGCGCTGCGCCGTTATCACTTCCAGGTAATTGGCATAACCCGTCATATACAGGTCTGTAGCAGTGTTTACCGCTTTCAGCAGGGAATTTGCTTCCTGTTGTTTTAAACTGAAAGCCCTGTTATAGTAATGTAATGTTTGAATATTTGTTCTTACTTCGGCAAAGCTGTTTAAGATCACTCTTTCGTAATTATAAAATGCCTGCCTGCTTTGCGCATTGGCTATGGAAAAATCAGCCTCAATCTGATTGCGGTTTAGGATGGGTGCCGATAAGCCGGCGAGAATCCCGGTTGCAACCGATGCGGGGTTGAACAGCAGTTCAGGCTTGAATGCATTCAGGCCAATGTACGCGGAAAGATTCAGCGAAGGCAGGAAGGCAGCCCTTGCCGCTCTAACATCGGCGCGGGTTGCAGCCAGTTCCATTTCAGCTTCCTGAACATCGGGTCTGCGTGCAATCATGGAAGTGCTGAGTCCGGATGATACGGCACTGTCAACCGCCTGTTCCAGAAAAACACTGCTGCGTTCAATAGGTTGCGGAAATCTTCCCATCAGGGCGTTCACCCTGTTTTCGGTGGCGGCCACCTGCTGCAGCATAATGGATTCAGCGGATTTTGTATTGTACAATTGCGCCGCGAATTGCTGCACCGCCAGCTCCGTTGCTCTTCCGCCTTCTTTTTGATTGCGGCTCACTTCCAGCGCCTTTTCGTGCAGCTCTATATTCTTGCGTAAGATGTTCAGCTCATTATCCAGCGCCAGCAAATCATAATATCCCGAAGCCAGCTCGGCAACCAGGTTGCTGATAACAAAGTTTTTTCCTCTTTCCGTAGCCAGCACCCGGAACATAGCTGCCTCGCGGCGGTTTCTCAATTTTTTCCAGAGATCAATTTCCCAGTTACTGCGCAAGCCAACAAAAAGATCGGGAGTTGGATGAATGGGAATATTCTGGTCCTTATCGATGTTAGGCGAAAGATTGGTATCGAAGTTTCCCACCCCGTCGATGGTATAATCTCCGAATTTGTCAACCCCGGCAGCTATGGAGCCGCTGAGATTTGGGCGCATAAATCCTCTTGCCATACGCACCTGGGCCCGGGCAATTTCAACTCTTTCCAGCGCAATGGCCAGGTCGGGATTTAGCTTAAGCGCAGTATCGATCAGCGATACCAGTAATGTATCGGTGAAAAAACGCGCGTACGATTTTTCGGCAATACTTCCGGTATCGGAATTCGCCTCAAAACGATCGGGAACAGTTCTTGCCTCCGGCAAATCGGCTACCTTTGGTACGGCGCAGCCAGTAAAGATCAATGCTATCAGGATATTTCTTCCTGCAGAAATTATTTTTTTCATTTCAGTTCGGTCCTTCAGTTTAATTAAGTTGTGTGGCGGCGATTTCCGTTTCCCGGTATTCTCTTTTGTAAGTTTCCAGTGCAGCCTTCCGCTTTTTTCGCTCGGCAAGCTGGGCAAACACTACATACAATCCGGGAATCAGGAATACGCCCACAATGGTTCCTATAAGCATTCCGCCGGCTGCCGCAGTTCCAATCGACCGGTTCCCCATGGCACCGGCGCCCGTTGCAAAACAAAGGGGAATCAAACCCGCAATAAATGCGAATGAAGTCATCAGGATCGGCCTAAGCCTTGAGATTGCGCCTTCTTTGGCAGACTGGATGATCGACTTTCCGGATTGCCGGCGCTGAATCGCGAACTCTACAATAAGAATGGCGTTCTTACCCAATAATCCTATCAGCATCACCAGCGCAACCTGCGCGTAGATATTGTTTTCCAGCCCGGTCATTTGCAAAAACAGAAATGCCCCGAATACAC
>JAEZCL010000044.1 GCA_023433585.1 Pseudomonadota bacterium
CCGCCGATGGCCGGATTGCACGACATCTCGCCGATGGTGTCCAGGCGATGGGTCAGCAGCAGGGTCGCCGCGCCCATGCGCGCAGCCGCCGTCGCCGCCTCGCAGCCGGCATGGCCGCCGCCGACGACGATGACGTCCCAGATCTGATTTTTGGGCGCTTGGGTCACGACGGGCGAACTCTGAACTCGGGGCGGGGCCTATAGCATCAGATGGGCGCCCGGTCATCCCGGCGAAAGGCCCGGCGTTTCACGTGAAACAGGTCTATTTGCCGATGCAAAAACTGGCGAAGACCTCGCACAGGATATCCTCGACCCCGACCTCCCCCGCCACCTCGGCCAGGGCGCGAACAGCATAGCGAAGCTCCTCCGAGGCCACCTCGGGACCCACGGCCAGCGCAGGCCCGGCCGCGACCAGATGATCACGAGCGCGCTGAAGCCGGACGCGGTGGCGTTCACGGGTGACGGCGGGAAAGTCAGCGCCGGACAGGTCGCGGGTGATACGCGCCTGGAGCCAGGCGTCCAGGGCCGGAAGCCCCTTCCCCGTCGCCGCGCTGATCCAAAGATATTCAAAACCCTCGGGTTCGGCGAGGCGGATCAGATCGGCCTTGTTCAGCACCACCAGATCGCCGGGCCTGATCACGCCCTGAACCGCCGATGGGTCGTCACCTGGGGCGCGGACCCACAGGCGCAGGTCGGCGGCCTGGGCGTGGGCGCGGGCGCGGCGCACCCCTTCCGCCTCGATGACGTCCCCCGTCTCGCGCAGCCCGGCCGTGTCCATCACCACCACGGCATAGCCGCCGAGGGTCAGGTGCGCCTCCAGCACGTCGCGGGTGGTGCCCGGGACCGGGGTGACGATGGCGGCGTCGCGCCCGGTCAGATGGTTGAACAGGGTGGACTTGCCCGCATTCGCGTCCCCCACCAGAACGATGCGATAGCCTTCACGGATGCGCTCGCCGCGCCTGGCCTGGCCCAGGGCGAAGTCGATATCGGCGATCAGAGCCTGAATCATCGGACCGACCCGGCTGGACAGGCCGCCGGGCACACCTTCCTCGTCCGGGAAGTCGATCTCGGCTTCCAGCAGCGCCAGGGCTTCCAGCAGAGCCCGGCGGAATCCGGCGTAACGCTGGGACAGGGCCCCGCCCAGCTGACCCAGGGCCTGACGCCGCTGAGCGTCGGATTCGGCGTCCACCAGATCGGCGATGGCCTCGGCCTGGGTCAGATCCAGGCGGCCGTTCTGGAAGGCGCGGCGGGAAAACTCACCCGGTTCGGCCGGGCGAGCGCCCAGGGCCGTCACGGCGCGAGCGCAGGCCTCGATCACCGCCTGGCCGCCGTGCAGGTGCAGTTCGGCGCAGTCCTCCCCGGTGAAACTGGCGGGGCCGGGCATCCACAGGACCAGGGCCTGGTCAAAGGGCTCGCCGGACGGGCCTGTCAGGGTGCGAAGAGACGCGCGGCGCGGTTCGAGACCGCCGGCGCCGAGACTTTTCAGAATTTCTGCGGTTCCCGGTCCCGACAGGCGCACCACCGCGATGGCGCCGCGTCCGGGAGGGGTGGCGAGGGCGAAGAGCGTGTCGGTCATGAGTCTCCTCCCCCTTTGGCGGAGAGCGACCATCCAAAGGATAATGGAGGGGGTGGTTCCGTCGCGGGGGCGAAGGAGGAAATGCAGGTATGGCGGACAGACCCCCTCCGCCGCTTCGCGGTCCCCCTCCCCCAAAGGGGGAGGAGACGTGTCACGGCTTGGCGGCCGCTTCCATGAGGCGGCGGAAATGATCCTGGGCCTGGAGGCCGAAGCTGGTCCAGGTCTTCATCAGCTCGTCCGGCTGCATGGCGGCGATGTTCTCGTCCATGCGACGCTTCATCTCGGCCACCATATGGTCGTTGAGCCCCTCCACGTCCGGCAGGCCGAGGAAAGCCCGGGCTTCGGCCGGCTCGCAGTCGATCTCGATCTTCACCTTCATGCCGCAGGCTCCTGTTTCACGTGAAACACTCGTCACCCAAGCGATCAGGTGTTCATGGACTGGAAGAAGTCGCCGTTGTTCTTGGACTGGCGCAGCTTGTCGAGCAGGAACTCGATGGCGTCCTGCGGCCCCATGGGATTGAGGATGCGGCGCAGCACATAGGTCTTGGTCAGCTGATCCTTGGGCTCGATCAGATCTTCCTTGCGGGTGCCGGAGTTGAGCACGTCGATGGCCGGGAAGATGCGCTTGTCCGCCACCTTGCGGTCCAGCACGATCTCGGAGTTGCCGGTGCCCTTGAACTCCTCGAAGATCACCTCGTCCATGCGGCTGCCGGTGTCGATCAGGGCCGTGGCGATGATGGTCAGGCTGCCGCCCTCCTCCACGTTCCGCGCCGCACCGAAGAAGCGTTTCGGGCGTTGCAAGGCGTTGGCGTCCACACCGCCGGTCAGCACCTTGCCCGAGGACGGCACCGTGGCGTTATAGGCGCGGCCCAGACGGGTGATGGAATCCAGCAGGATCACCACGTCGCGCTTGTGCTCCACCAGGCGCTTGGCCTTCTCGATAACCATCTCGGCTACGGCGACATGTCGCGTCGCCGGCTCGTCGAAGGTGGAGGCCACCACCTCGCCCTTCACCGTGCGCTGCATGTCGGTGACTTCCTCGGGGCGCTCGTCGATCAGCAGGACGATCAGATAGACCTCGGGGTGATTGGCCTCGATGGACTTGGCGATGTTCTGCAGCATCACCGTCTTGCCCACCCGCGGCGGCGCCACGATCAGGCAGCGCTGGCCCTTGCCCAGCGGCGCGACGATGTCGATGACCCGGCCCGAACGGTCCTTCAGCGTCGGATCCTGGATTTCCATGTTCAGCCGCTGGTCGGGATAGAGCGGCGTCAGGTTGTCGAAATTGACCTTGGTGCGGACCGTCTCCGGGTCCTCGAAATTGATCGTGTCGACCTTGAGCAGGGCGAAATAGCGTTCGCCCTCGCGCGGGCCGCGCACCGTGCCGTGCACCGTGTCGCCCGAGCGCAGGCCGAAACGGCGGATCTGCGACGGCGAGACATAGATGTCGTCCGGCCCCGGCAGATAGTTGGCGTCGGGGCTGCGCAGGAACCCGAAGCCGTCGGGCAGGACCTCCAGCACTCCGTCGGCGGAGATCTCCACCTCTTCGTCGGCCAACACCTTGAGGATGGCGAACAGCAGGTCCTGACGACGCAGGTTCGAGGCGTTCTCGATCTCCAGTCCTTCAGCGAAGGCGACCAGGTCAGCGGCCGATTTCTCCTTGAGCTCACCCAGGGAGATGCGCTCACCCAGACCGGCGCCGTGCTCCTCATCGCCGTTTTCGGACTCCCCGTCGCCGTCCACGGGCGTGTCGGCGGTCTGATCCTCAAGGGTCGTGTCTTCGGCCAGAGGCGGGTTTTCGGTGTCGGTCATGAGCGTATCGTGAAAGGGCCGCGCGGCGCGAAGCCGGGCGGGCACGGGAGGAAAGGCGATGTCTGGCCCAAAGGCCGAAGGGGAAAGACGATCACCCAAGCGTCAAGCAGAACGGTCGGGGCGTCTTGAGAGAAGGGCGGCGCATTTCTGCGCCTCGCCGCCAGCGACACCACAGGCCGGCGGCGACGTCAAGCGTGGCGGCTCAGAAGCCCCACTCCAGAGTCACAGACAGGACCATGACGACGGCGGCGATGAAAGGCAGTTCGTTGGTCATGCGCCAGAACCGCTCCGAGCGGACGTTGGTCCCGGCCTCGAAACGCTTGCGTGCGATCATCAAGTAGTGGTGCCAGGTGGTCAGGAAAAGGATTCCGGCGATCTTGGCGATCATCCAGGGTTGATGGGCGAAGGACCAGTCCGCCCCTGAGCCGCTACGCAGCCAGAACAGCCAGAGACCGAAGGCCCAGGCTGCCATCATGGCCGGATTCATGATGATTTTCAGTAGCTTGCGTTCCATCGTCTGGAACGTCAGGTCCATCTCGCCACCCGACTCCGCGCGGGTGTGATAGGCGAACAGGCGCGGCAGATAGAGCAGTCCCGCCATCCAGGCGATCACCGCCAGGATGTGCAGGCCCCGGGCCAGGTCATAGGTGTTCATGCCGCCATCCTCCGGCAGGGGCAGGCCTTCCAGTCGCCCTGGCAGCCCGGGCCGTAGGGCGCGATTCCGGTGCGTTCGACCGCCGAACCCGCCGCTTCGGCGAGCGCTTCGATGAAGTTCGGCTCCACGCTGACAGTCGGCGCCCGCAGATAGGGGACGACCCCCTTCTCTCGGGCCAGTTCGCCGTACTGGACGTCCAGCTCCACCAGAGTCTCCACATGTTCGGAGACGAAGGCGATGGGAACCACAACCGCCCCGACCCCGTCGCGGCCCGCCTGTTCGATAGCCTCGGGCGTGGACGGCCCCAGCCATTTCAGCGGCCCGACCCGGCTCTGATAGCAGATGCTCCAGTCCTTCAGGCCCAGGCGCTGGACCACGGCGAAAACCGTGCGTTCCACCTGTTCCCGATAGGGATCGCCCTTTTTCGTCACCAGCGCCTCGGGAATGCCGTGGGCCGAGAACAGCACACGCACCGGTTTGTCACCCGCACGCTCCAGTTGCCGGGCGATAAGGGCGGCCTGGGCTTCGACCCAGCCGCTGGCCTCGGGATAGCAGCAGACCGCGCTGATGCGGCCCGGCCCCCGGTAATGGTCTCGCCACGCCTTGAATGAGGACCGCGTGGTGGTGGTCGAGAACTGGGGATAGAGGGGCAGAAGGACGATCTGATCCGGTGCGAAGGCTTCCACCTCACGCGCAGTCTCGGGCGTCATGGGATGCCAGTAACGCATGGCGATGAAGACCTTGATCTCATCACCAGGCCAGTCCCGACTGAGCCGTTCGGTCAGGGCCGCCGCCTGTTTCTCGGTCTCCGGAACGAGCGGCGAACCGCCGCCCATGACATCGTAATTCGCCTTGGCTTCATCCTCTCGGCGGGTGGAGATCATCCGCGCCAGAGGCGTGCGGACGATCCCCGGCAAGCCGATGATGGCGGGATCGTTGAACAGGTTGAATAGAAACGGCCGCACCGCATCCGGCCTATCCGGTCCGCCCAGATTCATCAGGACGACGGCTATGCGGCGGGCGGGCGGCGTCTGCGTCATTGGGCGCCGATCCGGCGGAGCACCTGCTCCACATGGGCGATAGGAACATCCGGCAGGATGCCATGGCCCAGGTTGAAGACCCAGGGCCCGTCGCCCCACGCCTGCATCAACTGATCCACCCTACGGTCCAGAGCGGGGCCGCCCGCGCGCAGCAACAGGGGATCCAGCGCGCCCTGGATGGGCTTGATCGCCTGCACCCGCCGGCCCACGACGAGCGGGCAGGCGGTGTCCAGCGCCGTCATCTGGACGTCCACGTCCCGCGCATAGCCCTCAGCCAGGGCGGACGAGCCCCGGGGGAAGCCGATCAGGGGCGTGGTGACGCCCAACTCACGCAGGCGGCCGACCAGCTTCTGGTGCGGCTTCAAGACCAGGCGATCAAACAGATCATCCGGCAGGCCCTCGGCCCAGCTTTCGAAAATCTTGAGGGCCTGAGCGCCTGCGTCCGCCTGCATCTTGAGATACCAGGCGCTGGACTCCACCAGCACGTCCAGCAAGGCGTCGACCTTTTCCGGCTCGGCGTAGGCGTAGGCCCGGGCAGTGGCCCGCTCGCCGCGTCCAATGGTGCGCGCCTCACCATCCAGCATGTAGGTGGCCACGGTCCATGGGGCGCCGGCGAAGCCGATCAGGGCGCGCTCCGGCTCCAGGGCCGCGCGGACCATCGACAGGGTCTGGCCGACCGGGGCCAAGGCCTCTCCGGCGGCCGGAGCCAGGTCACGCATGACGGCGATCTCGGGCAGAGCGCCCAGACGCGGACCTTCGCCGGCCTCGAACCAGACTTTCTGGCCCAGGGCCTGAGGGATCAGAAGGATGTCAGCGAAGACGATGGAGGCGTCGAAGCCGAAGCGCCGCATGGGCTGGAGGGTGGCCTCGGCGGCCATCTCCGGGTTCAGGCAGAAGGCGATGAAATCCGGCGCCTGGGCGCGCAAGGCCCGGTATTCCGGCAGATAGCGCCCCGCCTGACGCATGAACCACACCGGGGGACGTTCAAGGACTTCGCCTCTCAGAGCGCGCAGAAAGACGGGATCATGACTGGTCATGCCGAGCCGTTTAGGGGGCCGGTCCCTTTCACTCAATCCCAATAAGAAATTCGAATCTTGAAAGGTGGTGATTGAGTCTTGGACGGGGGAACCCGGGGACAAGCGGGTGCGGGGCGGCGTCGGCGCCCGCATCATCCCCTGTCCCGGCCGTCTTCATCCACCGGCCGCCGGTGTGGAAAGA
>JAEZCL010000082.1 GCA_023433585.1 Pseudomonadota bacterium
ATACTTACACCGCGCGCGGCCTGATGAGCTTACACCGGCTGACGCCCTGAATTTCCACCACTGAGGTGGACGTCACCCGCATCAGGCCCAGGATTTCGACATCTTGGACAATCGCACTTTTCGGTCACAACCCCGTTCAGGTGCCGACGTTTGCTGGTATCGAAGCCTGACTTCAACCAAACACCGCTAATCCTCCGCATCGAACGCGGCGCTCGTGACTTGCCTGTCTCGTGATAGCGTCGCTGGCGCTTAGCCTTAGCAAGGCGCCGCAGGTCATCGCTCGTCTTGCGCCGATGACAACGCGGACAAAGCGCGGCCCAGTTATCCAGCTGGTTTGAGCCGCCGAGGCTCAGCGGCACAACGTGATCAAACTCCACCTCCACCAATCGCTTGTCACACCCCAAGCAGCGATACTCTTGCGCCGCAAGCACCTGATCTTTCAACCATCGCGACGGTCGCTTACGACACTCGCGTTCAGGAAAGTGACGATCATTCGCCATCGATGTCCTCCTGCACGCGATGCGTCCACTCGGCTCTAAGATCAAGTTCGCGCAGACGCCGTTCGCAGACCTGCTTGACCGCCATCGCCTCGCCGGGCGCCCATTCCCAGAAGGTCTGTAGGCTGGCGCGGTTAGCTTCCAGAAAGCTTCTGATCTCGCCCGCGGAGGCGGCCTGTTCATAGAACGAGGTGAGCTTTTCACCGATCAAACTGAGCGGCATGGGTGAATAGCCCTCCCCCGGACGCATGACGAACCAGAGCGTGCGTGTAGGCCGCAAAGCGGCGAGCGCCGCGGTCTCCGCCGCACGTAGAGCTTCGCTGGCGGTCTGGTCGGCGAGCTTGACCGCGTGCAACTCCTCTTCGCCGTAAAGCCCCGAGAGCACATCGGGCCAGCCGCGCCGAAGCGCTTGCGCTTCCGCGCACTTGGCGATCATGACCCGACCCATGCGCCGCCAGCGCGGGTCAAGCTCGCCTTCCTAGCCAATTGCTTCGCTTTGCGTATCGGACGCCTTGCTGGCCGCACCGTTGCCCTGCGCCCCATCCTGACGCGGCGCAGCGCGAACGGGCGCGTACTCATCCGACCAGGCTTCGCCGGCCACAGGGTGCCAGCGATCGCCGCTCCTCTTCCACGCAATGACCTCTGCACGCACGATGCCGAGAGGATTGCGCCCAGGATCAGCGCGCGCAGGATCGGTCTCGATTGTGGGCGCGCTTTCCATCGGCCGGTAATCGCCCTGGCGGGCCGCGAGGATACGAAGCCCATCGATGCTGGTCCAGGGGATCATGCGCCGCATCGGGCTATCGGGTTGTAGGATGAGCGGCGTGATTTGCCGGCGCAGGGGATCAAGCCCCGCGAGGGCTGCAACTGCGGTGAACTCGTCAAACTCCGCCTCGGTGCAGAGGCGAGCCACCGAGCGACTGATGAGCTTCAGCTGCGCGGTGGTGAAATCGCGCCTAACCAGCTTGGGCGCGGGTTCGGGCAAATGAAGCATCCCGTCCATTAGCGCCTCCGGACGGTAAGGCTGATCGTGCCGTTGGAGAGCCGCGCCCCCGGCACCTCTTCGCCTGCTTCAAGCGCCTCCTTAGTGAGGCGGCGATTGAGCATCGGCTTTAGATCAAAGAAGCGGGTTGGGATCTGCGCTTCTTCTTCAACGATGAGACTGGGCGCGCGCTCTGCCAGGCTGATCGTCGCCACCGGCCGCTCCAACGATTTGCGTTCAAGCAGCAGCAGCGCCTGCTCCAAGATGGCGCGGCGCGATTGACGCCGCTCCTCAAGCCGATGGAGGCGCACCGCAAGGGTGTCTTTCTGCAGCTTCAGCCCATGGATTAGTCCCTCGTCGAGAAGATCGGCCTCCAGCAACTTGTCCAGGAGCTCAAGCAGCGAGGTCTCGCCTTCGGCGAGGATTAGCATGAGGTCTGGATCGTCCAGGCTTTCATGGTGAACTTCGAGGCTCGCGCGGAGCGCCGTCAGGATCTGCAGTTGCTGTTCGGTTGATTGAACGAGGCGCCCGTCTTGTCTCAGATTGCGTACGCGGGCGCGTGTCGGCTCCCTCCCCGGCTGGGGCGACGTTGTCTCGATCTCATTGCTCATGAATGGTCCTCTTCTGGCGTCACATTGCGCCTTGAAGACCAAGCCAACCCTCAAGGCGGAGACGGCGAAGGACCGCCCCACTGCCTCAGGGCCCCTGGTTTGGGGCTTCGCGTGCGGGGCCTCTCGCGCAGGCGTTCAAAAACACGGCCAGCGGGCAAGGCCCAGTACCGCTCTCAATGCGGGTGAAGTCCAGCGCTGATGACGCGAATCAGTGGATTTCCTGGAGTGGGCGACCCCGCTCAAAAAACGTGGCGACTGGACCAGTGGAGTTCTCGCCGGCGCCAGTGAAGAAAGCCCGATTTGCAGGGGGCAAGTGCGCGCTTTCGGCTGGAGAAAATCGCGATGACGGCCAGTACTAGGACTGACCGTTTGAGTGAAACTCACATGCTAGGGAGCCATCTTTCACCACAACATCATCACTCGCAGGCGCTCGGGTCCCGCTGTGTCGCCCAAACCAATCATACCCCTTCACTGAAAAGGCGGGTCGGCCTCGCTCATATCGCCGAAGTACACGGCCCAATATTTCGACATGGCCTTTCGCTTCGCTAATTAGCCTCAGCCATCGAACGCGCACGGTGCCTTTGATATATCGCTCGGCCATGTCGAAGCACAGGAACGCTGCGCGCCCGTTGCCCTCACCCTGCGAGCAACTCCCGTCGCTTCAATCGCTGATCTAGTTGAGTGAAGATTCGTTGACGAATGCGCGAATGCTCCATAGTGCGCGCGGTCGCTTCCAGCTCGGCGATATCTCCCGAGGTTACATAAGCGTCCTGCGCTTCGGGACGGATACGGAAAACGTTGGGCAAGGACGTCGGAACGACCTGTTCGTACTCGTCGAACAATTCCTCGGTGAGCTTTTCACCGGGCCGGAGGCCAGTGATTTCAATCGGAACGTCGCGGCCAGATTGCCGGATCAGCGCCCGTCCCAGCTCCATGATCGAGACGAGTTCGCCCATTTCCATGAAGTATGAACCGGCGCCGGGGTCGCCATCGTCCGGCATCGCGGTCACGCTAAGAATAAGCCCCACGGCTTCTTCGTCGGTCATGAAGTAACGCGCCATGGATTCGTGCGTGACCTCCAGCGGTCCTCCGCTCGCGATCTGATCCAAGAAGCGCGGAAGCACCGAGCCTTGCGAGCCAATCACATTTCCAAATCGCACAGACCGAAG
This sequence comes from Pseudomonadota bacterium, assembly GCA_023433585.1. GTDB lineage: Bacteria > Pseudomonadota > Alphaproteobacteria > Caulobacterales > Caulobacteraceae > Brevundimonas. The sequence continues at coordinate 3,260 of JAEZCL010000082.1, forward strand.
CCGGGTTCGGCATGAGCGCTCCAGCTGAAATCCGGCAAGATAGAGTTCGGCCAAGCGCTTTGTGGCGCCCATTACGCATGTGGGCGCGGCTGCCTTATCCGACGAGATGAGCATAAAGTGCTGCGCGCCGGCGTTCACTGCAGCGCTCAAGGCATTTCTCACACCCACCAGGTTGGTAAGAACGCACTCATCGGGGTGGCGTTCGCCCATGTGCACGTGCTTTAGAGCTGCCGCGTGGATGACGACGTCCGGCTGGAGTCGGCTCATGCACATGGCGAGGCGCCCTTCGTCGCGAATATCGCAAAGGGAATCAGAGATTTGCAGTCGAGGCGCCCCGCGCTGCACCGCTTCGCTTATGGTGAGCAACCCATGGTCAAACTGATCAACCATGCTCAAGTGAGCGCAGCCAAGATCGGCTAATTGAGTGCAAAGGGCCGAGCCAATGCTTCCGGCCGCGCCGGTGACCAGCACTCGCTTGTCTTGGTAGAATGAACGGAGACGACGAACGTCGAATTCAACCTGCTGACGATGCAGAATCTCGGCGGGCATTGCTCCCCCACACGCGATACGCGAGCTCTTTAGCTTGGCCACCTAGCGGACTAGAGTACCATTAACAACGCGTCAATCAATTCGACATTCGTACCCACCACGGGGCACGCGTGGGTCTGTTAGCTGGCTCAGACGACTGAGGGACCTATTGCCTTATGGGGCGGTAGCGTAATGCTGTTTCCATTTTCTTTTCGCCTACGACAACGCGATTTAACCAAGCGCGTTTGGTTAAATTCCCAAGCGGAGTGTTTAACCAAGAACGTCTGACCGTTCTCCGTACCTTCCCTGCCAAGCTGGTCGCATCGTGCCGAATTCTATTTCGGGGGGCCGGCGTCCATGCGTACGGAGGTAACGGGAATGCAATTGAGACTTTTGAGCTCGGTGTGCGCCGTCGCCCTGGGGTTGGCCTTCGCGCCGGCTGCCTGGGCTGACGAA
>JAEZCL010000097.1 GCA_023433585.1 Pseudomonadota bacterium
AACATCCCGGATCACCACCAGAATACCTCATCGACAACAAACACGCACAGGCGGGCCGAAGGCCGCCAGGCGGGGGCGGCTGGGTGTTTCAGGACAATCACCGCCCGCCCGCGCCGCCCCCTCCTGACCGCTGGCGCGGTCTGTCCTCTCCGTCGGCCTTCGCCGACGGAGAGGAGATACGGATGCCGACCCTCCCGATGGGAGAGGGGTTACGCCCGAAACCCTTCCCACGGCCCGGTGATGGCCAGGGTCGCGCCGGGGGAATAGAGGTTCACGAACAGCACGCGGCCGTCCGGCGACCAGCAGGCGCCGGCGAACTCGGTGTTCGATCCGTCCGGTTCTTCGATGTCCAGGGCGTTGCGGGCGATGGCGTAGACGCGGCCGTCGGGGGTGACGCCCTTCACGTGCTGGACGCCGCTCTTCTTGTCCTCGCAGCCGATGACGTGGCCGTTGGGGGCGACGGTGATGTTGTCCACATAGTCCAGCACCGCCCGGTCGCCGGATTCCACGAACAGGGTCAGATGTCCCGGCTCGTCCGCCTCGCCCGCCTGGCCCTCGAAGCGGCTGGGGTCATAGCGCATGATCTGCCCGCATTCGGCCGGGCCGCCTGAGGTGCAGGTGAAATAGAGGTGATCTCCGGCCCAGTGGACGCCCTCGCCGCGCGCGAACAGGGCCGCGCCCGCCGCATGGCCGCGCAGGTTCAGGTCGCCGTCCGGGCTGTCCACATGATCCATGTCGATCCAGCGCACGGCCTTGCGTTCGCCCTGGCGCCAATAGTCGCCATGCCAGTTGCGGGTGTCGCCCCGCTCAGCGTCGATCAGAACCAGGGCCTGAAGCCGCCCGCCGCGATGCAGATTGCGGCGATCCTCGGGCAGGTAGCGATAGAACAGGCTGTCGGCCACATCCTCGGTCAGATAGGCCACGCCGGTGCGCGGATCGATGCACACCGCCTCATGCTTGAAGCGGCCCATGGCGCGGATGGGCAGGGGCTCGGCCGCGCGGCGCTCCATCGCCGGAACCTCGAACACCCAGCCGTGGTCCTGGGCCAGGCCTTGCGCCACGCCGTCAGTGGTCTCCTCGCAGGAAAGCCATGAGCCCCAGGGGGTGACGCCTCCGGCGCAATTGTTGTTGGTTCCCGCCAGGCTCAGGTGCTGGCGTTCCGTTTCGCCCGTGCGCAGGTTGTAGATCACGGTGGACACGCCGCCGGGCAGGGGGCGGGCGTCGTCCAGGCGGCCATAGATGCGGCCCCAGTCGAAGCTGTCGTCCAGGTCCGAACGGCTGAAGGCGCCCAGGCCGTGTTCGTCCGGCTCCAGTTCATGGTTGCGGACCAGCGCCACCCGGTCGGCGTCCACCGGGAAACAGCCCATGCCGTCGAACTTGTCGGGGGTCACCAGACCGTCGTCCATGCGCCGGCCTGCGCGCGAGACGACGCGGTAGGAAAAGCCCTGGGGCAGGTCCAGAAGGCCGTTCGGGTCGGGCCGCATGGGGCCGTAGCCGAACACCTCATTGCGCGACGGGCCGTCGACGAAACCGCGCGCGGGCGGGACATCCCCCCGGGTGACGGCCTGGGCGCGGGCGGCGTAGGCGCCGAGGGCGGCGGCGGTGGCGGAGGCCATGAAGGCGCGGCGGGACTGGATCATGGCCGCCTCCTAGCGGCCGCCGGTCACGGTTTCATGTCAGCCCTCGGGCGAACGCCCAGCACAAGGCCGAACCAGCCGATACGCCGCGCGGCCTCGTAAGTCAGCCAGCAGCCCAGGATCGTGATTCCGATGATGAGGCCGGCCTCGGCGATCAGCGGCAGGGTCAACAGGGCCAGGTGGTGTCCCGCCACGACGATGATCGTCTGGTGGATGATATAGAACGGGAACACCCCGATGGTCAGATAGCGCAGCAGGGGTCCGCCGCGCGTCAGGTGGCGCGCGCCATAGCCCAGGATGGCGGCGATGAAACTCCACTGCTGCACCGCATAGATCACGCGCATGGCCCGGCGCAGGGCGTCGCCGGGGATGGCGGCGCTGGTTTCGGGGAAACTCATCACATAGGCCGTCCACCCGGCCCAGGCGATCAGGCCGAGGATCAGGGCGGGCAGGCGAAGACGGATGAAGCCCTGCTTCAGCGCCTCTGACCGCGCGATCAGGAAACCGAACAGGAAGGCCGAAAACGACAGGGCGTGATTATACCCGTCGTCCACCAGGGCGTGGGTGACCGGAAAGATGGGCGCCAGCCACCAGCGGATGACCGCCAGGAACAGAATCGGCCAGATCAGCAGGCCCCATCCCGACAGCGCCTTTTCCAGCACGCCGCCCAGCCGTTTCAACGCCCCGCGCGTGACCGTCAGCAGGGCGGCCAGGATCAGCGAATAGACCAGCAGATAGGCCACGAACCACATGTGGTTCCAGGTGGGCGTGACCAAGCATCCGTCCCCATCGCACCAGTTCCCGGACGCCGTGGCGTATTTGACCCAGAAGGCGTGGGTGTAGCCGTTGTGATAGGGATCGGCGCCGGGGAAATAGGCGCGCACGGCCTCCGCCACCTCGTAATAGCTCTGGGGCGGCACGATCACGAACATGGCGAAGATCAGGGGCGGCAGAAGGCGCAGGGTCCGCGAGCCCGCCAGCCGCCCGGCGCCCGCGCCCTTCTTCTCCAGCCCGTCGAACAGGAACCGGGTCGCCGCGCCCGACACCAGGAACAGCAGGGTCAGGCGCCACGGATTGGTCAGCAGCATGGCCGGAATCAGGGCGTCGACCTGATGCCCGCTCTTCACGTGCCAGTCCCAGGGCACGTAGAACATGCCCACGTGATACAGAATCAGCAGCGAGAACGCCCCGACCCGGATCCAGTCCAGGTCGTGGCGGCGAGGGGAGGGCGCGGTTGCGGCGTCAGCGGTCATGTGGGGGTCCGTTCGTGGTGATCGCGCCGTCGGTCTGGCCCCGGCGCGCGGCGCGGCTCAAGACGGCGGGGCCGTGCGGCCGGACGGCGGTGACGAGCGGGGCGGCGGCGGGACGAAAGGAGCGTCTGGCGTGACGAGCGGCGAGAGGCGCAGGGCGTTCTGGGGCGCGGCGGCGGTCATCGCCGCGATCGCCCTGGCCGTGGCGGCGGTGAACGCCCTGACGGTGATCGCCGACCGGCCCGAGTTCGCGCCGTGGGAGCCGTGGAGCTGGGAGCTGACCAGCATCGTCTCGGTCCTGGCGGTGATCTGGATTCCCTGGCTGGCCGTGCGGCGCGCCATGCCGGGAGAGGCGTCGTGGGGCCGCCTGGTCGCGGTCCACCTCTTCGCCATCCTGGTGTTCTCGGCGCTGCATGTGGCCGGGTTCGTGGCCATGCGCGAGGCGATCTATGCGCTGCGCGGAATGATCTACGACTTCGGCCCGATCAGCGAGCGCTTTCCCTATGAGCTTCGCAAGGACGCCCTGACCTATCTGGCGTTCGCGGCGACGTTCTGGGCCGCGCTGCGTCTGACGACCCAGACGGCGTCACCGCCGCCGGCTGCGGCGTTCGACATCCGCGACGGGTCCCGGATCATCCGGGTGAAGTCCGGCGAGATCATCGCCGTGACGGCGGCGGGCAACTATGCGGAGTTTATCCTGGCCGACGGACGCCGCCCCTTGATGCGCGCGACCCTGGCGCGGCTGGAGGCGGAGCTGACGCCCCTGGGCCTGATCCGGTCGCATCGGTCCTGGCTGGTCAATCCGGCGCATCTGACGGGGCTGGAGCCCGACGGCTCCGGCGACTGGACGGTGGCGCTGGGATCGGTGCGGGCGCCGGTGTCGCGGCGGTATCCGGCCGCGCTGGAGCGGCTGAAGGGATGACGGATTTCTTGCCCCGACGACGGCTTTCGCCTACCCCTCGCGCCCGAATTGCGAGGAGACGATCATGAGTCTGGCCCTTCTGTTTCCCGGCCAAGGCAGTCAGAGCGTGGGCATGGGCGCGGCCTTGGCCGACGCCTTTCCCGCCGCGCGCGAAGTGTTCCAGGAAGTCGACGACGCCCTGAACCAGAAGCTGAGCATGATCATGCGCGAGGGGCCGGAGGATCAGCTGACCCTGACCGAAAACGCCCAGCCGGCCCTGATGGCCGTGTCGCTGGCGGTGATCCGGGCGCTGAAGGCCGAGTTCGGTGTGGAGGTGAGCCGCGCGGCCTTCGTGGCGGGGCATTCGCTGGGCGAATATTCGGCGCTGGCGGCGTCGGGCGCGCTTTCCGTGGCGGACACCGCGCGCCTGCTGAAGCTGCGCGGGCAGTCGATGCAGAAGGCCGTGCCGGTGGGCAAGGGGGCCATGGCGTCCCTGATCGGGCCGAAGACCGACCTGGCGCTGGCCGAAGAAGCGGCGCGGGCCGGTTCGGAACTGGGCGTCTGCGTCGTGGCCAACGACAACAACGCCGGAAACATCGTCATCTCGGGCGACAAGGCCGCCGTGGACCGGGCCATCGAAAAGGCCAAGGAACTGGGCGCGCGGGCCATTCCGCTGAACGTCTCGGCGCCGTTCCACTGTCCCCTGATGCAGCCGGCGGCCGAGGCCATGGCCGATGCGCTGGCGGACGCGGCGATCCTCGCGCCCGCCGTGCCGGTGGTGGCCAACGTCACCGCGCGGCCGGAAACCGATCCGGAGGTGATCCGCCGCCTGCTGGTCGAACAGGTGACCGGCCGGGTGCGTTGGCGCGAGTCCATGGAATGGATGGCCGGTGACGGCGGCGTGACCCGCTTCGCCGAGATCGGCTCGGGCAAGGTCCTGACCGGCATGGCCAAGCGCATCGCCCCGGACGCGGAGAGCGTGGCGCTGAACGGTCCGGAGGACCTGGAGGCGTTCGCGGCTTCTCTCTGAACCTTCTCCCGGTGGGAGAAGGGGGAACCCGCGCACGAAGGCGCTTTGGCGGCTTCGTTCTGGCGCGGGGGATGAGGGTCGGTTGTGTGAAGCTGAATCACCATCACCGAACCCTCACCCTGCGCGCGAAGGACGGATACTGGCGTATCCGTGCGTGGAGCCGTCCCTCTCCCAACGGGAGAGGGATCAGTTGGCGGCCAGATCCGCCCGGATCGCCGCGCGGATGTCGTCCGCCACCGGCGCTGACTGGCCGAACTGTTGCAGCATGATGGTTCCGGCGGTGCGGCGACCGGCGTCGAGCCAGCCCCGGGTGCCCGCAGCGCCGCCCCAGCTGAATTCCTGGGGCGTGTCGCCGTCGGCGAGGCCGACCCCGCCGCCGAAGCCGAAACGGAAGGCGCCGTTCTCGGGCCGGACGCCTTCGGGCAGGATGTCGGTGTGGATCATGCGGGCGGTCTCCGGCGTCATGACCCGCACCCGGCCCGCGCGGCCCTCGTCAAGGATGGTGGTCAGGAAGGCCAGATAGTCGCGCGCCGACGACACCAGCCCCGCGCCGCCCGCGAACAGGGTCACGGGCTCGGCATAGGGGGTTTCGGCGACCGGATCGACGACCTGCCGCCCGCCGTCGGCGTAGTTGTAGAGGGCCGCGAACCGGCGCCGATCCGCCTCGCCGCGCAGGCGCCACACCGTGTCGTCCATGCCGATGGGGTCGAACAGGCGGCGCTGGACGAAATCGGGGAAACTCATGCCCGAGGCGCGCTGGATCACCAGCCCCAGCACGTCCAGGGAGATGGAATAGATGTAGTCCGTCCCCGGCTCGTACATCAGCGGGATGTCCGACAGGGCGCGCGCCATGGCGTCCAGGTCGCGCACCTTGGGGCCGTCGTTGGGGCCGGGCGACAGATTGAAGCCGGTGACGGGGAAGATCCCGGCGCGGCTGTAGGCCTGGGCCACCGGCTGATCGCCGAAGAAGTGATAGATGAAGCCCGCCGTGTGGGTCAGCAGGTGGCGCACGGTCATGGTCCGCGTCGCCGGGCGCGCCTCCAGCCCGCTCGCCGGATCGATGACCACGGTCGGATGGGCCAGCTCGGGGACGAACTGAGCCACCGGCGTGTCCAGCGTCAGAACGCCGTCCTCGATCAGCAGGGCCGTGGCCGCCCCCGTGACCGGCTTGGTCATGGAATAGATGCGCCACAGGCTGTCGGCGTCCACCGCCCGCGCCTGATCGTAGTCCAGGAAACCGGCCCGCAGGAACACGTCCTGTCCGTCGGCCGTCCTGACGCCGACACTGATTCCCGGCACATGGCCCGCCGCCACATGCCGGTCCATCGCCGCCTGGGTCGCGGGGAACAACCGGGCCGCTTCGGCGGGCGTGATCCCGCTTCCCGCGCATCCGGCCAACGCCAGCCCGGCGCCGGACAGCATCAGATGGCGGCGGTTCAGCTGGATGGTCATGGCGAGCCCCTCCGTTATCGCTAACAACGACATTCCACCGGAAAACTGGCGATGTCGAGCCGGTCGGGTTAGGACGGCGATGCGAATCCCTTCTCCCCTCGGGGGAGAAGGTGGGCGCCGCAAGGCGCTCGGATGAGGGGGCTGTCGGCCGTGAGGCGACGGTCGCGAAACTGGACGCGGCGGAGCGTGGGGCGGCCTACCCCCTCATCCGTCATGCTCCGCATGACACCTTCTCCCCCAAGGGGAGAAGGAATGGAGAACGGCATGTTCAATCTTTCGGGCAAGACGGCGCTGGTGACCGGCGCGACGGGCGGCATCGGCGGGGCGGTGGCCCGGGCGCTGCACGCGCAGGGGGCCAATGTGGTGCTGTCGGGCAGGCGCGAGGCGGTGCTGGCCGAAGTGGCGGGCGAACTGGGCGAGCGCGCCTTCGCGGCGGCGGCGAACCTGTCGGACGCCGAATCCGTGGACGGGCTGGTGGCGCGGGCGGAAGAGGCGGCGGGCGCGCCGCTGGACATCCTGGTGGCCAATGCGGGCATCACCAGGGACGGCCTTCTGATGCGCATGAAGGACGAGGACTGGGACGCGGTGCTCAAGGTCAACCTGGAAAGCTATTTCCGCCTGGCCCGCGCGGCGGTGAAGGGCATGATGAAGCGCCGCTCGGGCCGCATCATCGGCATGGCCTCGGTCGTCGGCGTCACCGGCAATCCCGGCCAGGCCAACTATGCGGCGTCCAAAGCCGGCATGATCGGCTTCTCCAAGGCCCTGGCCCAGGAGGTGGGGTCGCGCGGGATCACGGTGAATTGCATCGCCCCCGGCTTCATCGCCAGCCCCATGACCGACGCCCTGAACGAACAGCAGCGCGAGGCCATCCTGACCCGCATTCCGGCCGCGCGCCTGGGCACGGGCGACGAGATCGCGGCGGCGGCCGTCTATCTGGCGTCGGACGAGGCGGCCTATGTCACCGGCCAGACCCTGAACGTGAACGGCGGGATGGCGATGGTTTAGGAAGTGGTGGTCAGTGATTAGTGATTAGTGGTTGAGTCGCCGGATGGGCCGGGCGCGCGCCGCCAATCACTAACCACTAATCACCAACCACCAATCCCTCACCACTCACGGGCTATTTCCACACGTAACAGCCGTGCTAAAGATCATTTCGCGCTACCAGCGACCGGTTCAGTGGGCTATGGGGCTTGCGAAACCAGCGGCTTCGGCATAACGGAGCGCAACCAGAAAGACCGCCGCGAAGGCGCATCTAGGAAGGCATTAGATTCATGTCCGACACTCTCGAACGGGTCCGCAAGATCGTTATCGACCATCTGGACGCCGATCCGGACAAGGTGACCGAGAAGGCCAGCTTCATCGACGACCTGGGCGCCGACTCGCTCGACAACGTCGAGCTGGTGATGGCCTTTGAGGAAGAATTCGACATCGAGATCCCCGACGACGCGGCCGAGCACATCCAGACGGTCGGCGATGCGGTGAAGTTCATCGACGAGAAGACCGCGGGCTGATTTCGGCCTTCGATCGACGGTAATTCAGCGGCCGCCGGCCTGTTCCTTTGCGGGACCGACCGGCGGCCGTTACTGTTTCAGGCTTTGACAAGGAGCTGACCATGCGCCGCGTCGTGATTACGGGCATTGGCCTGGTGACCCCCCTGGGCTGGGGCGTCGAGCATAGCTGGAAGAATATTCTGGACGGTCGGTCCGGGGCCGGACAGATCACCCTGTTCGACACCGAGGGCTATGGCTGCACCATCGCCTGCGAGGTCCCCAGTGTGGACGGGCGCGGCGGCGGCGGGCCGGATACGCCCGGCAGCTTCGATCCGGACCAGGTGATGTCGGCCAAGGACAGGAAGCGGGTCGACGACTTCATCCTGTTCGCCATCGCCGCCGCTGACGAGGCGCTGGCCGACGCCAACTGGAAACCCGAATCGACCGAGGACCAGGAAGCCACCGGCGTCATGATCGGCTCGGGCATCGGCGGACTGGGCCCCATCGCCGAGACAGCGCTGGAGCTGAAAGAGAAGGGCGTGCGGCGCGTCAGCCCGTTCTTCATCCCTTCGGCCCTCATCAATCTGGCCTCGGGCCAGGTTTCGATCCGCCACGGCCTGAAGGGGCCGAACCATTCGGTGGTCACCGCTTGCGCCACCGGCGCCCACGCCATCGGCGACGCGGCGCGCATGATCGCCCTGGGCGACGCGGACGTGATGGTGGCGGGCGGCGCCGAGAGCGCCATCGTGCCGGTGGGCATCGCCGGGTTCCTGGCCTGCCGCGCCCTGACCACCAGCTTCAACGAAACGCCGGAGAAGGCCAGCCGCCCCTATGACCGCGCGCACGACGGCTTTGTCATGGGCGAGGGAGCGGGCGTCCTGGTGCTGGAGGAATACGAGCACGCCAAGGCGCGCGGAGCCAGGATCTACGCCGAGGTGGCCGGTTACGGCATGTCCGGCGACGCCTATCACATCACCGCGCCGTCCGAGGACGGGGAGGGCGGCCAGCGCGCCATGAAAATGGCCCTGAAGCGGGCGGGCATGTCGCCGTCGGACATCGACTATGTGAACACCCACGGCACCTCGACCATGGCCGACTGGATCGAGCTGAAGGCGGTCGAGCGGCTGCTAGGGAACCACGCGGCGAACGTGTCCCTGTCGTCCACCAAGTCCATGATCGGGCACCTGCTCGGCGCCCCCCGGGCGGTGGAGGCGGCGTTCTGCGCCCTGGCCATCCGCGATCAGATCGCCCCGCCGACCATCAATCTGGACGACCCGGAGCAGGAAACACCCATCGACCTGGTCAAGGACAAGGGCAAGGCCAGGAAGATCGACGTGGCCGTGTCCAACTCGTTCGGGTTCGGGGGCACCAACGCCTGCCTGATCCTGAAGTCGGTGAACTAGGATGGCCCTGTTCCGTCGGCGGGGGGAAACGCCGGAACAGCAGCCCCAGAAGAAGCGCGGCGGTCTGATCGCGGGCCTGATCGGCGCCACGGCCACGCTCAGCCTGGTGGCCATCGCGGCCCTGGTGTGGGTCTGGGGCGTCTATTGGGGCGGCGGCCCCGAGGCGCCGCAGGGTGACAGCACCACCGTGGTGCTGCGCTCGGGCGCGGGCGTGAGCGAGATCGGCCGCACATTGCACACGGCGGGGGTGATCCGTTCGCCGGACATGTTCCGCGCGGCGGCCAGCCTGACCGGCGCGGACCGGCGTTTGCGGGCGGGGGAGTACGAGATCGAAACGGGCCTGTCGCTGGCGGGGGTCATCGACCTTCTGGTGTCGGGCCGCGTGGTGCGCCATTTCGTGACCATTCCCGAGGGGCGATCCTCGATCCAGGCCTGGGACATCCTGAACGCCAATGAGGTGCTGACCGGCGAGATTCCGGTTCCGGCCGAAGGCTCGCTGTTGCCCGAGACCTATGAGGTGGTGCGCGGCGAAACGCGCGCGGTCGTGGTCGAGCGGATGCAGCGCGCCCATGACACGCTTCTGGCCGAACTATGGGCGGGCCGGGCGCCGAACCTGCCCGTCCGCACGCCCGAGGAGGCGGTGATCCTGGCCTCCATCGTCGAGAAGGAGACCGGTCTGGCCGAGGAGCGGCCCCAGGTGGCGGCGGTGTTCATCAGCCGCCTGCGCCGGGGCATGCGGCTGGAAAGCGATCCCACCATCGTTTACGGCGTCAACGGCGGGCGGCCGCTGGGCCGCGGCATCCGGCGCTCGGAGCTGCAGCGCCTGACGCCCTACAACACCTATCTGATCGACGGCCTGCCGCCGACGCCTATCGCCAATCCGGGGCGCGAAGCCCTGGCGGCGGTGCTGAACCCGCCCGAGACGGAATATCTGTTCTTCGTGGCCGACGGCACGGGCGGGCACGCCTTCGCACGCACCTATGAGGAGCACCTGGCCAATGTGGCCCGCTGGCGCGTGATCGAGGCCCAGCGCGCGGCCGAGCCGGTCGAAGTGCTCTCTCCCGAAACCGCGCCTCGGGCTGTGGCCGGACAGGCGGAGCCGGGGGAATCGCTCGGCCTGCGGGAGAAGACGCAATGAGCGGCGGCCTGACCAGCATGACCGGCTTCGGCCGGGCCGAGGGCGCGCTGGGCGACTGGATCTGGGCGGTGGAGGCGCGCTCGGTCAACGGGCGCAATCTGGAGGTCCGGTTCCGGGGCCCGCCGGGCTTCGACGGGCTGGAGCGGACGGCCCGCGAGGCGGCCCAGAAGCGCTTTCAGCGCGGACAGGTCACCCTGGGCGTCCAGGCGCGGCGTTCGGAAGGGGCGCAGGCCCTGACGCTGAATGAGCCGGTGCTGGAGCAGTATGCGGCCTTGGCGGAAAAACTGGCCGCGCGCGGGTTCGCCCCCGCCTCGGCCGACGGCCTTCTGGCCCTTCGCGGGGTCATGGAGGCGCCGCAGGAGGACGAGGATGCCGAAACCCGCGCCGCGCTTGAGGCCGCCATGGCGCGCAGTATCGAAGAGGCGCTGGACGCCCTGGCCGCCTCGCGCGCGGCAGAGGGTCAGCGGCTGGCGCCGGTCATCGGCGGGCTGATCGAGCGGATCGAGCTCCTGGCCGGGCAGGCGGAGGCCGAGGCGGCGGCCCAGGTGGACGCCATCCGCGAGCGCTTCACCCGGCGCATGAACGAACTGGCGCCCGACGCGCCCGATCTGGCGGAGCGAATCGTGACGGAAGCCGCCGCCCTGGCCGCCCGCGCCGACGTGCGCGAGGAGCTGGATCGCCTGGCCGCGCACGTGGCCTCCGCGCAAAGCCTGTGCGGCGGACAGACCCCCTCCACCCCTTCGGGGTCCCCCTCCCCCAAGGGGGGAGGAGTGGGCCGCAAGCTGGACTTCCTGATGCAGGAGTTCATGCGCGAGGCGAACACCCTGTGCTCCAAATCGGCGACCACCCGTCTGACCGCCGTGGGTCTTGACCTGAAGGCCGCCATCGAACAGTTGCGTGAGCAGGTTCAGAATGTCGAATAACCACACCCCGCGCCGAGGCGTCCTGCTGATCGTCGCCAGCCCCTCGGGGGCGGGCAAGACCTCGCTGTGCCGCCGCCTGATGGCCGATCACGGCGGGCTGGAGCTGTCGGTCTCCATGACCACCCGGCCGATCCGGCCCGGCGAGGTGGACGGCCGCGACTATCACTTTGTCAGCCATGAGGAATTCCAGCGGCTGGCGGACGAGGACGCCTTTCTGGAATGGGCGGACGTGCACGGTCACTGCTACGGCTCGCCGCGCGGCCCCATCGACCGCGCCCTGGCCGAAGGGCGCGACGTGCTGTTCGACATCGACTGGCAGGGCGCCGGCGAGGTGGCCAGGAAGCGCCCGGATGACGCCGTGCGGGTGTTCATCCTGCCGCCCAGCCTGGAGGAGCTGCGCCGCCGACTGGTGACGCGGTCCCAGGATGCCGAGGACGTGATCGAGCGGCGCATCCACAACGCCAAGGGCGAGATCGAGCACTGCGACGACTTCGATTACGTCTTCGTCAACGACGATTTCGACCGCTCCTACGCCGAACTGGCGCACATCTATCACGCCGAACGCAGCCGCCGGTTCCGCAATCTGTGGGTGGCCGACTACAAGGCCGCGCTGCTGCGCGAGGTGGTCTAAGCCGGCAGGCTGCCCGTCTGCCGCAGCGCTTCGAACAGGGCGATGGCGGCCGAGGTCGCCAGGTTGAGAGAGCGGGTTTCCGGGCGGATGGGGATGAACAGGCGTTCGTCCGCCGCCTGATGCACGAAATCCGGCACGCCCGCCGTCTCGCGCCCGAACAGCAGGCGGTCGTCGGGGCGGAAGGCGAAATCCGTCATCGGCCGCGCGGCCTTCGTCGTGAACAGGATCAGGCGGCCGGGCAGGGCGGTCGTCTGATAGGCGCGCCAGTCGTCATGCGCCGTCATGTGCGACAGGGGGCCGTAATCCAGGGCGGCGCGCTTCATGGATCGGTCGTCCAGAACGAAGCCGGTGGGCCGGATCACGTCCAGCGGAACCCCGAAACAGGCCGACAATCTGATGCAGGCGCCCACGTTCTGGGGAATGTCAGGTTGAAAAAGGACGAGACGCATTCTAAGGCCGTCATACGCGCGGGCCGGGGCCTTGTCGCGGCCTATTCTGCGAACGTTTCGCAAGAAACGTCAGCGGGTTGCGGCCATCCGCCGCAAATCAAGGCCGGGGCATGGACGGACCCCTACCGCAAGGGTTACGCACCGCCTCGTCGCGCCCGCTTCCGGGCCCGGCGGACGGATCTGCAGAGGTGAGACGTTGGCCGAATCGGTCGTGCATCCTGAAGGCGAGGGGCAAGACGCCACCCGCCGCGACTTCATTCATATCGCCGCCGGCGCCGCCGCCGCGGGCGCCGGCGTCATGGCCGTGTGGCCGCTCATCAATCAGATGAACCCGGCGGCCGACACCCTGGCCCTGGCCTCCATCGAGTTCGACCTGACCAAGGTTCAGGAAGGTCAGCAGGTGGTCATCAAGTGGCAGGGCAAGCCGGTGTTCGTGCGCTATCGCACCGCCGCCGAGATCCAGCGCGCCCGCGCTGACGACAATGCGGGCCTGCCCGATCCCCAGACCGACGCCGAGCGCGTCACCGAGGGACATGAGCAATTTCTGGTCCTGGTCGGCTCCTGCACGCACCTGGGCTGCGTGCCGACCTTCGGCACCGGCGACTACGGCGGCTGGTTCTGCCCCTGCCATGGCTCGCACTACGACACCTCGGGCCGCATCCGCAAAGGCCCGGCGCCTGCCAATCTGGTGGTGCCGGACTATGCGTATCTGAGCGACACCCGGATCCGGATCGGCTGAGCGCGGACGTAAGAGAGACATGAGCGACCACGAATCCACATACGTCCCCAAGACCGCTTTCGAGCGGTGGATGGACAGCCGCCTGCCGATCATTCGTTTCGGCGCGGACTACATGAGCCTGCCGACCCCGAAGAACCTCAACTACTGGTGGACCTTCGGCGGCATCCTGACCCTGTGCCTGGGCGTGCAGATCGTCACCGGCATCGTGCTGGCGATGCACTATGTGCCCAACGTCGAGATGGCCTTCGAGTCCGTCGAGCGCATCATGCGCGACGTCAACGGCGGTTGGCTGATCCGTTATGTGCACGCCAACGGCGCCTCGATGTTCTTCATCGCGGCCTACATCCACATGCTGCGCGGCCTCTACTACGGCTCGTACAAGGCGCCGCGCGAGATGATCTGGATCGTCGGCTGCCTGATCTTCTTCCTGCTGATCGGCACGGCGTTCCTGGGCTATGTGCTGCCCTGGGGCCAGATGTCGTTCCACGGCGCGGTGGTCATCACCAACCTGATCGGCTCGATCCCGGTGGTGGGCGGCCCGATCCTGACCTGGCTGCAGGGCGGGCCGGCGATCGACAACGCCACGCTGAACCGCTTCTTCTCGCTGCATTATCTGCTGCCGTTCGTGATCGCCGGCTGCGTGGTGCTGCATATGTGGGCCCTGCACCATGCGGGTCAGAACAATCCGGTGGGCGTTCTGATCCCCAAGGATCGCCAGGCCAAGGACACGGTGCCGTTCCACCCGTACTACACGGTCAAGGACGGGTTCGCGATCATCCTGTTTCTGCTGCTGTTCGCCTATTTCGTGTTCTTCAACCCGAACGCCCTGGGCCACGCCGACAACTACATCCCGGCCAATCCGCTGGTGACGCCCGCGCACATCGTGCCGGAATGGTACCTGCTGCCGTTCTACGCGATCCTGCGCGCCATCCCCGACAAGTTCGGCGGGGTGGTGGCCATGTTCGGCTCCATCGGCATCCTGTTCGTGCTGCCGTGGCTGGACACCTCGCGGGTGCGCTCCATGCGCTATCGCCCGGTCATGAAGGTGTTCTTCGTCCTGTTCGTCATCAACGCCTTCATCCTGGGGATCTGCGGCGCCAAGCTGCCTGACGCCCCTGTGATCGGGAGCTTCTCGACCTTCACCCTGGGGGACGGCGACCTGAACAGCTATCTGTGGCTGGGCCGTTTCGCCACGCTCTACTACTTCGCCTTCTTCGTGGTCATCATGCCGCTGGTGGGCCTGAGGGAGAAGCCGCTGCCCGTGCCGGAGTCCATTTCCGAACCTGTCCTTTCGCCTTCCGTGCCGTCGCACGACGAGGCCCACCCCGAGAAGAAGGGTTGAGCGCGATGACGCATCCTGTCGCCAAAGCCCCCCGCATGGCCGTCAAGGCCGCCGTTCTGGCCGCCGTCGCCGCTCTGGGCCTGTCGGCCGCCGCCCCCGCCATGGCGGCGGGCGAGGCCAAGCATCCGCGCTCAGGCGACTTCAGCTTCGAGGGGCCCTTCGGCACCTTCGACCAGGGCCAGTTGCAGCGCGGCTACAAGGTCTATCGCGAGGTCTGCGCCGCCTGCCACGGCATGGACCTGCTGTCGTTCCGCCACCTGGGCCAGCAGGGCGGGCCGTTCTGGGATCCGCACGAGAGCAATCCGAACGAGAACCGCTTCGTGCGCGCCCTGGCCGCCGAGTTCGAGATCCCGGACATCGATTCCGAGACCGGCGAGGCGGTCTTCCGCCCCGGCACGCCCGCTGACGGCTTCCCCAACCCCTATCCGAACGCCACGGCCGCCGCCGCCGCCAACGGCGGCGCCTTCCCGCCGGACCTGTCGGTGATGGCCAAGGCCCGCCATGACGGCGCCAACTACATCTATTCGCTGCTGTCCGGCTATGAAGAGGCGCCGGAGGGCCTGCGCATCGCGGCGGGGCAGTACTACAACCCCTACATGGCCGGCGACATGACGCCCTTCTGGGAAGGCGACCCGGAGCATGTGCCCTATGGCGGCTTCATCGCCATGCCGAATCCGCTGATGCCCGGCCAGGTGACTTTCGATGACGGCACCGAGGCCACGGTCGACCAGATGTCGCGCGACGTGGCCGCCTTCATCGCCTGGGCGTCCGACCCGCATGCGGTGGAACGCAAGCGCACGGGCATGGCTGTGTTCATCTATCTGTTGCTGTTCGGGGGCCTGACCTACGCCAGCTATCGCCGCATCTGGCGAAACGTGGCGCACTGAGGTCACCCCATTCCAGAGCCTTCCGAAACCCGCCGGGTCGCCCCGGCGGGTTTTTTCGCGCTTGACGCCGGGGGCGTTCAGGTGCGTTGTGACGCCACAGATACCGGAGATATTTCATGTTCCGTGCTGTTCTGACCGCCTCATTCCTGCTCATCGTCCCCGTCGCCACCGCTCCCGTGGCTGCCGCCCAGGCGCCGTCCTTGCCCGCCGGCACGCCCGAACAGCGCGCCGCCATGGACGCCCTGGACTTTCTTGACGGAGAATGGCGTGGCGAAGCCCGGGTCGGTCCCCAGGGGGCCATGACCCTTATCCAGACCGAACGGGTCGGCGACCTGCTGGGCGGTTCGGTTAAGCTGGTGGAGGGACGGGGCTACGGCCCGGACGGCGCGACGGTTTTCAACGCCCTGGGCGTGATCTCCTCGTCGCCCGAAGACGGCTATGCGTTCAGCACCTGGGCGTCCGGGATGAAGGCGGAGTATCCCATCACCGTCACGCAGAACGGCTTCAGCTGGAGCCATCCGGCCGGACCGAACGGCTCCATGCACTATGCGGCGACCATCGAGGACGGCCGCTGGGTCCAGACCGGAGATTACAGGGCCGAGGGCCAGGCGCCCGTTCGCGTCATCGAAATGAACATGACGCGGATCGGCGACGGCGACTGGCCGGGGGCGGGCGCGATTCCGCCGATTTCGCCCTGATTATCGGCTCCCGGCGATGGCCTCGGCCACAGTTTGCGGATCGATGTCGGCCAGCGCCTGGCCGTTGACGATGAAGGTCGGCGTCCCCTGCAGGTTCATGGCGCGGGCCGTCTCGTATACGGCGCCCACATGGGCGGAGACCTCGGCGGATTCCATCGCGGCGCGGGCGGCGGCCATGTCGAGGCCTGCAGCCTCAAGCACCCGGTTCACGCCCTCGGCGTCCAGCGCCGGTTCCGCCATCAGGGCCTGATGGATCTCCAGATACCGGCCCTGGGCGTGGGCGGCCAGGGCCGCCAGGGCGGCGTAGGTGGATGTCCGGTCGTCCGGCCGGTCCAGGATGGGCCACTCCTTGAACACGAAGCGCACGTCCGGATTGGTCCGGACAAGTTCGAGGAACTCGGGCGATACGGACTTGCAGCCGGGGCAGCGATAATCGAAGAACTGGATCACCGTGACGGTCGCCTGGTCCGGCGTCGGGCCGACCGCCGGATCGCGCGGATCATGGGCGAGCAGGGAAGGGTCCGCCGCGATGGCGGCGTTGATGGTCTCGGTTCCCGCCGCCTGCTGGCGGGTCTGGCGAGCCTGGAGCATCTCCTCCAGCACTTCTGGATGGTTCAGCAGATAGGCGCGCACCCGTCCGTCGAAATCTCCGCCCGTCAGCCAGGGCAGGGCGGAAATCCCCAGGGCCACGACCGACACGCCCAGCGCCGCCAGACCCAGGCGGGGGTCCCGGGTCCAGCCGGAACGCCCGGCCGGGCGCTCGCCGGGGGTCTTGGCGTCGTCACTCATGAAAGCTCCTCAAGGCGTCAGTGCGGGCGGCTCGGGCCGTGGGACAGGCGCTGTGCGGCGCCCCCGTCGAACAGGGAACGGGGCCGCTCTCTCTGGCGGCGATCCAGCGCCTCCAGATCCTCAGGCGTGGCGCCGGAGGCCAGCACGATGTCCACCGCGCGGCGCCATTCGATGGTGCCGGGGTCCAGCATGTCGCGGGCGCGCAGGGCGAACTGGGTCGCCTGCTGGCGCTGGCCCACCGCATAGTGGAACTCGGCCGAGGCCAGGCGCGCCTCGCCGTCCATGTTCAGGGTTCCGTAGGCTTGGGACATCAGGCGCCAGGCCATGGGATTGTTCGGTTCGTCGATGGTGGCCCGGCGCAACTCGGTGATGGCGTCGGGCAGGACCGCTTCGTCGTTGGTCTCGATCAGGGCGTGGGCCAGGTTGATGCGCAGCAGCGGCGCGTCATGGGGCATCAGCTCGACCGCGCGCCGGTGTGCGGGCACGGCGTCGGCGGGCGACCCGGCCTCGAACAGAATCTGGCCCTTGAGCTCCCAGTAGTAGGGATTTTCCAGATCCTCGGCGATCAGCTCGTCCACCGCGTCCACGGCGCGCTGGGTCTGGCCCTGGCGGTACCAGGCGATGGCGCGGGCGTAGCGCGCGGGCAGGGAGGCGTCGCTTTCGCGGTAAGTGCGCAGCACCTGGTTCGGCGGGTTCAGGAAGGCGTCGATCTTGGCCAGCATCAGGGCGTGCTGGGCGATCCAGTCCTCGCGTTCGGGCACGTCGTGGTTCGCCATGGCGGCCACCGGACGGCGCAGGTTCTCGATGCGCTGGGACGACAGGGGGTGGCTGCGGAAATAGGGGTAGCGGCGCTGGTCCGAGAACACTTCCTGGGCGCGGAATTCCTCGAAGAACTCGATCAGGCCGCGCGCCGACAGGCCGGCGCGGTCCAGGGCCTGAGCGCCGGTCAGGTCGGCCTCGCCCTCCTGGCTCTGCATGTATTGCAGCGCGCCGATGGTGCCGAAATAGCCCGAACTGCCCAGCAGCGCCGCGCCCGCGTCCGGCGCGCCCGCCGCGATGGCCAGGGCGCCCAGGGCCATGGACACCAGGAACGGCTGCATGCCCGCGTTCTGAGCCCCGTCGCGCAGGGTGTGGCGGTTCTTGATGTGCCCCGCCTCGTGCGCGATCACGCCCAGCAGCTGGCCGGGATTGTCGGTCTCGAGGATCAGGCCGGTGTGAAAGCCCATGATCTGCCCGCGCGTGGCGAAGGCGTTCAGGGTCGGATCGTTGATGAGCAGGATGGTGACGTCGTCCGGCACCAGGCCCATGGCCTCCAGCACCGGGTCGGACCACTCGCGGATGATGGCCTCGACCTCGGTGTCGCGGATGATGGACTGAGCCTCGGCGGGCGCGGGACCGCTGAAGAATCCCGCCGCCAGGGCGGTCGCGGCGGCGACACCGGTCAGGACACGACGGGGCCAGGCCATATTGGAACTCCTCGAGTGACGCCCGCCCCTCGCTTTCACACGCTCAATCTAGACCAATTTCGCCTCAGGTCGAATCGACCTGAGGCCAGGGAAGCGGTTCCGCGTCATCAGCGGCGCCACCACCCCCGTTTGGGCTTGGCGGGCGGGGCCGAGATCTGCGCCGGGTCGGCCTCGATGATGGCGGCCAGGTCCGCTTCGGGCGCCGGGGAGGATTCAGCCTCGACCAGGGCCGGCTGAGGCTCGGGTTCGACGGGCGGCTCCGGAGCGGGTTCCGTTTCGATCACCGGGGATTCGGTCTCGGGAGCCGTCGGGGCCTCCGTTTCGGGCGTGGGGGCCTCGGCTTCGGTCGGCGCGGCCTCGACCGCGACCTCGGCTTCCGCCTCGGTCTTGGGCTTGCGGCGGACGCGGCGCCGCTTGGGCGCCTCGGCGGCGGGTTCTTCGGAGATCACCTGGACCGCCGCCGCCTCGGGCGTCGGTTCGGGCGTCACGGCTTCGTCCGAAGTCTCAGCCTCGACCTTCTGATCGCGGGAGACCGGAGACTGGGCGGGCTTTTCCATGCGCTCGGCCGGTTCCGGCCGCCCGTTCTCCGGCGCCGGATCCAGCGGGTTGAACCACACATAGGGATCGTTCAGCGACGGCGTGCGGCCGCGCACCCAGGTGTAGGCGTCGCGTTCGCCGTCCTCGCGCATCCGGCGTCCGCCGCGACGGCCGCGACGGCGGCGACGGGCGCCCTCGCTGTCGGAATCATCGTGGCCGGAGAGGGCGGAATCGTCGTCGGGGCGGGCCTCGTCCTCGCCGCTTCGGCCGCCGCGACGGCGACGACGGCGACGACGGCCGCGACCTTCGGTTTCATCCTCATCAGACCGCGCGTCGGTTTCGTCCTGGGACGCCTCGTCGAGCGTGCTGACGTCGCCTTCGTCCTCATCCTCGTCTTCGTCCTCCGCCTCGTCCTCGAAGGCGGAATCGTCGAAATCATCGGCCGGGGCGGGCGGAAGCTGATCGGCGGCCAGCGGCTCGAACGCCTCGTCCACGCTGGTGCGTTCGATGACGTGTTCGCTCTGGGCCAGGCTGTCGTCCACGATCACGGTGACGAACAGGCCGCGCCGCTCCTCCAGCCGGCGCAGATAGTCGCGCTTGTGATTGAGGATGTAGAGGGCCACCGCCGTGCACAGGCGCAGGTTGACGGTTCCGGCGCCGCCCTTGCCCGCCTCGATGTCCACGACGCGCAGCGCCATGAGGGCGGCGGACTCCACCGAGCGGATGCGTCCGGCGCCCTGACAGTGCGGGCAAACCTCGGTGGCGCCTTCCAGCACCCCGATGCGGCGACGCTGGCGGCTGATCTCCATCAGGCCGAAGACCGAGATCTTGCCCATCTGGATGCGGGCCCGATCGGTGGCGAGGGCGTCCTTGACGGCCTTTTCCACCGCGCGGTTGTTCTTGGCCTCGTCCATGTCGATGAAATCGATGACGATCAGCCCGGCCAGGTCGCGCAGGCGCAACTGGCGCGCCGCTTCCACGGCGGCTTCCATATTGGTCTTGAACGCCGTCTGCTCGACGTTGCGCTCCTTGGTGGCGCGGCCCGAGTTGACGTCGATGGCCACCAGGGCTTCGGTCTGGTTGATGACCAGGTATCCGCCGGACTTCAGCGGCACCACCGGCTGGTGGATCTGGTGCAGGATGTCCTCGATGCCGTGGGCGGCGAACAGGGGCCGCGAGCCGCGATACAGATGAACCTTCTTGGCCTGGGACGGCATCAGCACGCGCATGAAGTCCCGCGCCTCGCGCCAGCCTTCCTCGCCCTCGACCTGGATGCCGTCGAAATCCTTGTCGAACATGTCGCGCACGGCGCGGCGGACCAGGTTCTCCTCCTCGTAGATCAGCGAGGGGGCGTTGGAGCTCAGCGTCGTCTCGCGGATCGTCTCCCACAGGCGCAGCAGATATTCATAGTCGCGCTTGATCTCGGCCTTGGTGCGCTTGGCGCCGGCGGTGCGGATAATCAGGCCCATGCCCTTGGGCACGTCCAGGGCGGCGGCCGCGGCCTTCAGACGCTTGCGGTCGGTGGCCTGGGTGATCTTGCGGCTGATGCCGCCGCCCTTGCCGGTGTTGGGCATGAGCACGCAGTAGCGGCCCGCCAGGGACAGCCAGGTGGTCAGGGCCGCGCCCTTGGCCCCGCGCTCGTCCTTGACCACCTGCACCAGCAGGATCTGGCGGCGCTTGATGACGTCCTGAATCTTGTAGCGCCGCATCAGGCGGCGCTTCAGGCGCTCTTCCTCGGCCGGGCCGCTGTCGGAATCATCGTCAGAGGCGCTTTCGCGCTCCAGCGGCTCGTCACCGTTCTCGTCGTCCGTCTCGGCCATGATGGCTTCACGGTCGGCGACCGGGATCTGGTAATAATCCGGATGAATCTCGTTGAAGGCCAGGAAGCCGTGGCGGTTGCCGCCGTATTCCACGAAGGCCGCCTGAAGGCTGGGCTCTACGCGGGTGACCTTGGCCAGATAGATATTGCCGCGCAGTTGGCGCCGCGCCTTGGATTCAAAATCAAATTCCTCGACCTGGCGGCCGTCCACGATGGCGACGCGCGTTTCTTCCGCGTGCGCCGCATCGATCAGCATTGTCTTCGACATTAAGGGAGTCTCCAGGGCGCGCCGGTCCCCGGCCTTCGATCAGGAAGGCGCGAGCGGCTCGCCGGTATGGTGTGAGGGGCCGGGTCCCCGACTCCATCCGCTCGCCGAAGGCGAACGCCGAACGGACCGAGGCGCGCGAGGCGCCGAAGCCGGCTTCAGGTTGGATGGAGGCGAAAGGCGTAAGGCCCATGGTTTGTGTCTGTTCCTGAAACCATGACGCGCGCGAACCGCGCATGACGGCCTCTGGCTGGGCGAGTCGCCCGGAAAAACCGGAAAACCCGTCTGATAAGGCGGATTGGGGATCGTCCGCACACCTTCGCGGCCGACGATCACGCCCATAGCATAGTGATGCGAGAGCGGAATGGAAAGCGGTTCGCGCTTAACATGTTGCTCACCACGATGTGGCATGATCCGCCGAAAAGCTTTCCTTGGCGGGTGTTTCGCGCATGTCGCGTTCGATTGAGACAGGTTCGACCGTTCCGGGGCGCGATCTTCGTCGCGGCCTGATGATTCTGGCCGCCGCCGTGGTGTTCGCCGTCGCCGCCCTGGCGGCCGGAGCGGGTCTGGCGCTGGGCGCCCAAGGGGACGTGCTGCGCGTCCGTTTCGGCGGCGACGCGGAACGGACCCGCATCGTCGTGGACATGGAGCGCACCGCGCGAGGCCGGATTCAGGAGTCGGGCGAACAGGGCCGCGTGGTTCTGAGCCTGTCCGGCGTTTCGGCCGGTCAGGGCGCTTCCGGCCGGGGGCTGGGCCTGGTGCGGGCCTATGAGATGCGCGGCGCGGGCGCGGGGGCCGAACTGCGGCTGGACCTGGCGGGCGGCGCCGAGGTGGAGCGCCGCTTCCTGCTGCCGCCGGGCGACGGGGTGGCCCACTATCGTTATGTCATCGACCTGAAGGCGACGGACGCCGCAGCCGCGACCCGCGCCGAGCGCAATCCGCCGCGTCAGACCGTCGCCGCGCCCCAAACACGGCGCGAACGGCCCCTGATCGTCATCGACGCCGGGCACGGCGGCCATGATCCGGGCACCCTGGGCGGACGGGTGAACGAAAGCGCCGTGACCCTTCAGGCGGCGCGGGCGCTGAAGGACGAGCTGGAGCGCATCGGCGGCTATCGCGTCATGCTGACCCGTGCCGCCGACGTCTATGTCACCCGCCCGCGCCGCGTGGCCATGGCGCGCGAAGCCGGGGCGGACCTGTTCATCTCGCTGCACGCCGACTTCGGGGCGGATCAGACCACGCGCGGGGCCAGCATCTACACCCTGTCCGAACAGGGGGCGACGCGGGCCGTGCGTCAGGTGACCCGCCAGGACGACTGGCACGCCGATCTGCGCCTGCCCGGCCGGGATCCGTCGGTGGACCGCATCCTGCTGGACATGACCCAGCGCGTCACCCAGAACCGCTCGGCCCAGGCGGCGCGCATCCTGCTGACCCATCTGGAGGCGTCGGGCCATCCGATGCTGAACCGCAGCCACCGGGACGCCAATTTCGAGGTGCTGCTGGCGCCGGACGTGCCGGCCCTGCTGCTGGAGATGGGCTTCATGACCAATCCGGACGACGAGCAGCTTCTGACCGACGAACGCGGCCGCACCCGTCTGATGCGCGCGGTGGCCCAGGGCATCGACCGCTATTTCGCCCAGCCCCGCAACGGACTGGTGGTCGCCGCAACCGGTCAGGCGGGCGGCGGCCGCTGAGCCGTACAGAAGACGGATCCCTACTGGCGCATGGCCGGGACGCGGGTTAATACCGGCCGGATGGGGCGCGATTTGCGGAGTTGCGGGTGAAGTCGATCGGCGAACGCTGGTTCGTTATGGCGGGCGTGGGTCTGCTGGCGGCCATCGCGCTGGCGGGGGTGCTGCTGGCCGTCTATGCGGCTTGGCTGTTCCATGACCTGCCCGACGCGGGCGAACTGGCGGAGTATCGTCCGGCCACGGCCACGCGCGTCTATGCGGGCGACGGCACCCTGATCGGCGAATTCTCGCAGGAACGCCGCATCTATGTGACCTACGATCAGATTCCGGCCCCTGTGGTCCAGGCGTTCCTGGCGGCCGAGGACGCCAACTTCTTCCAGCACGGCGGCATCGACGTGGGCGGGGTCAGCCGCGCCATGTTCAAGAACCTGCTGAACGCGGTGCAGGGGCGCCGGCTGGAAGGCGGCTCGACCATCACCCAGCAGGTGGCCAAGAACGTCCTGCTGAGCAACGAGAGCACCCTGGGGCGCAAGCTGCGCGAGGCGATCCTGGCCAGCCGCCTGGAGGCGACGCTCACGAAGGAACAGATTCTCGAACTTTATCTGAACGAGATCTTCCTAGGCTACCGCTCGTACGGCGTGGCCTCGGCGGCGTTCAACTATTTCGGCAAGTCGCTGGACCAGTTGACCCTGGATGAGGCCGCGTTCCTGGCCGCCCTGCCCAAGGGGCCGAACAACTATCACCCGATCCGTCGCCACGAAGCGGCGCAGGCGCGGCGGGACTGGGTGCTGGGCGCCATGCGCTCGAACCGCTTCATCACCGAGGAACAGCATGCGGCCGCCGTCGCCCGGCCCCTGGTCACCCAGGACGCGCCGCGCCGGGCCCAGTACCAGGATGCGGACTTCTTCGTGGAAGAGGCGCGCCGCCGGGCCCTGAACATGTTCGGCGAGAACATCAACGCCGGCGGCTACTACATGCGCACCACCCTGGATCCGGGGCTTCAGTCCGCCGCGCGCACGGCCCTGATGCAGGGGCTGGAGGATTACGACCGCCGCCATGGCTGGCGCGGCGCGTGGGGCAATGTGGAGATCGCCGAGGGCTGGCAGGCCCAGGCCGAAAGCCAGACCGCCCCGCCCGAGCGCCGCGAATGGCGCGCGGCGGTGATCGAGAGCATCAGCGGGAACACGGTGGCGGTGCGCACCGCTCAGGGCGACCGCACCGGAACCCTCCTGACCGCCGATGCGAGCTGGGCCCGCGCGGGCGCCGGGCTGAACGTCGGTGATCTGATCTTCGTGGAGCCGCGCGAAGGCGGACAGTTCGCCCTGAAACAGGTGCCCGCCGTGAACGGCGCCCTGGTTGCGATCGAGCCCCAGTCCGGGCGCGTCCTGGCCCTGGTGGGCGGCTATTCCTACGCCCTGTCCAGCTTCAACCGGGCCACCCAGGCCGAGCGCCAGCCCGGCTCGGCCTTCAAGCCCTTCGTCTATGCGGCGGCGCTGGAAGGCGACTTCACGCCGGCCAGCATCGTCATGGACGCGCCGATCTCGTTCCCGGGCGGTCCCGGCGGACGGGCCTGGACACCCGAGAACTACAGCCGCCAGTACTATGGTCCCCAGACCCTGCGCCGGGGGCTGGAGCTGTCGCGCAACGTCATGACGGTGCGGCTGGCCCAGGCGGTGGGCATGGACAATGTGGTCGAACTGGCCGGGAACATGGGCGTGGGCGGCAATCTGCAGCCAAACCTGTCGCTGTCGCTGGGGGCGGGGGAGACCACGCCCTATCGACTGACGGCGGCCTATGCGGCGTTCGCCAACGGCGGGCGGCAGGTGGATCCCTATCTGATCGAACTGGTGCAGGACCGAAACGGGCGCACCATCTATCGCGCCGACAGCCGGGACTGCCGAGGCTGCGGGCGCGGCTTCGACGGCGCCGCCTCACCGCGCCTGACCCCGCGTGGCGAGCAGGTCATCGACCCCGTCACGGCCTATCAGATCAGCTCCATGCTGGAAGGCGTGATCCAGCGCGGCACTGGCGTGCGGGCGCGGGGACTGGGCCGCTGGGTGGCGGGCAAGACCGGCACCACCAACGAATACCGCAGCGCTTGGTTCGTGGGCTTCACCACCGACATCGTGGTGGGGGTGTTCATCGGCTTCGATGACAACCGATCGCTGGGCTCGGGCGAGGCGGGCGCGGCCACGGCGGTGCCGGTGTTCATCAACTTCATGACCGAGGCGCTGAAGGAGCGGCCCGCGCGCCCGTTCGTGCGGCCCCGTAACGCCATCTTCCGCACCGTGAACGGCATCGAGGAAGCCTTCCGCCCCGGCACGGAGCGCGCCGCCCAGCCGGTTCCCGAACCGCAACGGTGGGATGGACCCCAGTCCTACACGGACCTGCTGCGCCGCGAGGCCGAGGCTCAGCGCCAGGCCCAGGAGCAGGCCGCGCCCCAGCCGACGCCGACGCCCGCGCCCAAACGTGAACCGGCCGAAGACTTGAGCGGCCTTTACTGACCGACTAGATCACCTTTCCGCCGCCGCTCGAATCCTTCGGGCGCGCGCCCTTTTCGCTCGGGAGAGATGCGATGAGACCGGATGTCGAGGCCATGAAGGCCGACATCGAGCAGAGCGTGGCTCTGCTCAGGAGGCGTCTTTGACTGGGACGTCGCCCTAAGAAAGCTCGATGAGCTGAACGCCCGGGTCGAGGATCCGACCCTGTGGGACGACCCCGAACAGGCCCAGGCGGTAAGCCGCGAACGGTCGCGCCTGGAAAGCCAGATCACCGCCGTGCGCGAGATGGAGAACGGCCTGGAGGAGGCCGTCCTGCTGTCCGAAATGGCGGATGATGAGGGCGACGAGGCGGCGCTGGAGGACGCCCGCGCCGGCCTGAAGGCCATCAAGGAGCGGGCCGCCCGCGCCGAACTGGAGGCGCTGCTCTCGGGCGAGGCGGACGGCAACGACGCCTATCTGGAGGTGAACGCCGGGGCCGGTGGCACCGAGTCCAATGACTGGGCCGGGATGCTGCTGCGCATGTACAGCCGCTGGGCCAAGTCGCATGGCTATGAGGTCGAGGCCCAGGAAGTGACCGACGGCGAACAGGCGGGCATCAAGTCCGCCACCCTGCAGATTTCCGGCCCGAACGCCTATGGCTGGCTGAAGTCGGAGTCCGGCGTACACCGGCTGGTGCGTATCAGCCCGTTCGATTCGGCGGCCAAGCGGCACACCTCCTTCGCTTCGGTGGGTGTCTCGCCGGTGGTGGACGACACCATCGAGATCGACATCAATCCGGCCGACGTGCGCACCGACACCTACCGGGCCTCCGGCGCGGGCGGCCAGCACATCAACAAGACGGATTCGGCCGTGCGCCTGACCCACACGCCGACGAACACGGTCGTGGCCTGTCAGGCCGGGCGTTCACAGCATCAGAACCGCGAACAGGCGTGGAAGATGCTGCGCGCGCGGCTCTACGAGCTGGAGCTTCAGAAGCGTGAGGCTGCGGCCCAGGCCCTTGCGGACGCCAAGACCGACATCGGCTGGGGCCACCAGATCCGCTCCTACGT
>JAEZCL010000099.1 GCA_023433585.1 Pseudomonadota bacterium
ACCGTGTCCCACGAGCTCCGAACGCCCCTCAACGCCATCCTCGGCTGGACGCAGATCCTGGCAGGCCGCCAGAACGACTCGTCCACGTTGGCTCGTGCGCTCGAGATCGTGGAACGGAACGCGCGCGCGCAGGCCACGCTGATCGAGGACGTCCTCGACGTGTCTCGGGTCGCGAGCGGAAAGGTCGCCCTCGAGCGGCAGTTGGTCGATCTGCGCGAGGTCCTCTCGAACGCGGTGCTCGCCATGACCCCCGGGGCGGAGGCGAAGGGTATCGAGATCCGCGCCGAGCACCACGCCGCAGCCAAGGTGCTCGGTGATCCGTCCCGGCTCGCGCAGGTCATGCTCAATGTCCTTTCGAATGCCATCAAGTTCACGCCGGGCGGCGGACGAATCACCGTATCGCTCGACGTCCAGTCCTCCAGGGAGGCTGGAGGCAGCGAGCATGCCGTGTTGAGCGTCCGCGACACTGGGCGTGGGATCGCGAAGACGTTCCTTCCTCACGTCTTCGAGCGCTTCCGGCAAGCGGATCCCTCCACCACGCGCGAACAAGGAGGCCTTGGCCTGGGGCTCGCGATCGTGAAGCACCTCGTCGAGCTCCACGGCGGTACCGTGACGGCGCACAGCTCGGGCACCGGACAAGGCAGCACGTTCACCGTGAAGCTCCCGATCGCGACCGAAGACGAGGCTGCTCCTCGCACCGAACCAACGCAGACCGGAGGCGAACCGCGCGCCCTCCCGCTTGCAGGGCTCTCGGTGCTTCTCGTGGAGGACGACGCCGACGGACGCGAGCTCATGGAGCTCATGCTCTCGCGCGCCGGGGCAAAGGCGACCTCGGTCCACGACGCCGCGACGGCCCTTCGCGTCCTCGAAACGGACCGCTTCGACGTGATCCTCAGCGACATCGCGATGCCCGGCGAAGACGGCATCGCGTTCATCTCCCGCGCGCGTCCCATGCTGGCGTCGCGTGGGCTCACGATCCCGGCAATCGCCCTCACGGCGTACGGCGGCCCGGGCGAGAGCAAGCGCTTCGCGAGCGCGGGATTCGACGGTCACGTGGTCAAGCCGGTCGAGCAGAAGCGTCTGATCGATGCCGTCATCAACGTGCTCGCCGACGACGACCGACCGCGTACGACCTGAGCCTGAGCACGCTCCGCCGGGCCCCGCGATGCCGACGGAGACCGGTCGTGCTCGCGGGTGGATGGGGGCAAGGTGCTCGCGGGCGAGCCTCTCGGCCGTGCGGGACGAGGTCGGTTCGTACACGGACCGGATGCTCCGCATCGGATCGATCCATAGCTCGACGGTACCGGGCGCCGCATCTTCTCACGCTGTGTCGCGCTTGCCGTGAGGCGGCCGTGTACGTCGACCCGTTCTCGCGTGTTCGCGGCCTCACATCCGGCGGGTTCGGAACGTGCTCCTGGGCCGACCACGGAGTGACGTCATGACCAAGCTCGCTGCGCACCCAAGCTCGACCACGGCAGCTCGCCGGAGCAGCTCGAGCGCTCGGGCGCTGATGCTGGTCGCGATCGTCGCAGGCATCATCGCCTGCTCGCGCTCACCGTCGACGACGACGGTCACGTCCGGCACCTACGACATCGAGACGGGCGCCTGCATGTGCCGCCTTCCGCAGGACGAGTTCCTCAACTGCTGTCGCAGCGGGATGGAGCTCACGTGCCGGTGCAATCCGAACTCTTCGTGCTTCGTCATCCCCACGGGTCGGACGTGCGGGAAGACACCGCCGACCCGCCTGGAATGAGGTCTCCGCACGACGAAGGCCAGGAGCAACAGCTCCCGGCCTTCGTGTCGAGCGAGCAGCGTCGCCCGAGCGGCCTCGTGCGCCCGGGCGCCGCGCATCGCTTTCGGGTCAGTGCTTCCGGTGATCGTCGTCCTTCCCGAGCAGATCGATCGACAGTGCGTGCTTGTCGTCGATCGCGACCTTGACCCGGCCCGTCGACACGTCGAGCACGTGTCCGGCGACCTTGCGGTCGGCCGTGATGAAGTGGAAGTGATATCCGGCAAACGCGGTAGCGCCGGCCCACGGCGGGGTGCGGAAGCCGAGCATCGTTCCGCGCACGTTCGTCAGGACGCGGGTGACCTGCGTCGCGACGACGTCGCCGATCGGCGGATACGGCTCCTCCTGGCGGCGGATCGACCTCACCGTGATGCTCGTGAACGTGCCTTCCGCCTTGAACGCGTAGAAGGTGCGGAGGTCAGGAGCGAGTCCTGTCAGCGCGGCCTGCACGGCGGCGAAGCCGGAGAGGGAGCACAGGTCCCCGCGCGAGTCCGCCGAGAAATACGAGACCTGCGCGAACGGCGCAGGGGTCTTCGGGTCCACGCGACGGGGGACCAGATCGTCTCGGATCGAGTAGAAGACGCCATCGAGCGCGATCATCTCTCCGTCCACGTGGGACATCGTCCCGACCCCGAAGTCGCCGTGCTTCACGATCTCTCGATAGGGAACCTCGCCCGTGAAGTGCGAAGTCGCCAGATCGTCGAAGGTGCCAGCTTGATAGACGGTGTCGCGCTCCTTCGGACTTCGATGCAGGCCCTGCTCGACAGTACCCGTCTCTTCTACATCCGCCTCCGCCTCCGCCTCGACCTCCGCCTCCGGATGGCCACACGCACCAAGCACCGCGACGACCATCATCGGCAT
>JAEZCL010000103.1 GCA_023433585.1 Pseudomonadota bacterium
GGGCAGATCGATGGCAAATTCTATTACCGGCGACATGAGCTCTCCGGTCAGGCTTGCGGTAACCAGTACTTTTCCGCGGTAGCGCCGAACATTATCGTTGATAGCGCCACTTACGGCAGCCACTGCATCCAGCCCCAAATCGCTGAACCGCACATTCTCCGCTTCGTATTCCGCGTCGATCTTAATCCGGGCCACATTCGGATCGCCCGACCACTGAATATAATTGCCGGCGCCTTCCTTCAGCTTAAATGGCTTTTTCAGCAGCGATTCAAAATTAAAATTGTAGTTCCCGCGATCAATATCATACCGCCCCGTTATGGTAAATTCTCCGGTGGTACCGGCTCTCACCTGCAGATTTCCCCTTCCATTGGCCTGGATGATATCGCCCGTCAACTCATCCAGGATAACATACATATTCGCGTAATTATTGGCGGTTACATCCAGATTAACGTTCAGATTACTTGCATCGGACCCGGCAACCGCTTCCATTTCCCGACCATATACTTTCCATACCACGAAATCCGCCTGTCCGCTTTCACGGCTTGATTTTGTATTTATATAAAAGGAAGAACTGTCGGCAGGTTCTGCAGTAATATCCATTTCCATATTACTAAGCGGACCGCTGAAACTCATATTCGCCCGGGCAATAACATTTCCATAAAATGGATCAGTACCCTGGTTGTTTGTAGACAAAACCAGCAATTTGTTGGTGTTCATGGCAAAGTCAAAAGCCAGATCATCAAAGCCTCTGTGGTATAAATGCCCGCGGGTCACCGTGCCTGTATTTCCAAGGGTATCGGTGATCCGGAATGAACCGAAATTGATCTGATCTTCCAGGAACTGAAAATTTGCTTCAGGGATCCGGTAAAAAACATTTGTATAATCAACCCGCAATCCTCCGTTCACCAGCTTAACCTGACCCAGGAACCGAAGGTCATTGGTGGGTCCAACAATGCGAAGCGTACCTGTGGCCAAACCGGTAATATCACGGAAAACCCCCGACAAATAGGTGTCCAGCAGGTTTATCCGCGTATTTTCAAGCTTAGCGGTTATATCAAGCTGATCCAGGTTCAGGCTGTCGCGAAACCGAAACATCCCTTCCAGGTCAAAATCATAATCGCGGTTATCGGAAAGCGCATTGAAGCGGATCAATCCATTACTGCGGTCCCAATTGGCGTTCAGTTTTACTTTTCCAATTGAGTCGTTATCGAGTCGAAACTGGACCGCTTCACTGTCGAAATCAACCATGATCCTACCGAATGGATCCATCACATTCACGGAACCGGTCAGCAAACCTTCAATCCGGTTGCTGGGAACCAGATAGGGCGTGAAATCGCCCAGATTGAGTTTAACCAATTCAATCCGGATATCATTGGTATATCCAATATCGGAAGGAACGGTGGTGACCAGAATTTCCTGCTCCGCATTGTAGATCCGGATACCATCGGCAGAAACCAGGTCTTCGGTAAGAATGAGTTCACCGTCTTTTTCCACCACCCAGTTCTTGCCATTCAGATCAAATCCCGATTCGCGGAAAGTGATTTTGGCGCCTTTAGGCAAGGTTTGAACCTGGGCGCTGAGATTGGCGCTGTTCAAAGTCTGATTCGCACTGGTTGTAATCTGTACGTCGGAAAGATCGTTGGAGGAAATTATTTTGATGTTTGTTCCGGGGAAATTAAGACTATCGTTGATCAGAATATTGGCAATATTGCTTTCCACCGAAAGACTATCATAGGTGCCAACAGCCTGCAGGTCCAGATTGTACCAACCCACATTCTTGTATCCAAACTGCGGAATTTCCAGGTTAAGGTCCAGCAGGTTTTCTTTTGCGTTCACTCTTCCGGTTAGTGTGCTGTAGTTAAATCCCGACAGGTCTTTGTTAAAAACGCTGATGTATTCATCTACTTTTTTTGTGGTGATAACAAAGCTGAAGTTTTCATTTTTTAATGCGGTTCGGGACGGTTTAATGTAGGCGGGATAATATTTATTCAGGAAGCTTTGAAATCCGGCCGGGAGATCACGGATTGAAAATTCGCCCACCAGTGCGGCATCAAACTCGTTGCTCAATGCGGTAATGATCTTATTATTATCGATCACTTTTGATTCCACGAACAGGGAGTCGAAAGAGATCCGGTTTCCACTGCGGAATACAGAGGCTTCATAAACCCTCGCGGTGCCCAAAAAGTTATCAATATTGCTGCCGCTGAAATTAAAAGCAAACTTGCCGTCAAAAACAATCTGCTCGTTTAATAATTTAAGTTGCTGCAGATCCATCCGGGTAACGGTGGCGTCAAAATCAAACTCGGGAATTTCTTTTCCGAAATCAATTAACCCGTTTAATACGAGATCCAGATTTGGATCGACGGAAATCAGTTCGCCGTTAAAGAGGCGTTTCGCAAATTTCCCCTTAATGCTGATTCCGGTGTATTTATAATCATTGAATTCAAGCAGGTCAATTTCTCCGTCAAGAGAGGTGTTCAAAGTGCTGGCCTTTAAACCCTGGCCTTTAATCGTACCCTGAACCGATAACAGGCCAAATTGCGGATTGTCGATGAATGTGCCTATCTGAAACCCCTTTGTTTTAATATTGCCCGAATAGCTTTCCACGCCGCGGGTGGGCAATTTCATATTTAAGTCGGTTACGAACGTTCCGAGCCTGGTTTCAAGAGTTCCGTATGTAACAAAGTCCTGCAAAAATCCGGTAAAGTTGCCTCTGAACCGGAGATACTGAAGCAGGTCGAGGCGAGGCTGATTCACTTTTCGCAATGCCGGAACAAAGGAGACCGCATCGCTGTAAATGGTGCGGAAATCATTTGCTTCGAAATCGATATAGGTTCTGTCAATATAGGGCAAACCGGCGATGCTAATGTCTCCATTCAGATAAGTATCCCGCCCGGCCTCGATTACCAGATTTCTGCCATTCAAATTGTCAACACTGCCCTTGATCGTTCCATTCACCGTAATCTTTTTATTCCAGTCGGCGATCTGGGGCGCAAAAAAAGCAATATCATCGCTGCTGATTTCGGCGTCGCTCAGATTTGCCTCCATACGCACCCTTGTTTCAAACTCGCTCATATCTTCAAAGGAGGAATAACGCATGGCGAAAAAATCATGCAAATGGCTCCGGTTGGTTTTCAGGTCGAGGTTCGAAAATTCAATTGCTTCCGGATGCATGTGCAGGTGGGCATCAAGACTTTTTACCTCGAAACCGCTGCGCTCTTTTGTTTTAAGAAGAACTTTTGCGGTAATGGAATCCTGAAAGATTTTTAAACCAGTGAATTCTCCATTGATCTGTGAAAAGGCAATATGAGCGCCATCAAAGGATTGATAGATTTCGCGGTCAGTTTCAACATCGCTGCGGAAGGCGCCATTATTGATCAGTAGCCGGTCGAGGGTTAGTTCCCATTTACCCGGATTCCAGCGAAGGTTGGCAGTATCGTTTACTATTTCCGCTTCTTCCGTAACAGGCCTCGAGCTTCGGTTGCCCGTGTAGTTGTAGATGGCAAAAGAGGGTTCATCGATTATGATATCGTTGATGCGGATTACCCGTTTATTTACATCAAAAACTCTTGCGCCGACTGTCAGCGATTTTACAACGGCCGAAAGATTTTCACCCCGCCATTCATCGCGCTGTATGATGGCCACCTTTTTCAATTCCACCGTTTTGAGGTTCAGGTTGATTTGATTCTGGCGGGTGGATTTTTGCGGACCGCTGAAATAGTCGATCAGGAACTGGTAATTAAAAACGGAATCGTTCTTATGGCGCACGATCTTCGCCAGGCTGTTGGACAGTACGATCCGGTCTGCTTCCAGTTTTTGTTAGCGGTAATTAAAAAGCGCGAACCTGACGT
>JAEZCL010000133.1 GCA_023433585.1 Pseudomonadota bacterium
CCTATATTGTCGATATGGCGCAACAGGCCCACGGCGCTGCGCCACCTGCCCGCCTTCAACGGGGGCATGCCGATCTGAGAGAAGGGGTGCTTTATGGCCCAGACACTACCAAGCATTGCGACCGGCGAAGGCGGGCTGTCCCGCTATCTGGAAGAGATTCGCCGCTTTCCCATGCTCCAGCCGCAGGAAGAGTACATGCTCGCCAAGCGGTATCTGGAACATGAGGACACGCAGGCCGCCCACAAGCTCGTTACAAGCCATCTGCGTCTCGTCGCGAAGATCGCGATGGGTTATCGCGGATACGGCCTGCCCATCGGCGAGGTGATCTCCGAGGGCAATGTGGGCCTGATGCAGGCCGTCAAGAAATTCGATCCCGACAAGGGCTTCCGCCTGGCGACCTACGCCATGTGGTGGATCCGCGCCTCGATCCAGGAATACATCCTGCGCTCCTGGTCGCTGGTGAAGATGGGCACCACGGCGGCCCAGAAAAAGCTGTTCTTCAACCTGCGCAAGGCCAAGAGCCAGATCTCCGCCTTCGAGGACGGCGACCTGCGCCCCGAGCACGTCACCAAGATCGCCACTGACCTGGGCGTGTCCGAGGAAGACGTCATCAGCATGAACCGTCGCCTCGGCGGCGATGCGTCGCTGAACTCGCCCCTGCGTTCCGACAGCGAGAGCGAGTGGCAGGACTGGCTGACCGACGACACTCAGGTGTCCCAGGAAACGCGCCTGGCCGACACCGAGGAGCATTCCCTGCGCATGGGTCTGCTTCAGGAGGCGATGGAGGAGCTGACGGATCGGGAGAAGCACATCCTGACCGAGCGCCGCCTCAAGGACGACCCCGTGACCCTCGAGGAGCTGGCCGGCCAGTACGGCGTCAGCCGCGAGCGCGTGCGCCAGATCGAGGTCCGCGCCTTCGAAAAGCTCCAGAAGGCCATGCGCGCCGCCGCGACAGAACGGAACCTGGAAGCGGTCTGACCCTGGGTCAGGCCGCCAGCGCCGCCTGGGTTTCCGGCGCCGCCAGCGCCACCACGGCCCGGATCGGTTCGGCCAGCGCGTCGCGGGTAGGCTGTCCGGTGTTCAGGGCTCGCTCCAGGCCCGACACGGCGATCACCAGCTGGGTGTCCGAGACTTTCATGGCGAGCGTCTTGAGGGTCACGACCTGTTCGCTGATGGCGCGCAGGGCCTGCATGGGGTCGCTGTCGAACTGCTTGTGCGCCGACGCCAGGATACGCATGGCCTGATCCTTGACCGCCGCCTCGGCGCCGGCGCCCTTCGGCGTGTCCGCCTTGCGTTTTCGGGGCCCGGAATATTCGCCTGAGTTGAACCGTCGCCGGTCCGGTCCCACATAGCCGACCGCCTCGATCCAGCTGCGGGGCTTCAGCGCCACCACCTCGATCCGTTTGGTCAGGTCGCCGGCTGTGAAGGGCTTTCTCAGGAACTCATGCACGCCTGCGTCCCGGGCGCCGAGAATGGACGCGGCGGTGGCCTCGGCCGTCACCATGATGATGGGGGCTTTACGACAGACGAAGTTCGACCGCCGGACCGCCTTGGCGAAGGATTCCCCGTCCAGCTGAGGCCCTCGATGCTCGGTAAAGATCAACGTGGGCTCGAACTCCCGGCAGATGTCCAGCGCGCCCCGCCCCTCGGTCTTGATCTGCACCTCGCCTACGCCGAGTCCCTTGAGCGTCTCGGCAAGCAGCTTGGCTGCGGTGACATTGGGATCGACGACCAGGACACGGCGCAGCGTCGGCGCCATCCTGGCCAGGTTTTTTGCATCGGTCGTGAACACGGAAGACTCCAGCGAACACCTTCCGTTACCCCGCCCGGGTAAAGATCGCCTTGACGCGCCGTTCCAGGTGCTAGGCTCCAGGGATCAGGGCTTGGGGGCATAGCGCCTCGGCGACCATTGCGACGCCCTGCTCGATAAGGCTTCTGAAGTCGGTCGCATGCTCACGACCCTCCGCATCCGGCTTGCCCCAGCACCTAGAACCTAGAACCTGACTGTCACCCCTCGAACGGGTCGCGCATCAGGATGGTGTCGTCCCGCTCCGGGCTGGTGGACAGCAAGGCCACCGGGGCCTCGATCAGCTCCTCGATCCGGCGCACATATTTGATCGCGGCGGCGGGCAGGTCCTTCCACGACCGCGCCCCTTGGGTGCTCTCGCTCCAGCCCTCCACGGTCTCATAGACCGGCTCCACCCCCGCCTGGTCCTTCATTCCAGCGGGCAGATAGTCCAGCTCCCGATCCCCGATCCGGTAGCCGGTGCAGATCTTCAGTTCATCGAACCCGTCCAGCACATCCAGTTTCGTCAGGGCGATGCCGTGGATGCCGTTCACCGCGATGGACTGGCGCACCAGCACCGCGTCGAACCAGCCGCAGCGCCGCGCCCGCCCCGTCACCGTGCCGAACTCGCGGCCCCGCTCCGCGATGCGCTCGCCCACCGCGTCGAACAGCTCGGTGGGGAACGGCCCCTCCCCCACCCGTGTGGTGTAGGCCTTGACGATGCCCAGCACATAACCCACCGAGCGCGGCCCCAGGCCCGAGCCCGCCGCCGCCTGGCCCGCCACCGTGTTCGATGATGTCACGTAAGGGTAAGTGCCGTGGTCCACGTCCAGCAGGGTCCCTTGCGCGCCCTCGAACAGGATGCGTTTTCCCTCGCGATAGAACCGGTCCAGGGTGCGCCACACCGGCTGGCCCGCGAACACCAGAACCTTCGGCGCCACGTCCAGCAAGGCGGCCTTCAGCCCCGCCACGTCCACCTCCGGCAGGTCCAGCCCCTTCCGCAGCGCGTTGTGGTGCGCCAGCAGGCGTTCGATCTTGGCGTCCAGCGCCTCCGGGTCGGCCAGGTCGCCCACGCGGATCGCCCGGCGCCCCGCCTTGTCCTCATAGGCCGGGCCGATGCCGCGCCCGGTCGTGCCGATCTTGGTCTTGCCCGCCTGCGCCTCGCGCGCCTGGTCCAGGTCCTTGTGCAGCGGCAGGATCAGGCAGGCGTTGTCCGCCAGGCTCAGGATGTCCGGCGTGATCGCCACCCCTTGCGCCTCGATCCGCTCGATCTCGGCCAGCAAGGCCCAGGGGTCCACCACCACCCCGTTGCCGATCACCGAAGGCTTCTGCTGCACCACGCCCGAGGGCAGCAGGCTCAGCTTGTAAACCTTGTCGCCCACCACCAGCGTATGGCCGGCGTTGTGACCGCCCTGGAACCTGACCACCACATCGGCCCGGTTCGACAACCAGTCGACGATCTTGCCCTTGCCCTCGTCGCCCCACTGGGCGCCGACCACCGCGACGTTCGCCAAGACTTCACACTCCGCTGAAATTGCGGAAGCAGGCTATAGCGAGGGAATCAAGCGGTGTCGCCTTCATCAGCGCAATATCTCCTCCCCCATTCGCGCAGCGCATGGGGGAGGAGACTCAGCCCACCGCCGCCCCGAACGCCCAATCCAGCCACGGCGTAGCCGCCTTCACGTCCGCCGTCTCCACCGTGCAGCCGCACCACAGGCGCAGGCCCGGCGGGGCGTTGCGGTGCGGCTCCATGTCAAACACCGCCCCTTCATCCTCCAGCAGCGCCTTGAACCGCTTGACGAAGTCGCGCTGACCATCCTCCGACAGCCCCGTCACCCGCTCATCGACGAATTTCAAGCACACTGAGGTCGTCGACCGGATCTCCGGCCGCTCGGGCAGGAAATCGATCCAGTCGGTCCGCTCCACCCATTCGCTCAACGCCGCGTAATTCGCCTCCGTGCGCCGGATCAGTTCGTCCAGCCCGCCGATGGACCGCGCCCACTCCAGGGCGTCGATCCAGTCCTCGATGGTCATCACCGAGAAGGTGTTGATCATGGTCCCGGTCGCCAGGGACCGGTCGAAGCCCTTGGCGTCCTGAAGCCTCAACACCTTCGGGATCGGCCACGCCGCCCGGTATGTGTCCAGCCGCTCCACCGCCCGGGGCGACAGCACCGCCACCCCGATCCCGGCCTCGCCCCCCAGCGCCTTCTGGAACGAGAAGGTCGTCACATCCAGCTTCTTCCAGTCCAGCGGCATGGCGAACGCCGCCGACGTCGCGTCGCAGATCGTCAGCCCCTCGCGGTCGTCCCTGATGAAATCCGCGTTCGGAACCCGCACCCCCGACGTGGTCCCGTTCCACGGAAACACCAGATCCTTCGCCGGATCGACCCGCGACAGGTCCGGCAACGCCCCCCACGGCGCGCTCAGCACTTCCGGCGCCAGCTTCAAGTGGTCCCGCACGTCTGCGGCCCAGGTCAGGCCGAAATTCTCATAGGCGACCACCTGCACCGGCCGCTGCCCCAGCATGGACCACAGCGCCGCCTCCACCGCCCCGGTGTCCGACGCCGGCAGGTAGCAGGCCACATAGTCCTCGGGGACCTCCAGCACCTCGCGCGTCAGGCGCAGGGCGTAGGCGAACCGCTCCACCACCTCCGGCGCGCGGATGCCGCGTCCCAGCAGGCCGTCAGGCAGGCCCGCCATGGACCACCCCAGCCGCTTGGCCGTGGGCCCCGACGAGAACCACGGGCGTTCAGGCTTCACGGTCGGCTTCATCACGATTTCCCGGGCGAATAGGGTCGGTCCGCCCGCCACTTCTCGGCGAACTTCACCAGATTATGGTCCTGGTATTCCGGCAGGGTCACGACCAGCCGCGCCAGCAGGTCTCCGCGCCGCCCGTTCGCATAGGCGCCCTTGCCTTTCAGCCTCAGCACCTGGCCCGAGTTCGACGCCTTGGGCAGCGTCATGCTGACCGCTCCGTCCGGTGTCTTCACCGTCACCTTGCCGCCTAGCACCGCATCAGGAACCGACACCGGCAAATCCATGTGCAGGTCCGCCTCCTCGCGGCGATAGATCGGATGGTCCTGAAGCTTCAGCTCGATCAGGGCGTCGCCGGCCTCGCCCCCGCGCCCCGGCATCCCCTGCCCGCGCAGCCGGATCACCTGTCCGTCGCCCGCGCCCTTGGGGATCGTCACGTCCAGCGTCCGCCCGTCCGAGAACTGGATGCGCCGCGTGGCCCCGGTGATGGAGTCCTCCAGGCTGATGTCCAGCGTGGCCTTCAGATCCTGCCCGCGCGAAGCGAACCCGCGTCCGCCGCCCGGCCTGGCCCCCTGGCGCGCGCCCGCGCCGCCGCCGAACATGCCGAACAGGTCGTCCAGGTCGATGCCCTCGAACCCGGCCCGCGCCCCGCCCTGACCGCCGAAACCGCCCTGCCCGAAACCACCCCCCGCCCCGCGCGGCCCGCCGCCGCCGCAGCCCCGGAACTGCTCGCGCCCGTCCGCGTCGATCTCGCCCCGGTCGAACTTCCGGCGCTTCTCCTCGTCGCCCAGGATGTCGAAGGCGGCGGTGATGCGCTTGAACCGATCCTCGGCCGCAGTGTCGCCGGGATTCTTGTCCGGGTGCAGTTCCTTGGCCAGCTTCCTGAACGCCTTGCGGATCTCATCCTGGCTCGCGCCGCGCGCCACGCCCAGTTCCTTGTAGGGATCACCCGCCACGTCCGGCTCTGCTCCTCGAAAGCTCAAAGCCGTCAGTTAAGCCATGCAATGGCCGCCGCAAAGGGCAACCGCAATCTCCTCCCCCATGAGCATCGCGAATGGGGGAGGATCAAAGAAGCGCCGCCGCCTCCAGCCTCGCGCCGTCCGCCCGCGCCAGCACCCAGGCATGGCACATCGTCGCCGCCCCGCCCTCGATGCGGTCGGCCAGTTCGCTCGGTATGTGTCTCATGTCGTCGCCCGTTCAGGGGCTTAGGAAGGGCATAGGTCTTAGGGCTTAGGTCTTAGCCACCGCCCACTGCCCACTCCCTAAGCCCTAAGCCCTAAGCCCTACTCCCTAGACCCGCACCTCGATCAGCGGCGCCGCCGCCATCCGCCCCGCCTCAAAGGTCTCCAGCGTCACCTCGATCCGGTCCGCGTCGAACCGCACCGGCGTGTCGAATTCGAACCCCGCCGTCACCGCCGCGCCCTCGCCCGGCGCCGCATCGAGCGTCACCACGCCACAGAACAACTGACATGGTTGCTCTCCAGCGGTCCTGGGGCGTCCGCGCCCCGGCGTCTCCGTCAGGCTGGCCGCCGCCTTGGCGGCGCGAGCGAGGCTGGTGACGGCGCGGGCGTGCCGGTCCAGGGCCGCGCTGTCCGCTCCCTCCTTCGGCCGCGCCGCCGTCAGGGCCTTCGCCGCCGCCGTGACTTCGACCATCAGAAGGGTCTGAAGACCGGCCAGCCAAGCCGCCGCGTCCGTTCCGTTTTCATCGCTTTTTCCCGTCATGCCCAAAGACTACGGGACCAGCGTCACCGGTCGCGAAAACGGACGAAGATTTTCGAAAAGGCCTTGTCCGGCGCGGGATTGATCCGGAGACAAGCGGGGGAAACCGCCCGTCGGCGCGCCTAATTCAACGCCGCCTCGGCCGGTTTTTCGCTGCCCAGCCAGTCCGACAGGGTCCGCACCATCTGCGCCACGTCGATGGGTTTGGCCAGGTGCCCGTTCATTCCGGCCTCCAGGCACGTCGTCACCTGTTCGCGCCCCACATTGGCGGTCAGGGCGATGATCGGCGTCGCGCCCGCCTCGCCCTCCAGGGCGCGAATGGCCCGCGCCGCGTTCAGCCCGTCCATCACCGGCATGTGCACGTCCATCAGCACCAGGTCATAGCGGTCCTGGCGGACCGCCTCGACCGCCTCCGCGCCGTTCTCCACCGTGTCCACGCTCAGGCCCATGCCTCTCAGCAGCACGCTGACCAGCTCCCGGTTCGCCGGGGCGTCGTCGGCCATCAGGATCCGCGCCGCCGTCAGCGTCTGGGCCGCCGCCGGGGCCGCGTCCTCGCGCGGCGCCTCACAGACCGCCAGCGGAACCTGGAACCAGAAGGTCGAGCCCTCGCCCGGCGTTCCGTGCGCGCCGATCTCGCCGCCCATCATCTCGATCAGCTGGCGCGAGATCGCCAGCCCCAGCCCCGTCCCGCCGAAGGTGCGGGTGGTCGAGGCGTCCGCCTGGGTGAAGCGGTCGAACAGCTGCTCGACCATGTCCTCGGAAATGCCGATGCCGCTGTCCTTCACCGACAGGGCCATCCAGACCCGTCCGTCGGCGTCCGGTTCGCACGACACGGCCACCCGCACCCCGCCGTTGGCCGTGAATTTCACCGCGTTCGACAGGAAATTCAGCAGAACCTGCCGCAACCGCCCGGAATCGCCCATCAGGCGCTCCGGCATGTCGGGCTCGACCTCCAGCTCCAGCATCAGGCCCTTGGCCCGGCACTGGGCCTCCATCAGGTCCGCCGCGCCGCGGGCCAGGTCCGCCGGGCTGAAAGGCTGCGGATCCAGTTCCACCGCCCCGGCCTCCAGC
Source organism: Pseudomonadota bacterium (assembly GCA_023433585.1). Classification (GTDB taxonomy): domain Bacteria; phylum Pseudomonadota; class Alphaproteobacteria; order Caulobacterales; family Caulobacteraceae; genus Brevundimonas. The sequence goes on from JAEZCL010000133.1 coordinate 7,331, forward strand.
TTTGAATAGTCCAGGATGTCGTTGATGACCGCCAGCAACGCCTCGCTGCCCGAGGCGATGCGCTCCGCATAGCGGCGCTCGTCCGCCGCCAGGTTCGGGCTCTGTTTCAGCAGACCGGCGAAACCCACCACGCTGGTCAAGGGGGTGCGCAGTTCGTGGCTCATGTTGGCCAGGAATTCGCTCTTGGCCCGGGCCGCCGCCTCGGCCCGGTCGCGGGCGGCCATCAGTTCGGCCTCCAGCGCCTTGCGGTCCGAGATGTCGCGCATCACCACCACCGCCTCGCCCAGGGCGCGGCTCTCGTCCGACATGGCGCGGAAATGGGATTCCAGCCAGATCGGCCGCCCGTCCCTGTGCACCGCCCGATGCTGCAGAGTGCGCGGCTTGCCGTCCCGGATCGCCTCCTGGATCGCTTCCAGGACGATGCCCCGGTCCGCCGGATGGACATAGTCCAGCGACTGGCCCGACATCTCGTGGTAGCCCCAGCCCAGCAGCTGTTCGATGGCTGTCGAGATGTATTTGCTCGTCCCGTCCGCCTTAACCCGCGTGATGACGTCGCCCATGTTCTCGGCCAGCAGGCGATAGCGGTCGGCGATCTTGCGGCTCTCGGCCAGGGACGCCGCCACCTCGTCCTCCAGCGCCTTGCGGTCCGAGATGTCGCGGATGACGATGACGACCTCGCCCTGGCCCCGGCTGTTCTCGACGCGCTGCAGGTGCGTCTCGACCCACACATGAACGCCGGACTTGTGGGCCACGCGATACTGGACCCGCCGGTTCTCGCCGGTCTCGAGCACCTGGGCCATGGCGTTCAGGAAGATCGGCTTGTCCGCCTCCAGCACATAGTCCTGCGCCGTCGTTCCCACCATCTCCAGCGGCGTATAGCCGATCACCGCCTCGGCCGCGGGCGAGATGTAGTTGCTGTGCCCGTCCGGTTTCACCCGCGCGATCACGTCGGCCATGTTGTCGGCCAGCAGACGATAGCGGTGCTCGTTCTTGCGCGCGCTGGCCAGGACCGCTTCCTGTTCGGTGATGTCCTGAAACACCCCGAACAGCGCCTCGACCCGGCCGGTTTCGTCCCGTTGCGCCACCCCGCGCGAGCGCACCAGCCGCATCGTCCCGTCCGTGTGGATCAGCCGCAGCCGCACGTCATAGGGCTCGCCCGTCTCGGCCGCACGCTCGATCGCGCGCCGGATCGCGTCCCGGTCCTCCGGGTGATAGGCGTCCACGGCGCTGTCCAGATTCGGATCGAAGACGTCGGGATCCAGCCCGTGGATGTGATAGACCTGATCGGACCAGGTCACCCGCCCGGTCGCCACGTCCAGACGCCAGTGCCCCACCCCCGACATGGCCTCGGCCATGTCCAGCATCTCCAGCTTCTCGCGCGCGCCGCCTGCGGCCTCACGTTTCTCCAGCATGTCGGCGGCCAGGCGCGCCAGGCGCCGCAACGCCTCCAGCTTCGCATCGTCCGGGCGCGGCCGGGGATTCTGGTCCAGCACACAGACGCAGCCCACGTCGCGCCCGTCCTTCAGGGTGATGACCGCCCCGGCGTAGAACCGCACATGGGCCGGTCCCGTCACATGCACATTGTCCTTGAAGCGTTCGTCCAGGCTGGCGTCCTCGACCACCAGCACGCCGCCTTCGCCCAGCGCCACCGCATGGGGGGTGAAGGCGCTCTCGCTCGGCGTCTCCACCCCGCCGACGCCCAGCCGCGACCGGAATATCTGCCGGTGGCCCTCGGTGATCGAGACCAGCGCCGCCTGCGTCCCGAACAGGGTCGCGGCCATGGCCGTCAACTGGTCAAACAGCGACAGGTCCGCCTCGCCGGCGGCCGATCCGTCTCCAAAACACTCGTGGCTTGACACCGCGCCCCTCCGTTCAGCGGCCACCTTGCCCTGAACTGGAAAAGTTTTCCTTAGCGGCCGCCGTTATTCGACACGCCCCGCTCCACGTTCCATTCCGGCGCCTCGAAGTTCAGCGCATCCTCGGGCTCGGCCAGAGTCGTCTCGCTGACGGTCTGGCCGCGTATGGACACCCCGGCCCGATGCACGCTTTCCGGATCGCCAGAGACCAGCGGATGCCAGTCCGCCAGGCCCCGGCCCTCCTCCAGCCGGCGATAGGCGCAGGATTTCGGCAGCCAGGTCAGCGTTCCGACGATCCCGGGCGTCAGCTTGATGCAGTCGGGCACCTGCGCCTGCCGGTTCGCGTAGTCCGAACAGGTGCAGGACACCGGATCGAACAGCTTGCAGTGCACCCGCGTCGGGATCACCTCGCCGGTGTCCTCGTCCTCGAACCGCACCAGGCAGCACAGGCCGCACCCGTCGCACAGGCTCTCCCACTCGGCCGCGCTCATCTGATCCAGGCGCTTGGTTTCCCAGAAGGGTTTCATGCTCAAAACGCCTCCCTCGCATCGCGGGGGAGGAGGACCAGCCCCGGACCTAATCCGGGGATGGTGGAGGGGGCGGGTTCGGGCGATACGTTCAACATGCGGGCGCCGATCCTTACCCACAAACGCGCCAGAAGTCTCCGGCGGAACCTGACCCCGCCCGAGGCCGCGCTCTGGGCGCGCCTGCGCCGGCGGCAGCCGGACCGCCCGGCCTTCCGAAGGCAGCATCCCCTGGGGCCGTTCATTCTCGACTTCTACTGCGCCAAGGCTCGCTTGGCTGTCGAAGTGGACGGCTTCGTTCACGAAACCGCCGACTATCCCGAACGCGACATCCGCCGCACCGCCTGGCTCAAAGCCCAGGGGATCGACGTCCTGCGAATTCCCGCCGCCGAGGTCTTCCGCGACGCCGACAAGGTCGCCTCCCGCATCTGGACCCTCGTCTGGACCCGTCTGCGCGCCGTCGGTCTCTGACTCTCCTCCCCCGCATCGCGGGGGAGGGGGACCACGAAGTGGTGGAGGGGGCAAACCTCAAGCTCGGTGGATGGGGTCGCCCCCTCCACCACGCTGCGCGTGCTCCCCCTCCCCCATTCGCTTCACTCATGGGGGAGGAGATTTGCGGCGCCCGTCCAATCCGCTAAGTCTATCCGCCTTGTTCGGGGGTTGTCTCATGAAGCGTGTTCTCGCCGCCTTGGCGCTGTCCTTCGGCCTGATGGCCGCCTCGCCTTCGATGGCCCAGGATCTGTTCCCTGGCGCGAACCTGGACCCCTCGATCCCCACCCCGGAAACCGTCATCGGCCATCCGGTGGGCGAGCGCCTGACGCCGGTCGCCGACATCCACCGCTATATCGAGACCCTGGCCGCCTCCGCGCCCGAGCGCATGGTCACCGGCGAATATGGCCGCACCTGGCAGGGCCGCCGACTGATCTGGGCCGCCATATCCTCGCCCGCCAACATCGCCCGGCTGGACGAGATCCGCGCCGCCTCGCGCGCCCTGGCCGATCCCCGCGTCACCGACGCGGCGACGGCGCGCCGTCTGGTCGCCGAGACCCCCGCCATCGTCTGGCTGGCCTATTCCGTCCACGGCAACGAGGTCGGCCCGGCCGAGGCGTCCATGGCCGTCGCCCGCCACCTTCTGGCCGCGCGCGGCGACCCCCGCGTCCAGCGGATGCTGGAGAACACCGTCGTCGTCCTGATCCCGACCCAGAACCCCGACGGCCGCGACCGCTTCATCAACGGCTACCGCGCCGGCCAGGGCCTGGAATCCGATCCCGACGTGCAGTCGGTCCAGGGTCGCGAGCCGTGGCCGTCCGGCCGCATGAACCACTATCTGTTCGACCTGAACCGCGACTGGTTCGCCCAGACCCAGCCCGAGACCCGCGGCCACGCCGCCCTGCATCTGCAATGGAAGCCCCAGGTCGTCGCCGACATCCACGAGATGGGCACGGACCAGACCTACTTCTTCCCGCCCGAGGCCGACCCCTTCAATCCCCTGTTCACCCCCAGCCAGCTGGCCATGCGCGAGGTCATCGGCCGTGCCCACGGCCAGGTCTTCGACCAGGCGGGCATCGACTATTTCACCCGCGAATATTTTGACGCCTTCTACCCCGGCTACGGCGACAACTGGCCCGGTTACGCCGGGGCCATCGCCATGACCTATGAGCAGGGCTCGGCGCGCGGCGACGTGCGCCGCCGTTCGGACGGCAGTCTCCTGACCCTGTTCGAAACGGTGCGCAGCCAGTTCCTGATCTCGCTGTCCACCATCGACGCGGCGGCGGTGAACCGCGAGCGGCTGATGGGCGATTTCCACGCCTATCACGCCTCGGCCGTCGAGGAGGGCCGCCGCCTGGGCGCCATCCTGCTGCCCCGCACCGGGTTCGACCCTTCGGCCGCAGATCGCCTGGCCCGCTCCCTGGCGTCCCAGGGCATCGAGATCGGCGTGGCCGAGGGCGCCTTCTCCGCCTGCGGCTCGCACGGCGCCGGAACCTATGTCATCGACCTGGCCCAGCCCGCCGGACGCCTGGCCCGGGTGCTGCTGGACCCTTCCGTCAGCCTGCCCGCCGACTTCGTGGCCGAGCAGGAGCGCCGCCGCGCCCAGGGCCTGGACCACCAGCTCTACGACATCGCCGCCTGGGCCCTGCCGCTGGCCTACAACACCCCCGCCGTCCAGTGCCGCACGCGCCCCGCCGTCGCCGTCTCGCCCCTGTCCGGCGACACGCCCCTGAACGGAGGCGTCATCGACGGGACGAACGCCGCCGCCTGGATCGCGCGCCCCGGCCTGTCGTCCATGCGCTTCCTCGCCGCCGCCCTGCGCGATGGCCTGGTCGTTCGCACCGCAGAGGCGCCCTTCACCCTGAACGGCCGCGACTGGCCCGCCGGGTCGGTGGTCCTGACGCGCGGCGCCAACCCGGCCGACGCCGCCGCCCGCATCACCCGCATCGCCACCGAGACGGGCGCCCGGGTCCACGGCGTTCCCGACACCTGGGTCACCGCCGGGCCCAGCCTGGGCTCCGACCGCGTCCGGCCCGCCCGCGCGCCCCGCATCGCCATGGCCTGGGACACGCCCACCAGCCCCACCTCGGCAGGCGGTCTGCGCTGGCTGATCGAGCGTGAATACGGCTATCCCGTCACCATCATCCGCACCGCCCAGCTGGCGGCCTCGGACCTCGGCGCCTATGACGTCATCATCCTGCCCGACGGCCGCGGCTACGCCTCGACACTGAATGAGCGCGGCGTGGCCAACCTGCGCGACTGGACCCGCCGGGGCGGCGTCCTGATCGGCGTCGGCGGCGGCATGCGCTTCATGGCCGAGGCCGATTCCCAACTCCTGGCCGCCCGCGTCGAGGGCCGCGCCGTCGAGGAAGCGGCCGGCCATGATGACGACGAGATCATCGCCGACGCCCACGCCCTGCGCGCCCGCATCCGCCCGGCCCAGGCCTCGCCGGATTCCATTCCGGGCGTTCTGCTGCGCGCCACCACTGACAGCGACCACTGGCTGTCGGCGGGCGTTGCAGGCGAGCTGAACATCCTGGCCTCCGGCTCGGACATCTACAGCCCGCTGCGGCTGGACCAGGGCGCCAACGTCGTCAGCTTCGCCGGTCCGGACGACCTGATCGCCGCCGGCTATGTCTGGGCCGAGAACCGCGCCCAACTGGCCTACAAGCCCGCCGTGGTCGCTCAGCCCCTGGGCTCGGGCCAGCTGATCGGCTTCGCCCATGACCCCACCGCGCGCGGCTTCATGCGCGGGCTGGACGTGCTGTTCCTGAACGCGGTGTTCCGGGGGCCGTCCCACACGCGCTAGACAGGGTTCGTCCCGGCGGTGGCCCGTCCGCGCCCCATGGCGTATAGGGCGCGGCTCCCCCTCCGACAGGACCGCCATGGCCGCCCGCCCGCCTCTCATCGCCCTCAGGGACATCCGCCTCCAGGACGGCCCGCGCCCCCTGTTCGAGGGCGTGGACCTGGCCGTCGAGCCGCGCATGCGCGCCTGCCTGGTCGGCCGCAACGGGGCGGGCAAGTCGACCCTGATGAAGCTGGTCATGGGCCTGATCGAGCCGGATTCCGGCGACCGCACGGTCCAGACCGGAACCCGCTTCGCCTATGTCCCTCAGGAGCCGATCGTCACCGGCGAGACCCTCCTGGACTACGCCGCGTCCGGCGGCGCCCAGCCGTGGACGGCCGAAAGCTGGCTGGAGACCTTCGGCCTGACGCCATCGAAGCCCGCTCGGGGCCTGTCCGGCGGCGAGATCCGCCGCGCCGCCCTGGCCAAGGCGTTCGCCGAGGAGCCCGACGTCCTGTTGCTGGACGAACCCACCAACCACCTGGACATCCTGGCCATCGAGCTTCTGGAGGCGGAGCTGGCCGCCGCGCGCATGGCCGTCCTGGTCGTCAGCCACGACCGCGCCTTCCTGAACACGGTGACCACCGCCTGCTTCTGGCTGGAGGGCCGCAAGGTCCGCACCCTGAACCGGGGCTTCGTCCATTTCGACGACTGGGCCGATCAGGTCATGGCCGAGGAGGCCGAATCCCTGCGCCGCCTCTCCAAGGCCATCGAGTCCGAGACCCACGCCTTCCACCGCTCCATCACCGGCCGCCGCACCCGCAACGAGGGCCGCGCCCGTCAGCTCCGCGCCCTGCGCGCCGAGCGGGCCGAGCGTCTGCGCGACCAGCCGCGCGAGCTGAACCTCGGCGTCGATTCCGGCGCCGTCTCCGGCAAGCGCGTGGCGGAGCTGAAGGGCGCGACGAAAGCCTTCGGCGACCGCATCATCCTCAAGCCCTTCAGCACCCGCATCCTGCGCGGCGACCGGGTGGCGATCGTGGGCCCGAACGGGGCGGGCAAGACCACCCTGGTGAAGATCCTGCTGGGCGAACTGGAGCCCGACAGCGGCTCGGTGAAGCTGGGCGTGGGGCTGGAGCCCGTCTATCTGGACCAGGCCCGCGCCGACCTGACCGACGACATGACGCTGAAGGGCGCCCTGACCCCCGGCGGCGGTGATTCGGTCATGGTGCGCGGCCGGCCGAAACATGTGGCCGCCTACGCCCAGGATTTCCTGTTCACCGAGGCGCAGCTGCGCCAGCCGGTCTCCACCCTGTCCGGCGGCGAACGCAACCGCCTGCTGCTGGCCCGCGCCCTGGCCCAGCCCGCCAATCTGCTGGTGCTGGACGAGCCCACCAACGACCTGGACATGGACACCCTGGATCGGCTCGAGGAGCTTCTGGCCGACTATGACGGCACCCTGATTCTGGTCAGCCACGACCGCGATTTCGTCGACCGCCTGGCCACCTCCACCATCGCCCTGAACGGCCGCGGCGACGTGGTCGAGACCCCCGGCGGCTGGACCGACTTCATGCGCCAGAACCCGGGATTCCTGGCCGATTCTCCCTCCCGCTCCGGGGGAGGGGGGCGCGAAGCGCCGGGTGGGGAGGGCTCGGCGACATCGCACTCCCGTCGCCAGGCCGCCCCCGCCCCGTCATCGCTTCGCGCTGACGGCCCGCCCCGGGACGGGGAGGGAGAAGGCCGCGCACGCCCCCAGAGGAAGCTCTCCTACAAGGACGCCCGCCGCCTTGAGGAAGCCGAACGCCTCATGGCCGATCTGCCCGGCGTCATCGCCGCCCATGAGGCTGAGCTGGCCGACCCCGGCCTCTACGCCCGCGACCCCGTCGCCTTCGAGCGCATCAACAAGGCGCTGGAGGCCGCCCGCACCCAGCTCGACGCCGCCGAAACGGACTGGCTGGAGCTGGAGGAGAAGAAGGCGGAACTGGCGGGCGGCTGACCAAAAGTCTCCTCCCCCATGCGCGCAGCGCATGGGGGAGGGGGACCGCC
>JAEZCL010000165.1 GCA_023433585.1 Pseudomonadota bacterium
TGTCGCCCAGCCAGTCCGACCCCTTGACGGTGTCGTACATGTGCCACTGCCAGCTGTCGGGGCCCATGTTCTGCAGCGAGGCGGCGATGCCGCCCTGCGCCGCCACCGTATGCGAGCGCGTCGGGAAGACCTTGGTGATGCAGGCGGTTTTCAGTCCCTGCTCGGCCATGCCGAGCGTGGCGCGAAGCCCGGCGCCGCCGGCGCCCACTACGACGACGTCGAACGTATGGTCGATATAGGTGTAGGCAGGCTTCGTGCTTGTCGAAGACGCGGTCACATCAGCCCCCGAATGCAATTTTCAGAAGGGCGAACAGCGAGGCTGCGCCGATCAGAATCGTGAAGAAGGTGTTGAGGATCAAGAGCACCAGCTTGTTCAGCTCGTTGTGCGCATAGTCCTCGATGATGAGCTGCATGCCGAGCCGCATGTGATAGAGGCTGATCAGCACGAACAGCCCGACGACGAAAGTCGTGGGCGGATATGAAAGCGACGCCTTGATCTGGGCGGAGTCCGCGCCGCGCAACGACACGATCCAGCCGATCACGAAAAAGGCGAGCGGGACCAGCGCGATCGCTGACAGGCGGATCAGCCAGAAATGGGCGGTGCCTTCCTTGGCGGAGCCGAGGCCGCGCACTCGGCCCAGAGGGGTTCGCATGTCGCTCATCTTCGTCACCCGGCCGTGAAATAGAGGGCCCAGAGTGCAAGCGTCAGCACCACCGAGCCGATCAGCGTCGCCCACCCGAGCTGCGATGCCGTGTGCTTCTCGAGGCCGACGCCGGTGTCCCAGATCAGGTGCCTTACCCCGCCGAGGAGATGCAGGAACAGCGCCCACGTATAGCCGAACAGGACGAGCAGCCCGAACCACGATCCGACCAGGCCGTCGACGAAGTTGAAATAGCTCTCCGACGTCGCCGCGGCGATCAGCCACCAGGCGACCAGCAGCGTGCCGACATACAGCGCACCGCCGGTGATGCGGTGCAGGATCGACATCGTCATGGTGATGGGCCAGCGATAGACCGTCAGATGCGGTGAAAGCGGTCTTGCTCGGGTGGCTGCGGCCTTGCTCATGGCTCCCCCAGATAGGCGCCTATCGCTGCCCTTCCGGATAAACATGACGGGCGCGGTTTGCGACGTTTGCTGCCCGCTTCCCTAAAACTCTTTTTGCACCGCGTCAAAGTGCGAAAACCGTTCCGGCGCGGATATTTAGCCCCGACAGCCCCATGCGCGAGGATGGATCGCCTGCTTCAATCGATTTGAACCGGGCGGCCCGTCTGTTGCAGCGCAAAATGAGCCGGAGAGGTCGAATCAGCTCCCGTCGCCGCAACACCGCCCCGTCGATATTAACCATGTTTGCCGAAGCCGTGACCGGCATCCGGCCTTAGGCTATTAACAAAGCTTAAGAAAAGGTTAACTTGTCGGCGAGGAGGCGAAGGGCGATTGCCCTGACCCGCACGAAGGATGACGCGCATGCGTTCGAGACTGAGTGGACTGAGCTTCCTGCCGCTCGCCCTTGCCCTGGTGGCCGGCGGGCTCGCCGTTCCCGCCTATGCCGGCGGCGGCCCCTACCACGACCGGATCTATGCCGACAGCTTCGGCAATCTCGTCGTCCACAGCCGCAGCGGCTACAAGCGCATCGACGTCGGCCAGGGCCATCTTGCCCGGGAGCTCGCCAGCTACGAAGGAGCCGGCAGCCCGCACGGCGTCGTCTATTTCAACGACGACGACGCGGCTGTACCCTACGAGTGCTGGAGACCGGCCGTCCTGCTCAAGGGCCGCAGCTACATGTACGGCCTCGAAGACGGCGAGCTGCCGGATCTCCCCGGCAAGTGGTGCGGCGGCCGCGAACACGCCGCGCCCGGCGCCGCGATCAGACGCGTCCAGCCCTGATTTGGTCATCTTTCTGCGTCCCGTTGCGGGGCGCACGCGTGAGAGTTGAGGACAGATGAGCCGCGCCGTTCAGACACGCCGCCTGAAGGAGCATATTGCGTCCCTCGAAACGATGACGCGTTTCGTGCTGGCGACGCTGGCGCTTGGCAGCGGCGTCTACACCTATCTCGGCGTCCGCTCGCTGCTCGACGGGTCGGCGACCCTCGTCTTCTTCGCCGCCGTCATCTACTCGGTGTCGGTCTCGGTCGCCATGTACGGCTTCTGGATCTACCTGATCCGCTTCCTTCCCGAGATGCGGGATGGCGGCTCGCGCCTGGCGCTGGTCGGCATCATGGCGGTCGGCTGCGCCATGATCGTCGCCATGTCGTCCTGGCTGAACGCCGCCGCGCTCGCCGGCTCCGCGGCCGTGGAGCAGCATCTCGCCGTCACCCTTGAGGATTACACGGCGGATCTCGACCAGGCCCATGGCAATGCGCTCGGCGCACTGTCCCTGCTGCCCGACATCCAGCGCGCGTCGGAGCGCTTTGCCAGGCTTGCCGCCGACGAGCAGGCGACGGGCGCGCTGACCGGCACGTCGGGGTCGGGCAGCGTCGTGCAGTTGCTTACCCAGATGTCGGCGCAGATGAACGAGCTCGCCGCGACCATCGAAGCTTCGCGCGAGACGGTGCAGAACGGTTTCACCGAGGGCCAGTCGCATCTCGCGACCATGCGCGGCCTCGTATCGGCGCCGGGTCCGATCGACCAGCGCTCGGACCAGTTCGCGGCCGAGGCCGTCAAGCTCACCGGCGTCATCGCGGCGCTGGAGCAGACATCGATCGCGCCGTCGGTGATGCGCGCCGCCGCCGACCTCTCGGTCGGCTTCATCGCCCCGGTCGCGGACGGCTCGACCGGCGATCTCGCCGGCCGCCAGGACCTGGTCATGGCGACCATCCGCACCTCGGTGGAAGCGCAGTCCAAGGCGCTCGCCGACGCCGCCGGCGAAATCCTCGCCCAGCCGAAGGTGCCCGAACGCCGCTATGTGCCCCTGACCTCGGCTGAAGCCGTCATCCGCTATGCCGCCGACTTCATCCCGAGCTGGGCCGGCGCGATCTCCATCGACCTGCTGCCGGCCGTGCTCGTCGGCATGATGGCGATCGTGCAGGCCTCCATCCGACGCGACGAGGACGTGCTGTCGGCAGCCGACAGGAT
>JAEZCL010000228.1 GCA_023433585.1 Pseudomonadota bacterium
TACCTGATGTGCATGTCGCTGACGGCGATGCTGTCGGGCATGCTCAATTCGCTGCATCACTATTTTGCCGCCGCGGTGGCGCCGATCTTCCTCAACATCATGATGATCGGGGCCCTTGCCTACGGAATGTGGAACGGTGCCGATCCGCTGACCACGGCCTGGTATCTGTCATGGGGCGTGCTGGCCGCCGGCCTGTTGCAGATGGGCGTGCTTTATGCGGGCGTACGCCACGCCGGCATGTCGATCGGCTTCAAGCGGCCGCGGATGACGCCGAATGTCAAGCGTTTGCTGGTCCTGGCGCTGCCGGCAGCGATCACCGGCGGCATTACCCAGATCAACCAGGTCATCGGCCAGATGATCGCCTCGACCAAGGAAGGCGCGATCTCGGCGCTGCAATATGCCGACCGGCTCTACCAGCTGCCGCTCGGCGTGGTCGGTATCGCCGTCGGCGTCGTGCTGCTGCCGGAACTGTCGCGGGCGCTGCGGGGCGGACAGGTACGCGAGGCCTCCAACATCCAGAACCGTTCGCTGGAATTCTCGCTGTTCCTGACGCTGCCGGCCGCCGGCGCGCTCTGGGTGCTCGCCGACGAGATCATCCGTGTCGTCTACGAACGCGGTGCCTTCAACCCCGGCATGACCGAAACCGTGGCGGGTATCCTCGCAATCTATGGCCTGGGGCTGCCGGGCTTCGTGATGATCAAGGCGCTCAATCCAGGCTTCTTCGCCCGCGAAGACACCAAGACGCCGATGCGCATCACAATGGTCTCGGTGGCAGTGAACTGTGCCTGCGCGCTGACGCTCTTTCCCCTCTTCGCCGAACGCGGCATCGCCGCCGCCGAGGTTGTGTCCGGATGGCTGACGACGACGCTGCTGTTCGTGACGCTGGTGAGGCGTGGCCATTTCGAAATGGACTGGCCATTCGCCTCGCGGCTGATACGACTGGCGATCGCGGCAGCCGTCATGGCCGGTGCCTTGGAATATGCGTCAGGCCACGCGGCGCCCTTTCTCAGACCGGATTCCGGCATCCTGTACCAATTGCTCGCGGTTCTGGGGCTGATCGGGCTTGCGATGGTCGTCTATTTCGGCACCGCCTTCGCCATCGGCGGCGCCAGCCTCGGCATGCTTCGCCGCAACCTCAAGCGCGGCAAGGCGGCGCCGGCTGTCGCAGCCGACCAGTCGCCGCAGGATTGAGACCATGACAAACCAATCGCTGTTTCTCGTCACGCTCGTCGTCCCCGACTATGACGCGGCCATCGAATTCTACTGCAACACGCTCGGCTTCACGCTTGTCGAGGACAACGGCCTGGAAGACGACAAGCGATGGGTCGTGATCCGCCCACCCGGCGACGGCGGCGCGAGCCTGCTGATCGCCAAGGCCACACATGCGCAACAGGCGGCGGCGATCGGCAATCAGGCCGGCGGCCGGGTCGGCTTCTTTCTCAAGACGGATGATTTTTCGCGGGACCATGCGGCCTATTTGGCCAGGGGCGTGATCTTCGAGGAAGCCCCGCGCCATGAAGTCTATGGCAGCGTGGCCGTCTTCCGCGACCCCTTCGGAAATCGCTGGGATCTCATTCAGCACGCGTCCGACGCAGGCTAGCCGCGCAACCTCAGCAATGCCGCCAGCGCCGCTTCGGCCCGACATCGACATGGACGATGCCGTTGCAATAGGTGCCGATGCCGCCGATATGCGGCGCGGTGCGCGCGGCGGCGACGATGCGGTTTACCGAAACGCCGGGAACGCGGATGTCCGCCGCCTGGCACTTGCGATGGTAGGAGCCGCGACGGCCGCCATGGCGATGACCCGAGGTGACAACCGGCCGACCCCCGGTCTTGCGGGCGATATGGGCGAGCACGAGGTTCAATCGATCCGGGAAACAACCAGCCTTCACGCTGACACGCTGCAGGGTATATCCATAAGTACGCTCATGCTGCTTGAGCTTGACCACCTTGCGGGATTTGGACCCGGCAATGCCCTGCGTGGGCATGGCGGCGGCGAGCGCGATCATGGCCGCGACAACGGCTCTATAAAAAATACGCAATACGATTTCTCCTAAGTGGCGCCAAAAGACGCCCCGGCGTTGTTCTCCTCGCCGAGCAGGCATAAAAATCCCAATTGGGGCAAAAATTAGAAATTGGTTCTAATTAGAGTGTTCTTATTTATCGTATCCGCCAGTGGGGGACCCGCGTCAACCTCCTGCATGGCAGCGGCTTGACGCATTCCAACACAATAAGAGTCCTTTGAATCAGCGCGTTATGGCATTCCGGGCCCGCCATACGGCCTTATTGGTGCCGGGCGGCACGCAATCCCTTGATTGTCGGCGCCCTCCCATGCATAAGCGCCGCGTCTGCAACATGGACCGTTGGTCCTGGGGCCTTCCACCAGCCTAACCGAGGATGATCATCATGAGCGAATTCAACCGGCTTGTCTTTTCCGGCGTCCAGCCGACCGGCAATCTCCATCTCGGCAACTATCTCGGCGCGATCAAGAAGTTCGTCGCGCTACAGGCCGAGAGCGACTGCATCTATTGCGTCGTCGACCTCCATTCCATCACCGCCCAGCTCGTCCACGAGGACCTGCGGGGCCAGATCCGGTCGATCGCCGCAGCCTTCATTGCCTCCGGCATCGATCCGGAGAAGCACATCGTCTTCAACCAGTCCGCCGTGCCGCAGCATGCCGAGCTCGCCTGGGGGTTCAACTGCGTCGCTCGCATCGGCTGGATGAACCGCATGACCCAGTTCAAGGACAAGGCCGGCAAGGACCGCGAGAACGCCTCGCTGGGCCTGCTTGCCTTTCCGAGCCTGATGGCCGCCGACATTCTCGTCTACCGCGCCACGCACGTTCCAGTCGGCGACGACCAGAAACAGCACCTCGAACTGGCGCGCGACATCGCCATGAAGTTCAACCTCGACTTCAAGGACGGCATCGCCAAGGGCGGACGGGGCATCGACATCAAGGTCGGTGACGAGCCGGTGCATGCCTATTTCCCGATGGTCGAGCCGCTGATCGACGGCCCCGCCCCGCGCGTCATGAGCCTGCGCGACGGCACCAAGAAGATGTCGAAATCCGATCCCTCCGACCTCTCCCGCATCAACCTGATGGACGACGAGGACGCGATCTCCAAGAAGATTCGCAAGGCCAAGACCGATCCGGACGGCTTGCCGTCGGAGATCGAGGGGCTGAAGGGCCGTCCGGAAGCCGACAACCTCGTCGGCATCTATGCGGCACTTGCCGGCAAGTCCAAGGCAGAGGTTTTGCAGGAGTTCGGCGGCCAGCAGTTCTCGGTGTTCAAGCCGGCCCTGGTCGATCTCTCCATTGCCTCGCTGTCGCCGATCACCGCCGAGATGCGCCGCCTGATGGACGACACCAGCCATATCGACGCGATCCTCAAG
>JAEZCL010000244.1 GCA_023433585.1 Pseudomonadota bacterium
GCCCCGAGGGCCGGGCGGTCCGCGCGGACGCTCGTAAGACGCCATGCGCATCGTCGCCGGACAGTTCAGGGGCCGCGCCATCGTGACGCCGCAAGGGCAGGGCACGCGGCCCACGTCCGACCGGGCGCGCCAGGCGATCTTCAATGTGATCGAGCACGCCGCCTGGGGCCGCAACCTGTCGGGTGCGCGGGTCATCGACCTGTTCGCGGGCTCCGGCGCGCTGGGGTTCGAGGCCCTGTCGCGCGGCGCGGCCTTCGCCCTGTTCGTTGAGACCGACGACGGCGCGCGCGGCGCCGTCCGCGACAACATGGAGGCGTTCGGTCTGTTCGGCGTGGTGCGGGTGCATCGGCGCAGCGCCACGGACCTGGGCGTGCGCCCCGGCTCGGCGGGCGAGGCGTTCGACCTGGCGTTCCTCGACCCGCCCTATGGAAAGGGCCTGGGCGAACAGGCGCTGGCCCGGTTGCTGGAGGGAGACTGGCTGGCCCCCGGCGCCCTGGTGGTCTTCGAGCGCGGATCGGACGAGCCGGAGATCGACACCCCCGGCTACGAGCGCATGGACGCCCGCGACTACGGCGCCGCGCGGGTGCTGTTCCTGAGGAAGGCGGCCTGACTCCTTTGCCCTTCTCCACCCGGGAGAAGGATTCCATAGTCGCGTCATGATCGACCGCCGCACCCTGATGACCGTCGCCGGGGCCGTCGCCCTGGTCCCTTCCGCCGCCCAGGCCCAGCGCGGGCCGTTCTGGGACGCGCGCGCGCGCATGCCCTGGGCGATCCAGGAGATTTACGCCGCCGCCTGGGGCGAGCGCATCATCACGGCGGGCGGCCTGGCGGCCCGGCCGGACGGTCTGCACATCAGCGACCGCACGGCGATCTACGACAGCCGGCGCGACGCCTGGGACGAGGGGCCGCGCCTGCCCGAGGCGCGTCACCATCCGATGATCGTGGTCGCGGATGGGAAACCTTACGCGCTCGGCGGTTATCGGCGCAGCGAGCGGGGCGACTGGACCTCGACCACGGACGTCTGGGTGCTGGACGGGGAGTGGACCCCCGCCGGAACCCTGCCCGCGCCGCAGGCGGAAACCGTAGGCGTCGCGCACGCCGGGCTGATCCACCTCATCGGCGGACGAGCGCCGCACGGCTCGGGCGACGGCGGCTGGAACGACCAGGGCGACATCGCCGCGCACCGGGTGTTCGATCCGCGCGACGGACGCTGGACGGAGGCCGCGCCCCTGCCCATGGCGCGCAACAGCGCCGCCGCCGTCGTCATGGACGGAGCGATCTGGGTGGCGGGCGGACGCACCGTGGCCGAGGGCGGGACTGGGCGGCTGGACCGCTACGACCCCGTCCACGACCGGTGGGACACCTTGGCCCCCATCCCCGCCTCGCCCGCCACGGGCCGCCAGGTCGGCGGCGGCCTGGCCATGGGAACGGCGCAGGGCCGTCTGGTCGCCTTCGGCGGCGAATGGTTCGGCTCGGACAACACGTCGCGCCAGGGTGGAGTCTTCGCCGAGACCTGGCTCTATGATCCGGCGCGCGACGCCTGGGGCGAGGGGCCGCCCATGCGTACGCCCCGCCACGGTCTGGCGGCGGCGACGCTGGGGTCCGAGATCTACGCCGTCGGCGGCGGGGAGGTGGTCGGCGGCGGCCGGGCCGGCGCGGCGGTCGAGGTGTTTTCCCTCTGATCGCGCCGAATCTGTCCGAACTTTAATGTTCCGCGAATTGCGCCGCGAAGGCGGCCTGATAGGGTCGCGCCATCCATAAGCTCAGGGGTGATGGTGCATGCGTCGTATTCTGATAGGCCTGTTCGCCGTGCTTCTGGCCGCCCCCGTCGCGGCCGTCGCACAGACATCAACGGAACCGGCGCCGGTCGCCGAACTGGTCGAGCGGGTCGCGATTCCCTATGACCGGTTCACCCTGGACAACGGGCTGCGCGTCATCGTGCACGAGGACCGCAAGGCCCCCGTCGTGGCGGTGTCCATCTGGTACAACGTCGGCTCCAAGGATGAGCCGCAGGGCCGCACCGGCTTCGCCCACCTGTTCGAGCACCTGATGTTCGCGGGCTCCGAGAACGCGCCGGGCAGCTATTTCAACTATGTGCGCTCCATGGGCGCCACGGACCTGAACGGCACCACCTGGTTCGACCGCACCAACTATTTCCAGACCGTGCCGACCCCGGCGCTGGAGCAGGCGCTGTATCCGGAAACCGACCGCATGGGCCATCTCCTGGGCGAGATCAGCCAGGAGCGTCTGGATAACCAGCGCGGCGTGGTCCAGAACGAGAAGCGCCAGGGCGACAACCAGCCCTACGGCCTGGTCTATTACCAGATGCTGGAGGACCTGTTCCCCGAGGGCCACCCCTATCGCCACTCCACCATCGGCTCTATGGCCGACCTGGACGCGGCCTCCATGGACGACGTGCGCCAGTGGTTCGTGGACAACTACGGCCCCAACAACGCGGTGCTGGTGCTGGCCGGCGACATCGACACGGCGACGGCCCGCACCCTGGTGGACCGCTATTTCGGCCACATCCCCGCCGGGCCGGTGAACGCCCCCGCTTCGGCCGACGTGCCCACCCTGGACGCGCCGATCAGCCGGGTGATGCACGACCGCGTCGCCAATGTGCGCCTGCAACGCGCCTGGATCGTGCCGGGCATGCTGGATGACGACGCCGTGCCGCTGGAAGTGGCCGGTTCGGTGCTGGGCGGCCTGGCCAGTTCGCGCCTGGACAACGAACTGGTGCGCGGCGATCAGAGCGCGGTGTCGGTTTACGCCGGGATGCAGGCCTTCCATCGCGTCGGCATGTTCACCGTGACCGTCAATGTGAAGCCGGGCGTCGACCCTGACGAAGTGTCCGAGCGCCTGGACGCCATCATGGCCGACTTCATCGCCAACGGCCCTTCGGCCGACGAGGTGCAGCGCGTCGCCACCCAGGCGGTGGCGCGGCGAATCTACGGCCTGGAGCAGGTCGGCGGATTCGGCGGCAAGGCCGTGGCCCTGGCCGAAGGCGAACTCTACGCCGGCAATCCCAACTTCTTTCACGATCAGCTTGAAGCCTACGCCGCCGTCACGCCCCAGGCGGTGACCGCGGCCATGCAGCGCTGGCTGACCCGTCCGGTCTGGTCCATGCGGGTCGAGCCGGGCGAGCGCGAGCCCTATGAGGAGGCCGCCCGCGATCCGTCCGGCGCCGCCCCCGCCGCCGCGCCCCAGGACTACACCCCGACCGCGCGCGACCCGATGCCCCAGATCGCCGAGGTCCAGAACCTGGACTTCCCCGACATCGAACGGGCGACCCTGTCCAACGGCGTCGAGGTGGTTTACGCCCTCGCCGAGACGGTTCCGGCCGTCCGCGTGGCTGTGGAGTTCGACGCCGGCCTGGCCGCCGATCCGGCGGATGCGCTGGGCACCCAGCGTCTGATGCTGGACCTGCTGACCGAGGGCACCGAGAGTCTGAACTCCATCGAACTGGCCGAGACGCGCGAGCGCCTGGGCGCCTCGATCAGCGCCGGCTCCTCGCTGGACCGCACCATCGTCTCGATGGGCGCGATGACGCCGAACCTGGCGCCGTCGCTGGACCTCTTGGCCGACGTGGTGATGAATCCGGCCTTCGACCCGGCCGAGATCGAGCGCCTGCGCGCGGTGCAACTGGCGTCCATCGCCAGCGAGCTGACCCAGCCGGCCGGCCTCGGTGGTCGCGTCACCCCGGTCGTGCTGTTCGGTGAGGACCATCCCTATGGCCGGCCGAGCAGCGGCCTGGGCGATCCGGACACGGTCCGGGCCATCACCCGTGAGGACCTGGTGAGCTTCCACCAGACCTGGATCCGCCCGGACAACGCGCGCATCTTCGTCACTGCGGACGTGTCTCTGGCCGAACTGCTGCCGATGCTGGAGGCGCGCTTCGGGTCGTGGGCCGCCCCGTTCACGCCGCGCGGGACCAAGAACTTCGACGTGGACGTCCCGGCGCCCCAGCCTCGCGTGGTGCTGGTCAACCGGCCCCAGTCGCCTCAGTCGATCATCTTCGGCGGCACGGTTCTGCCGGTCACCGGTCAGGACGACACCCTGGTCCTGGAGGCCGCCAACGAGGTGTTGGGCGCCGGCTTCCTGTCGCGCATCAACACCGAGCTGCGTGAGGTGAAGGGCTGGTCCTATGGCGCCTCGGCTTCGATCAGCAACCGCGAGCACCAGGCGCCCTACATGTTCCGGGCGCCGGTTCAGGCGGACCGCACGGGCGACTCCATCGCCGCCATGATCGCGCAGTTCGACGCTTTCCTGACCGAGAACGGCGTGACCGAGGAGGAGCGCACCCGCACCATCCAAGGCCGCACCCGTCAGCTGGCCGGCCAGTTCGAGACCTCCAACGCGGTGCTGGGCGCCATGCGCTCCAACGCCCTGTACGGTCGTCCCGACAACTACTGGGAAACGGTGGCCGGGCGCTACAACGCCATGACCGCCGCCGAGATGGACGCCGCCGCGCGCGCCGTCATCGACCCCTCGCGCTTCGTGTGGGTGGTGGTCGGTGACGCCGAGGTGGTGCGGCCCCAGCTGGAGCAACTGGGCCTGCCCATCGAGGAGGTGACCGTCGGCGAGTGATCGTCGGCCTTATCCGGAAAACAGGGCCCGGTCGCTTCGGCGGCCGGGCCTTTCTTTTGCACAGCGAAGGGGCGGCGGGTTCAGGAGGCGTTTCTTCCCTCGTCCGCGTCTGCGTCCTGGTGCGGACCCGGCACGGCGTCGTCATCCGGATCGTCCAGGAAGATGCGCTGCGCGGCGCCTTCCATGTCGTCGTACTGACCGGCGCGGAACGACCAGAGGAAGGCCGCCAGGGCCAGGCCGCCCAGGATCAGCGCCAGGGGAACGAGGAAGATCAGGCTGCTCATGCCGCAGGCTCCGGCGCCGCACGGGGTGCTGTGCGCGGCGTCGAGCGCGCCGGGCGTCGGGCGGTCCGGGCCGGGCGTCCGGCCTTCAGCCGCAGTGCGTTGACCACCACCAGGATCGAGGACAGCGACATGGCCAGGGCCGCGATCAACGGCGTGACATGGCCCGCGATGGCGATGGGCAGGGCGATGAGATTGTAGCCCACGGAAAGCGCGAAATTCTGCCGCACCAGCCGTCCGGACTCCCGCGCCACGGCCACGGCCAGGGGAACGGCGTTCAGGCCCTCGTGCAGGAAGACGAAATCCGCCGCGTTGCGCCCGATGTCGGCGGCGCTGGCCGGCGCCATGGAGACATGGGCTGCGGCCAGGGCGGGGGCATCGTTCAGCCCGTCGCCCGCCATCAGCACCTTGCGTCCCGTCGCGGCCATGGCCTGAAGCCGCTCGACCTTCTCGGCGGGCAGCAGGCCGGCGGCGAAATCCTCGATCCCCAACCGGGCCGCCACGTCGGCGACGGCCCCGGCCTGATCGCCTGACAGGATGACGGGGGTCAGGCCCGCCCGGCGCAGGTCCGCCACGGCCTCGAACGCCTGGGGCCGCAGGGCGTCCTCGAAATGGAAGGCGGCCGCCGGCTTTCCGTCACGCGCCAGCACCGTCCCCGCGCCGCGCATCGCGTCCGGCGCGCCGGCCGGGTCATC
>JAEZCL010000290.1 GCA_023433585.1 Pseudomonadota bacterium
GGGCGGGGTCACGGCGCGGGCGATGTAGGTCAGGGCCGACAGGTCGGGCAGGGCGCCGATGGCGGGGAACGATCGCCAGGGCCCGGCGACGGCGGCGGGCGGCGCGGGGCGGGCCAGGCGCAGGCCCGTCTCCTCGAAGGTCTCGCGGATGGCGGCCAGGGCCAGGGCGCGGGCGCGGCGGGCGGGCATTTCGCGGGCCAAGAGGGCCTGTGACGGTTGGGGCAGATCGCCCGTCGCCTCGATGCGGAAATCGGACGGGTCGATGCGCCCGCCCGGAAACACCCATTTGGAGGCCATGAAGACGTGGCCGGCCGCGCGTCGGCCCATCAGGACTTCGGTGCGGGCTCCGGCGGTCCGCGTGACGATCAGGGTGGCGGCGTCCTTGGGGCGCATGCGCGTTCCGACATGGGGCGCGTCCTTCAGGTCCTGGGCGGCGTCGAAGGGGTGGTTCATACCTCTCACCCGCTCATCCCGAACTTCGATTTTCCGTCATCGCCGGGCCTGTCCCGGCGATCCATACGCTCGGAAAGGGAAAAGCGAGCTCGGAACGCTCCGTGGTCATGGATTCCCGGCACAAGGCCGGGAATGACGAGGGAGGGGAGTGAAGGCTGCGGAATCAACGCCGCTTGCCTTTCCTGACACCCTTGAGGCCGCCCGACGGCTTGCCGCGTTTCGGGCGGGCGTCGCCGCCCCCAGAGCCTGAGCGGCCGCGCACGCCAAGGCGCGGGGCCGCAGCGTTGGGGTCGCGCGGCTCGGGGTCGCTGACCATTTCGAACACCAGGCCGCCGGTGATGGGGGTGGCCTCGACCAGCCGGACCTCGACCTCGCGGCCGAGGCGCCAGCGGCGGCCGGTGCGGTCTCCGACCAGGGCGTGGGCGCGGTCGTCGTGGACGAAATACTCGTCGCCCAACTGGGAAATCGGCACGATGCCGTCGGCGCCGGTCTCGTCCAGCCGCACGAACAGGCCGAAACGGGTGACGCCGCTGACCCGCCCGGCGAAGGTCGCGCCGACGTGCTCCTCCAGGAAGGCGGCCGCATAGCGGTCGGTGGCCTCGCGCTCGGCGGCCATGGAGCGCCGCTCGGTGGCGGTGATGTGCTCGGCGATGGCGGGCAGTTCGCTGATCTCGGAATCCGTCAGGCCGTCGTTCCCCAGCTTCAGCGCTCGGATCAGCGCCCGGTGGACGATCAGGTCCGCATAGCGCCGGATCGGCGAGGTGAAGTGGGCGTAGCGGTCCAGGTTCAGCCCGAAGTGGCCGATGTTCTCAGGCGTATAGATGGCCTGCATTTGGCTGCGCAGGACCACCTCGTTGACGATCTCGGCGTGGCCGCCCTCGCGGGTTTCGTCCAGCAGACGGTTGAACCGCTTGGTGGTCGGCGCCTCGCCCTTGGCCCAGGTCTTGCCGATGGTCTGGAGGAAGTCGGCCAGGTTGAAGATCTTTTCCTGGCTGGGCGTGTCGTGGACCCGGTAGATCAGGGGCGTGCGCTTCTGTTCCAGGGTCTCGGCGGCGCAGACGTTGGCCTGGACCATCATCTCCTCGATCAGCCGGTGGGCGGGGATCGAGACCCGCGCCTGGATGCCCGCCACCTCGCCGTCGGCGTCGAACAGGATGCGGCGTTCGGTGGTTTCGATGGCCAGGGGGCTGCGGCGCTCGCGGCCCTTCAGCATGGCGGCGTAGGCGTTCCACAGGGGATAGAGGATCGGCTCCATCAGCGGGCCGGTCAGATCGGCGGTCTCGCCCTCGGCCTTGCCGTCGATAGCGGCCTGGGCCTGTTCATAGGCCAGCTTGGCGTGGGAGCGCATCAGGCCGCGCGTGAAGCGGTGCGACAGCTTGCGGCCGTCCCTGGAGAACACCATGCGCACGGCCAGGCAGGCGCGGTTCTCGCCCTGTTTCAGACTGCACAGGCCGTTGGACAGGTGTTCGGGCAGCATGGGCTCGACCCGGTCGGGGAAATAGGTGGAGTTGCCCTTGTCCCGCGCGGTGCGGTCCAGGGCCGAGCCGGGCCGGACGTAGGCGGCCACGTCGGCGATGGCGACCCAGACGATCCAGCCGCCCTCATTCTTCGGGTCATCGTCCCTTTCGGCGAACACCGCGTCGTCGTGATCGCGCGCGTCCATCGGGTCGATGGTGATGAAGGGGATGTGGCGCAGGTCCTCGCGCCCCTTCAGCGTCGGGGCCTCGGCGGCCCGGGCTTCGTCGTCCACCGCGTCGGGGAAGCCCGTCGGCACCCCGTGGGCGTGAATGGCTAGCAGGGACGCGGCGCGGGGGTCGTCCTCTCGCCCCACGATCTCCAGCACCTTGCCCTGTTTGGGGCCATGGCGCCGTTCGGACCCCTCCAGCGCCGCCAGAACCAGGTCGCCTTCGCGCAGGGGCTCGGCCTCCAGCCTCGACAAGACCAGGAAGTCCTTTGACCGCCGGTCCACCGGCTCGATGCGGGTTTCGCGCCCGCCTTTCCTGACGACGCCCAGGATGCGGTGCGCGCTCTGGCCCAGCTTCTTGATGAGCCGGGCGGTCCACTGATCGCCCTCCCGCTCGAACTTGACCAGCAGCCGGTCGCCCAGGCCGGGCGCGGCGCCTTTCTCACGCTCGCCGGGCAGCAACAGCGCCAGGGGCGCGTCCGCGCCGCCCTTGGTCAGACGCACGAACAGGTCGCCGTCCGCATCCCGCTCGGCCACGTCCGCCACGCCGACCGGGGGCAGGGCGCCCGCCTCGGAAAAGCCCTTGCGCCCGCGCTTGCCCAGCTTCCCCTCGGCCTCGAGCTCCTTGAGCATTTCGCGCAGCATGCGGCGTTCGACGCCCTTCAGGCCGAAGGCCCGGGCGATGTCGGACTTCTCAGCCTCGCCCGCCTCACGCAGGAAGGTCAGCAGGGTGTCCCTGTCGGGAAGACCGGCGGGGCGGCGGGGGGGCTTGGCCATGATCTCTCCTTAACGCGGGAATCGGGATTAGGCACACGCATTGGATCGCGCGCCTTGACGCGGCGTCGCCGCCCGATCAGCTTCCGGGCCAAAATCCCGCTCAGGAGACAACAGCGACATGTCGCTATCGGAAACGCCCGTCCTCACCCGTCCCGCCGAATCTCTGCTGGGCCTGATCGGCAAGACGCCGATGATCGAGGTCACCCGCATCGACACCGGTCCTTGCCGGTTGTTCCTCAAGCTGGAGAGCCAGAATCCCGGCGGCTCCATCAAGGACCGCATCGCCATCAGCATGATCGAAGCGGCCGAGACGGAGGGCTTCCTCAAGCCCGGCGGCACGATCGTGGAGGCGACGGCGGGCAATACGGGGCTGGCCCTGACCCTGGTGGGGTCGCAGAAAGGCTATAAGGTCATGCTGGTCATTCCGGACAAGATGTCGCGGGAAAAAATCCAGCATTTGAGGGCCATGGGGGCGGATGTTCGCCTGACACGTTCAGATGTGCCGCATGGCCACCCGGAATACTACACCGACATGGCCGAGCGCCTGGCCCAGCAGATTCCGGGCGGATTCTACGTCAACCAGTTCGCCAACAAGGCTAATTCCGAGGCGCACCGCCTGACCACCGGCCCGGAGATCTGGGCGCAGATGGATCATGACGTGGACGCGGTGGTGGCCGGCATCGGCTCGGGCGGCACCATCACCGGCGTGGGCCAGTTCCTGCATTCGGTGTCGCCGAAGACCGAGATGATCCTGGCCGATCCGGTCGGCTCGGTTCTGGCCGGGCTGGTCAATGAAGGCGTGCCCAGTCCCGAGGGCAGCTTCGCGGTGGAGGGCATCGGCCAGAACTTCGTGCCCGACACCACCGACATGAACGAGATCGCCCACGCCTATTCCATTCCGGACACCGAGGCGATCGCGGCGGCGCGCGAGCTGCTGCTGAAAGAGGGCGTGTTGGCGGGGTCGTCTTCCGGAACGCTGCTGGCGGCGGCCCTGCGCTATTGCCGCGAACAGACCGAGCCCAAGCGGGTCGTCAGCTTCGTGTGCGATACGGGCGCGAAATATCTGTCCAAGGTCTATAATGACGCCTGGCTGGCCGATCAGGGCCTGGCGGAACGGGCGCTGCACGGCGACCTGTCGGACGTCATCACGCGGAAATACGAAGAAGGCGCGGTGGTCGCCATCGGGCCGGACGACACCCTGGACACGGCCTTCAAGCGCATGCGCGGGGCGGACGTGTCGCAGTTGCCGGTCATGGCGGGCGAGCGGCTGGTCGGCATCCTGGACGAAAGCGACATCGTCCATGTCATGAACACCGACGCGATCACCCGCGAGGCGCGTTTCAAGAAGACAGTCGGGGAGGTGATGGTGCGCGACCTGGACACCGTTCAGGTCGGCGAGCCCCTGGACGCCCTGATCCCCGTGTTCGACCGGGACCGGGTGGCCATCGTGCTGGACGGCGAGCAGTTCGTGGGGCTCATCACCCGGACGGACCTCATCAATCACCTCAGCCTGAACCGCTAAGATCATGGCAAGCAAGAAGAACAGTCGGGGCTTCTCCACCCGCGCCATCCACGCGGGTCAGCGGCCGGACCCGACCACGGGCGCGGTGATGACGCCCATCTACGCGACCTCGACCTACGCCCAGGAAAGCCCGGGCGTGAACAAGGGCTATGAATATGCGCGCGGCAAGAACCCGACGCGCGAGGCGTTCGAGGCCTGCATCGCGGACCTGGAGGGCGGAACCCACGGTTTCGCCTTCGCCAGCGGCATGGCGGCGACCTCCACGGCGCTGGAACTGCTGGACGCGGGCGCGCACATCATCACGGGCGACGACCTCTACGGCGGTTCGTGGCGGCTGTTCGAGCGGGTGCGGCGCCGCTCCATGGGGCTGGATTTCAGCTATGTGGACCTGTCGGACCTTGCGGCCGTTCAGGCGGCGATCCGGCCCGAGACGAAGATGCTGTGGGTCGAGACGCCCACCAATCCGCTGATGAAGCTGGCGGACATCGCGGCTCTGTCAAAGATCGTCAGGGCGCGCGGCCTGCTGCTGGTGGTGGACAACACCTTCGCCACGCCATGGAGCCAGCAGCCCCTGACGCTGGGCGCCGATGTGGTCATGCATTCGGCGACCAAATATCTGAACGGCCATTCCGACATCATCGGCGGCGTTCTGATCGCCAGGGAAGCCGACCTGGCCGCGCGCATCAAGTTCCTGCAGAACTCGGTGGGCGGAGTGATGGGGCCGTTCGACGCCTTCCTGGCCAACCGGGGCCTGAAGACCCTGGGCCTGCGGATGAAGGCGCACAACGAGAACGCCCTGGCGATCGCGCGGTGGCTGGAGGGCCGCGCGGGCGTGGCGCGGGTGATCTATCCGGGTCTGGACAGCCACCCTCAGCATGAGTTGGCCCGGCGTCAGATGAACGGCGCGTTCGGCGGCATGGTCACGGTCCTGATCGACGGCGACCTGGCGCGCACCAGACAGGTGCTGGAGCGGGTCCAGGTGTTCACCCTGGCCGAATCCCTGGGCGGCGTCGAAAGCCTGGTCAACCATCCCGCCATCATGACCCACGCCAGTGTGCCGAAGGATGTGCGCGAGGCGGGCGGCGTCACCGACAATCTGATCCGCCTGTCCGTGGGCGTGGAGGACACGGACGACCTGATCGCGGACCTGGATCAGGCGCTGTCATAGTTTCCCTCTCTCCTCGTGGGAGAGGGCGGCTCCGCGCAGCGGGATGCGTCAGCAGACCGCTTCTGGCGCGGAGGAAGGCGGTTCAGGATCGGAGCTGTTCGTGAAACGGAATCATACCTTCCATCCGACCCGCTTCGCGGGCCACCTTCTCCCGCAAGGGGAGAAGGAGCGCGCATGCGAAAACCCCGGCGCCGTTTCCCGCGCCGGGGCTCCGCGTTGTCAGGCCGTCCCTAGTTGAACAGGCCCACGATGACCGAGGCGATCAGGCCGGTGGCGATCGCAGTCAGGACCACGTCGTTGTCCACCCGGGTGTACTGATAGCCCGGAGGCGGCGCGCGCAGACCATACTGACGATGGTCCACCGCATAGCGCCTGTCCCGATAGGCCGAGGGCAGGGTGTAGCCCGCGTTCCACTGGCGATACTGATAGCCGTAGGGCCGCTGATACACGCCGGCGTTATAACGCCGCTGGGCGATGACGCGGGCCTGATGGGCGCGCTGCTGCTGTTGCAGGCGGCGTTGCTGCTCCTGGATCCGGCGCTGCTGCTCGGCGATCTGCCGCTGGCGTTGCTGGACCTGGCGCTGCTGCTGGGCGTTGCGCGGGTTGTGGCGGGCATTGTGGCCGCGGTCGTGGCGCTGCTCCCAGCGGTCGCCGCGGTCGTGGCGCGACTGGGCTTCGGCGGCGTTGGCGACGCCCAGGGTGCTGACCGCCATGATGGCGGCGACGGCGGCGGTGAGGGCCTTGTTTCTCATGACAGTCTCCATCCGGCGGGATTGCCGATTGAGGCCACCATGAAGCGTCGCCGCTGAGCCGCGCCTGAACGAAGCGCGTCAGGTGCGGTTCATCCGCGTCAGGCCCGCTCCCATCCGCGTTCCACCGACCACAGGGCGAAGGCGTAGTCGAAGGCGATCTCCTTGAGGAAATCGAACCGGCCCGAAGCGCCGCCGTGGCCGGCCTCCATGTTGATCTTCAGCAGGATCGGATCGCCGGAAGTGGTGAAATCACGCAGTTTCGCCGCCCACTTGGCCGGCTCCCAGTAGGTCACGCGCGGGTCCGACAGGCCGCCGGTGGCCAGCACGGCGGGGTAGGGGGCCCCCGTCACATTGTCATAGGGGCTGTAGCTGGCGATGTAGTCGTAGGCCGCCTCGTCCTGAAGCGGATTGCCCCACTCGGGCCATTCGGGCGGCGTCAGGGGCAGGGAGGTGTCGCTCATGGTGTTCAGCACGTCCACGAACGGCACCGCCGCGATGATCCCGGTGTAAAGCTCCGGCCGCAGGTTGATGATCGCGCCCATCAGCAGCCCCCCGGCCGAGCCGCCGTAGGCGACCACCTTGGCCGGGTCGCCGTATCCGTTCGCCAGAAGATGATCGGTTACGGCGTTGAAATCGGTAAAAGTGTTGATCTTCCTGTCGGTGCGGCCGTCCAGGAACCAGCCCCAGCCCTTTTCGGAACCGCCACGGATATGCGCCGTGGCCCACACCCAGCCCCGGTTCACCAGCGACAGGTTGCGGATCGAGAAACTGGGGTCCATCGACATGCCGTAGGAGCCATAGCCATAGACCATCAGCGGCGCCGTGCCGTCGATGGGCGTGTCGCGCCGCGCCAGGATGGTGATCGGCACCTGCTCCCCGTCCGGCGCCGTGGCGAACAGGCGCCGCGCCACATAGTCCTCGGGATTGTGGCCCGAGGGAATTTCCTGGGTCTTCTTCAGCACCTTCTGGCGCGTGACCATGTCGTAGTCGAAGGTCTGGTTCGGCGTGGTCGGCGACGTATAGACGTAGCGCAGGGTCGAGGTGTCGAACTCGTATCCGCCCTGGACGCCCAGCACATAGGCTTCCTCCGGCTGAGTGATCTCGTGCTCGCTCAGGTCGGCCTTGCTGGTGATGACGATGCGGGTGTTGGCGTTGACCCGCTCGCGGCGCACGAAGTGGTCCTGGAACGCCATGGTCGACATGACGAAGGTTCCGGGCCGGTGCGGCTTCCACTCGGTCCAGTCGGCCCAGTCCGTGGCGTCCTCGGCCGCCCACATCAGCTTGAAGTCGATGGCGTCGTCGGCGTTGGTCAGCACCACGAACCGGTCGCCCCAGTGCTCGGCGTCATAGCGCACGCCGGTGCGGCGGGCGGCGAACACGCGCGGCTCGGCCAGGGGGTCGGCGGCGGGGATCAGACGCGCCTCGCTGGTCTCCTGATTGCCGATGGTGATGACGATATAGGCGCGCGAGCCGGTGGTCCCCACGCCGATGAACATGCCGGGGTCGGTCTCTTCATAGACCAGCACGTCCTCGCCGCCGCGCGCCGGGCGGCGATAGATTTTCGTCGGCCGCCCGTTATCGTCGCGGAAGGTCCAGAACAGCCACTGGGAATCCGGCGACCAGGTGAAGTTGCCTGTGGCGCTCTCCACCGGATTCGGCAGAACTTCGCCCGTGGCCAGGTCCTTGACCTGGATACGATAGACTTCCGAGCCCTGCGCGTCCTCGGCCCAGGCGTAGAGGGCCTGGTCGGGGCTGTGCTCGGCCTGGCCCACGTCATAATAGTCATGCGGCTGGGCCAGGGCGTCCACGTCGATCAGCACCTGCTCGCCGTCCTCGCGCCCGCGCGGGCGGCGCGCATGCAGCGGATGCTGGGCCCCCAGCTGATAGCGGACATAGTAGTCCCATTCGCCGTCGGGGGCGGGGACGGAGCTGTCGTCCTCCTTGATGCGGCCTTTCATCTCTTCGAACAGGGTGTTCTGGAGCTCTTCCGTGGAGGCCAGCATGGCCCGCGAATAGGCGTTCTCCGCGTTCAGGTGGTCACGGATGTCGGCGCGCAGCAGCGAGGGATCGCGCATGACCTGCTGCCAGTTGTCGTCCTTCATCCAGAAATAATCGTCGGTGCGGGTGCGCCCCAGCTGGGTGATGGTGTGCGGCTCCTTGCGGGCGACGGGCGGCTGGGGCATCGAAACTCCGGATTGCTGGCGGGCGAGGGCGGGGCCGCCCGAGGCGATCACCGCCGCCGAGGCGGCCGTGGACACGATCATTTGACGGCGATTCATCGGCGTTTCCTTCGACTTGGCGGTCCTATCGGCGCCGCGACCTTGTGCCGGAGTTCGCCAGCCCGTCAAATGGTGACTGGCCAGATTGAGGATTGTTCATGTTCGCCGACGCCGTGACCTGGGATCTGACCGTGTCGCTCATCAATGCGACGGTCCAGCTGGACCAGCCGCAGGGCGACGGCACCCGCACGGTGGGAACCGGATTCCTGATCGACGCGCCGCGCGCCGACGGCACGCCCCGGGTGGTTCTGGTCACCGCCGCCCATGTGTTCGACCGCATGCCGCTGGAGAACGCCCGCATCGGCTGGCGCGTGCCGCTGAGCGACGGGAGCTGGCGCTTCACCCCGGCGTCCCTGAAGATTCGGGATGGCGAGGAGGCGTTGTGGATGCGCCATCCGGACCGTGATGTGGCGGTCATGACCATCGAGGCGCCGGAGGCCTTCGCCCGCGCCGCCATTCCCCAGGGCTGGCTGGCGGACGGCTACACCTTCGAGCGGTTCGACGTGGCGCCGGGCGACGAGATGATGTCCCTGGGCTTTCCGCGCGGACTGTCGGCCAACCGGGCGGGCTTCCCGATCCTGAGGGTGGGGCGGATCGCCTCCTATCCCCTGTCGCCGGTGGTGGCTTTCCCCACCTTCCTGGTCGATTTCACCGTCTTTCCCGGCAATTCGGGCGGGCCGGTGTTCCTGACCGGATCGACGCGGCGACGCCCCGGGGTGCCCGCGCCGGAACACCCCTTCATCGCCGGGGTTCTGACTCAACAGGTCGAGCTGAACAGCGAGCGGCTGGGCATCGGCGTGGTCGCTCACGCCCATTACATCCGCGAGGCCATCGAATTGCTGAACCAGGCCGAGGCCGCCGAGCGGGACGAGACGGAGCGAAGCCGCATACGAATCGAAGCGGGCTCTGAGCCTGAAACACCCGGGAGACGTCCATGAGAACCCTGATGATCCTGTCGACGCTGGCGCTGGGCGCCTGCGCCAGCCTGCCCATCGGCGGGGGCGGCGTGCCCGAGGAGGCGATGGGGCGCTGGACCCTCGTGTCCGTCAATCGGGCGGACGCCGTGCCGGGCGCGGACGCCTATGTCGAGGTCGCCGCCGACCGCCTGAGCGGGCGCAGCGGCTGCAACAGCTTCGGCGTGCCGCTGACCCGCCTCTCTGACGGCGTGCGTTTCGGCCCCGGCCAGATGACGCTGATGGCCTGCGCCCAGCCCCTGATGGATCAGGAAAACAGCCTGATGGCCGTGTTCGAGGACGTGGGCCGCATCACCGTCTC
Source organism: Pseudomonadota bacterium (assembly GCA_023433585.1). Taxonomy (GTDB): domain Bacteria; phylum Pseudomonadota; class Alphaproteobacteria; order Caulobacterales; family Caulobacteraceae; genus Brevundimonas. Next base: position 9,911 of record JAEZCL010000290.1, read on the forward strand.
CGCCGAAGGCCAACTGGTCATCGTCGGCGGGCAGGGCAGTTCGGCGGTGTTCCGGCGCTGAGGCCCAGGAGCTCATATTCCCCCATCCGTCATTCCCGGGCTTGTCCCGGGAATCCATAATCACGGAGTGTTCCGGGCTCGCCTTGCCCTGGCCGAGCGTATGGATCGCCGGGACAAGCCCGGCGATGACGGGAGACTATGAGTTCGTGCTGATAAAATCAGCAGCTGTAATACATGTCGAACTCGACCGGGTGCGGATGCAGTTGCAGGCGCTCGACCTCCTCCATCTTCAGCTCGATGTAGCTGTCGATGAAGTCGTCATCCATGACGCCGCCTCTCTTGAGGAACTCGCGGTCCTTGTCGAGGCTCTCCAGGGCCTCGCGCAGCGAGCCGCAGACCTCGGGGATCGAGCCGCGTTCCTGGGGCGGCAGGTCGTAGAGGTTCTTGTCGGCCGGGGCGCCCGAATCGATCCGGTTCTCGATCCCGTCCAGGCCCGCCATAAGCAGGGCCACGAACGTCAGATAGGGATTGCCCATCGGGTCGGGGAAGCGGGCCTCGATGCGCTTGGCCTTGGGCGAGGATACCCACGGGATGCGGATCGACGCCGAGCGGTTGCGGGCCGAATAGGCCAGCTTCACCGGCGCCTCATAGCCCGGCACCAGGCGCTTGTAGCTGTTGGTGGTCGAGTTGGAGAAGGCGTTGATGGCCTTGGCGTGCTTGATGACGCCGCCGATGTACCACAGGCAGGTTTCCGACAGGCCCGCGTATTTGTCGCCGGCGAACAGCGGCTTGCCGTCCTTCCAGATGGACTGGTGCACGTGCATGCCCGACCCGTTGTCGCCGAACATCGGCTTGGCCATGAAGGTGGCCGTCTTGCCATAGGCGGCCGCCACATTGTGGATGACGTATTTGTAGAGCTGCAGCCGGTCGGCCATGGTCACCAGCTCGGCGAACTTCAGGCCCAGCTCATGCTGCGCCGGGGCCACCTCATGGTGATGCTTTTCCGGCTCGAGGCCCAGGTCCTTCATCACCGCCAGCATCTCGCCGCGCAGGTCCTGGCTGGAATCCACCGGGTTCACGGGGAAATAGCCGCCCTTGGCGCGCGGGCGGTGGCCCAGGTTGCCCTCGGTGTATTCCGAACCGGTGTTGGCCGGCAGTTCGGTGGAGTCGAAGGCGTAGCCGGTCTCATGGGCCTGGGTGGTCCAGCGCACGTCGTCAAAGACGAAGAACTCGGCCTCCGGCCCGAAATAGACCTTGTCCCCCACGCCCGAGGACTGGACATAGGCCAGCGCCTTCTTGGCCATCGAGCGGCTGTCTCGGGAATAGGGCTCGCCGGTGTCCGGGTTCAGCACGTCGCAGAACAGGAACATGGTCGTCTGCTGATAAAACGGGTCGATATAGGCCGTATTCAGGTCCGGCTTCAGCAGCATGTCGGACTCGTTGATGGCCTTCCAGCCCGCGATCGACGAGCCGTCGAACATGGTGCCTTCGGTCAGGAATTCCTCGTCCACCAGATCGCTGTCGAAGGTGACGTGCTGAAGCCTGCCGCGCGTGTCGGTGAAGCGGACGTCGACGTATTTCACGTCCTTGTCCTTGATCTCTTGGAGGATCTTGCTGGCGCTGCTCATTCTTTTTGGGTCCGGGGTTGGGGGAGGTTGCTAAGAAAACGGCCGCTCCCCAGGGGGAACGGCCGGCGGCGGAAGGTCAGATGGCCTGGGGTCCGGTCTCTCCGGTGCGGATTCGGATGACGTCGGCGATGTCGGTGACGAAGATCTTGCCGTCGCCGATCTTGCCGGTGCGGGCCGCAGTCTGGATCGCCTCGACCACGGCGGGGGCCATGTCGTCGGGGACCACGACCTCCAGCTTGATCTTGGGCAGGAAGTCGATGACGTATTCCGCGCCGCGATAGAGTTCGGAATGACCCTTCTGGCGACCGTATCCCTTGGCCTCGATGACGGTCATGCCCTGGACCCCGATGTCCTGCAGGGCCTCCTTCACCTCATCGAGCTTGAAGGGTTTGATGACGGCTTCGATCTTCTTCATCGGATCCCCGAAGCGTGGCGCATCGCCACTCCGCGTTCGGGATGATAAGGGACATTGCATTGCACAATTACGCAAGTGTCTTTTGCGGAATTGTCACAGAGGCATGGCGTCCTGATGCAAACCAATCACCCTGAGCTGTGGAAATCCGCCCTGCCGAGACCCGGCGGCGACAGTCACAAGCACAGCCGGGGGCGGTTGGGGGTGGTGTCCGGCCCCGCCTTGCGCACGGGGGCGGCGCGCCTGGCGGCCCGGGCGGGCCTGAGGATCGGCGCCGGGCTGGTCAAGGTGTTCTGCCCGCCCGACGCCGCGCCGATCCTGGCGCCGACGCTGGAGGCGGTGATGCTGGACGTGTTCCACGATCCCGAGGGCCTCGAGGCGTTGGCCGCGCCCATGGACGCCATGGTCATCGGCCCCGCCGCCGGCCTGACCGAGGTCACGGCCGCCAACATCGCCGCGTTGCAGCGCACGGGGGCGGCCCTGGTCATCGACGCGGACGGTCTCAGCCTGTTCGAGGGGCGGCCCGATGCGCTGTTCGCCGGTCTGGACCGCGACGACGTGCTGACCCCGCACGCCGCCGAGTTCGAGCGCCTGTTTCCCGGGCTCCTGGCCGATGAGGGGCGGGAAGGGGCCGCGCGATCCGCAGCGGCCAAGGCCGGGGCCGTGCTGATCCTGAAGGGCGCCCGCACCGTGATCGCCGCGCCGGACGGCCGGGTCAGGGTCAACGACGACGGCTCGCCCTGGCTGGCGACGGCGGGGACCGGCGACGTGCTGGCCGGGATGATCGGCGGGCTGATGGCGCAGAAGATGGACAGCTTCGACGCCGCCTCGGCCGCCGTCTGGATGCACGGCGAGGCGGGCAGGGCGGTCGGTCCCGGCCTGATATCAGAGGACCTTCCCGATCGACTGGGCGCCGTGCTGGGCCCGCTTCTGGATTAATGCCTGAGGTCCAGGCGCTGAAAGGCGCGCGAGCCGCGCCGTCGCCGCATGAGTTCATGCAGGGCGTCGGCCAGCGTCAGAACCTGATCCTCGGTCATGCGCCCGGCCGCTTCGATCAGCTGCCTGCGCAGAGCCTCGACCTCCACATCGGTGAAGTCGGCCGGCCGGTAATGATGTGGACGTCCCATCGCGGAGCTCAAATGCCTGACCCGCTTAAGCGCGTGAGACGTCGCCGGGTTCCGTTTGCTAGAATTAGGAGCCTCTTCGAATCCATGCAGGCAGAGAAATCGCACATAACTTAAAGCCTTGCCCGGAACCGCGTTATGTCCGAAGACGGGCAAATGGGACAGGGGGGGCTCAGTCCGGGGATGCTCGATACTATCGAGCGCAGAACCGGCCACAGGATCATACGCGCCGCACCGGTGGCGCTGGCCAGTGCGTCCAAGGTCCGGTCATTCCACAGGATCATCACGGACGGCCCCCCTCTGCACGTTCGTCTGACTCGCTGGGCGCACAGGGGAAAGAACAACTATCGGCTCAGCGCCTATCTGTCTGATCGAGAATATCCGGTTCCTCGCTTCTACGGAGCCTTCAAGTCCGGAGGCGATCAGGCGGGTGTTTGGGAGTGCTGCGAAGGAAGCGCGCACGGGTCGTTAGAGGCCTTCACCTTGGATCAGGTGAACAGCCTGATCGACGGGCTGGCGCTGATTGGAGCGCGCTCGATTGACGTCGCAGACCACGCGAGGGTTCCAACCGAAATCCGATGGGCGCGCCCTGTGCTGACCGATCTGTTGGCGTTGCCCCAGGCCGAAGCCGTTAGGCCTCGTTTGGAAGGGCTCCTGGACAAGGAAGCTGCGATCCTGGAGCGCCTCCAGGGCATGGAGCAAACGATCCTGAACCACAACGACATCGTGGCGCGCAACGTGCTGGCGCGAGATGACGGCAGCGTGGTCATAGTCGATTGGGACAGCGCCTCCATAGGCCCGGCAGGGGCCAGTCTAAGGGCCTTCGCGGCCCTGCCACTGGCGGAACATGCGGCGGCGCGCTATGCGTCTCAGCTTCGTGACCATGGAGTGTCGACGCGGGAAAGCGACGTTCTGTTCGTGATGCGGGCTCAACAGACCTTCTGGTTTCTGACCAGCGGTCTAGTGAAGCGGCGGCCCCAGAGAATCATGACCGGAACGAAACGGCTTGAACAGTTGGTGCTCTGATCGATCAACCGGAGTTCGCATGACTGACGTCGCCTATCCGTTGCCCGCCACGCCCGAGCTGAAGGCCCTGGTTCAGAAGTGCATCGACATCAAGAAAAAGAAGAAGCTCTACTCGGCCATTCCGCACCCTGATTTCGCGCATCTTCCCGCCGGGCGCCACGACGAGCGGTGGCACATGATTAAGCCTCATCTGGACCCGAACGGCGGAACGGCGATTGACCTTGGCGCCCATTTCGCAACCTTCTCACACTGGTTGGAAGACGCTGGTTATCAGGTCACGGCGGTGGAGTATTCTGAGCTTTATGCCGAGGTGGCGCGCCAGGTCCGCGACCTGTGGGGCAAGAAGTTTGAGGTGTTCGAGGGGTCGATCTTCGACCTTCCAGCCCTGAAATACGACGTTGTTCTGGCCCTCAACATCTTCCACCACTTCCTGAAGAAGAAAGCCACCTATGAGGCTTTCGAGGCGCTGTTGGACCGCATGGACGTGCAGACCATGTTCTTCGAGAGCCACAGCTACGACGAACATCAGATGAAGAAGGCCGTGGTGAACATGAAGCCGGACGAGTTCGCGCAATTCATCGGTGAACGCACGGGCCTGACGAATATCGAGGTGATCGGCGTGGAGCGCGGCGTCAGGCCGCTGTTCAAGCTGAGCCGCCCCTAAATCGTCAGGTGATAATGCCCCTTCTGGGCAACCGATGAACCCATCTCCACTTGGCCGGGGAGAGCGGCTTCCTTGTTCGGTTCTCCCTGAACGCGGATGGGACTTGTGCCCACTCCGACAAGGCCCTAGTGCCTTGCGACCGGCCAATGCGGATGTGGCGGAACTGGTAGACGCACTGGATTTAGGTTCCAGCGCCGAGAGGCGTGGAGGTTCGAGTCCTCTCATCCGCACCAGGGGCCGAAAGGGCGTCTCGCCAGGCCCATCCATTTATCGCCTAAGATATATTATGCGAAATAATGGAGGCGGTGTGAGGCGCTCAGCGCCGTGACCGGCAATGATCGGCGAATCCGGCCATGAACGCGGCCAGGCGTTCGCGCACCCCTTCATCGGTCAGTCGGCCCTCGTCATCGAACACCGCATGGGCCCGCGCCACCTGAAGCCGGCCGCCGAACCACGGCGCGGCGCCGAGGGTGCGCAGCACCGGCAGCCAGGCGGCCTGGCTCATGACGGTTCCGAAACCGCCGGGCGACGCGCCCAGAATCGCCACCGGCCGCGCGCCGAACACCCTGGGAATGTCCGACGCCGGACGGCTGAGCCAGTCGATCGCGTTCTTGAACACGCCGGGCATGGCGTTGTTGTATTCCGGCGTGAACAGGATCAGGCCGTCGCAGCCGGCGATCAATTCCTTGAGCGCCACGACCGCGTCCGGCAGGCCCTCGGCCTGCTCCAGGTCGCCGTCATAGAGCGGCACGCCCCGGATGGAGCCCTCGATCAGCGCCACCCCGGGCGGCAGAAGTGCCCGCGACGCCCTCAGCAATGCGGTGTTGTAGGAGCCGGCTCTCAGACTGCCCGACACGCCGACCAGGCGCAGGGTCTCATCGGCGTCGGCGGTGTCGGTGGCGTTGGTCATGAGGCGAACTCCAGGCGCAGGCCGTCGTGCGCGACGTCTACATGGGCCGGAACCACCGCCTTGACCGTCTGGTGGTCCATGTCCAGGTGCAGATTGGTCAGCACTGCCCGGCCGACGCCCGAGCGCGCGATCCACTCCAGCGTGCGGTCCAGATGGGCATGGGTCGGATGCGGCCGCCAGCGCAGCGCGTCGACGATCCAGACTTCGGCGCGGCCGACCTTGCCCAGGGCCTCGTCGTCCAGGTCGGAGACATCCGGCGAATAGGCCACCGGACCGATGCGATAGCCGACGCTGCGGATCGGCCCGTGGCGCTGATCGAAGGTCATCACCTCCACCCTTCCCCCCGGCCCGTCCACGGCGAACGGCGTTCCCAGGGGCGGCAGGTCCATGGCTTCGCAGATGGCCGGATAGCCCTCGGACGGATGGAAGATGTAGCGGAACCGGTGCTCCAGCGCGGCGCGCGTCGGCGCATCCATCCAGCACGGAATTCGCCCGCGCCTGAGCATGGCGAAGACGCGCAGGTCGTCGATGCCGTGGGTCTGGTCGGCGTGATCGTGGGTGTAGAGGACCGCGTCCATATGGCCGATGCGGGCCGCCAGCGCCTGTTCGCGCAGGTCCGGCGAGGTGTCGATCAGCACCGTGGTGGGGGTCTCCCCTGCCCCGAACTTCTGCACCAGCAGAGAGCAGCGGGTGCGGCGGTTGCGGGGATCTTCAGGATCGCAGGCGCCCCAGTCGCCGTCGCCGCGCGGCACCCCGCCGGACGATCCGCACCCCAGGATGGTGAAGACCCAGCGCCCGCTCATGGCCGGGGGATCCGGTCGAACAGGCGGAAGAAGGCGTCGGCCGTGCGCCGTTCCGCCTCATCCCGGCTCCAGCCCCGGATTTCAGCCAGCTTGTCCAGCACATGGCCGATATAGGCCGGCTCGTTGCGGCGGCCCCGGTGCGGCACGGGGGCCAGATAGGGACAGTCCGTCTCCACGATGATGCGGTCCTCGGGCATGGTGCGGATCACCGCCCGCACATCCTCGGCGGCCTTGAAGGTGGCGATGCCGGACACCGAGAACCATCCGCCGAGTTCAGCCGCCAATTCCGCCAGTTCCGGGCCGCTGGTGTAGCAATGCATGAGGAATTTGAAGGGGCCCGCCGCCTGCTCCTCGCGCAGGATTTGCGCCATCACCTCGTCGGCCTCGCGCGTATGGATCACCAGCGGCAGGCCGGTTTCCCGGGCCGCCGCCACATGGGTACGGAACACCCGGGCCTGCACGTCGCGCGGGCTGAGATCATAATGAAAATCCAGCCCGCACTCGCCGATTCCGACCACCTTGGGCCGCTTGGCCAGATGGATGAGGTCTTTGGCTTCAAGGTCTGGATTTTCCTTGGCTTCGTGCGGATGCGTGCCGACCGTGCACCAGATGTCCTCATGGGCCATGGCCAGGGCGTGCGTGGCCTCGAAGCCGGAGACCTTGTCCGATATCTCGACCATCAGGCCCACGCCCGCCGCGCGCGCCCGGGCGATCACCTGATCCCGGTCCTCATCGAACTGCGGCGCGTGCAGGTTCACATGGCTGTCGATCAGCATGGCTCAGCCCCCGGCCTGTCTCTGAAGCCGGCCGATCTCCGCCATGGCCGCCGCCAGCACGTCGGCGCGGTCCAGATTGATGCCCGCCACCTGATCCGGCATGACGCTGAGACGGCTCCAGGCCTCGGACCACAGCGCCGCCTCGCGCCCCGTGGACTCCATGGCCCGCGCCTTCACCGCCGCCAGCAGCCGGTCGAACAGCCGGTCGAAATTCTCGCCGCCCTCCGCGCCGCGAAACCGGGCGGCCTGGGCCATCTCTGCGGCCGCGTCCGGCCCGCCCTCCAGAACCCAGCCGCGCGCCAGCCGGTCCAGATCCAGCATCTGGTCGCCGGCCAGCATCAGGGCGGCGCCCGGCGACCCCGAGGCCATGGCCGCGATGCGTTCCGCCTCGCCCGCCGCCATGCCCGTGCGTTGCGCCACCAGGTCGCGCAGCGCCTCGAGGCTCCAGTTCGGAAACGCCAGCCGGCGGCAGCGCGACCGGATGGTGGGCAGCAGCCGCCCGGGCGCATGGGTGACCAGGAACAGCACGCCTCGTTCCGGCGGTTCCTCAAGAACCTTCAGCAAGGCGTTGGCGGCGTTCATGTTCAGATCATCCGCCGCGTCGATCACGGCGACCCGATAACGCGCCCGCGACGGGCTCTTGGCGAAGAATTCCGGCAGCTCGCGCGCCTGGTCCACCGAGATGTTGCGCTTGATCCGCGCCCCCTCGCCTTCCCGCTCCAGCACCAGCAGGTCGGGATGAGACTGGGCCGAGATCAGGCGGCTGACCGGATCGTCGGGCCGGGCGCCCAGGACGCCCCGGGACGGGTCGGGCGCGGCGCCCAGCAGGCGGCGCGCGGCGCGATAGGCGAAGCCGGCCTTGCCCACGCCCTCGACCCCGGTGAGCATCCAGGCGTGATGCAGCCGTCCTTGCCCCAGGGCGTCGACGAAGGCGCGCTCGGCGTCCTGATCGGGCAACAGATCGAATCGGTCGCGGGGGTGCGCGTCGCTCATGCCAGGCGGTCCCGGACGACGGCCCACAGCCGGTCGAACACCACGTCGGGGGCCGCGTCGGCGTCGATCATGACGCAGCGCTGCGGATGGGCGCGGGCGATGGCGGCAAACCCCGCGCGCAGCCGTTCGTGAAAGTCCGCGCCCTTGCCCTCGAACCGCGCCTCGCCGTCGCCGCGTTCGGCCGCGCGCGCCAGGCCCGAAGCGGGCGGCAGGTCCAGGATCAGGGTCAGGTCCGGCTGATCCGCCCCCACCACGCCCTGATCCAGCGCCTCGATGAACGCCGCGTCCACGCCCCCGGCCGCGCCCTGATAGGCCCGGCTGGAATCGGCGAATCGGTCGCACACCACCCAGGCGCCGCGCGCCAGCGCCGGACGGATCAGGCGGTCCAGGTGGTCCGAGCGCGCCGCATACATCAACAGCGCCTCGGCCGTCGCGGACCAGCGGTCCTGCGCGCCCCTGACCAGCAGGGCGCGCAGAGCCTCGGCGCCCGGCGATCCCCCGGGTTCGCGTGTCGTCACCACCTCATGGCCGCGCGCGCGCAGGGCCTCCGCCAGGCGCACCGCCTGGGTGGATTTGCCGGCGCCTTCGCCGCCTTCGAGGGTGATGAACCGTCCGCGAGTCACGCCCGCACAATGGCGAGCCCAAGCCGTCAGGCCAAGCCCGAAGCGCCTCTATCCCCCGACGATGGCCGCATCGGTGAAGCCGTGGGCGATGACGCCCCGGCGCGCCTGTTCGGCCTGGTTCGGATCCCCCCACGGGCCGACCATCACGCGCCACAGACGCCGGCCGTTCACGTGCGCCGCGTCCACCCGCGCCCGGTCGCCCAGACGGCGCGCGGCGGCTCGGGCGTTTCCGCGCTCGGAAAAGGCGCCCGCCTGGATCCAGTAGATGCGGGTCGAGGCCGTCGAGGG
>JAEZCL010000009.1 GCA_023433585.1 Pseudomonadota bacterium
CCCGACGACCGCGGGCTCGACACGGGCCTGCTGCCGCGCCACGCGGCCGACCGCGACGCCCTGCTGGCCGCGGTCGCCGCCCTCGTACCCCAGAACCCCGCCGCCCCGAGCGGCCACCAGGAGACGCCATGACTGACACCACGACCTCCCGCACGACCTCCGCAGCGACCGGCGCGCGCGTCCCGGCGCGCCTCGTCCTCGAGGACGGCCGCAGCTTCGCCGGCCAGGCGTACGGCGCGCGCGGCACCACGTTGGGCGAGATCGTCTTCAACACCGGCATGACCGGATACCAGGAGACGCTCACCGACCCGAGCTACCACCGCCAGATCGTCGTGATGACCGCGCCGCACATCGGCAACACGGGCGTCAACGACGAGGACGACGAGTCGAGCCGCATCTGGGTCGCCGGCTACGTCGTGCGGGACCCCGCACGCGTCCCGTCGAACTGGCGCTCGCGCCGCTCGCTGGACGACGAGCTGGCGACGCAGGGCGTCGTCGGGATCTCCGGCCTCGACACGCGCGCCCTGACGCGTCACCTGCGCGAGCGCGGCGTCATGCGCGCCGGGATCTTCTCCGGCGACGCGCTGGGTGACCGGACCGACTCCGAGCTGCTCGAGGAGGTCCTGCTGGCGCCTGCGATGGTCGGCGCGGACCTCGCGGGAGAGGTCACGACGAGCGAGCCCTACGTCGTCGAGGCGCTCGACGAGGACGGGTCCCCGCTCGCGCAGCCGCGCGCCGTCGTCGCGGCAGTGGACCTCGGCATCAAGGCGATGACGCCGCAGCGCATGGCCGAGCGCGGCATCCGCGTGCACGTCCTGCCCGCGACGTCCACGATCGAGGACGTCCTCGCGACCAGCCCTGACGGCGTGTTCTTCTCCAACGGCCCGGGTGACCCCGGGGCCGCGACGCACGAGATCGAGCTGCTCCGCGAGGTTCTCGACCGCAGGATCCCGTTCTTCGGCATCTGCTACGGCAACCAGCTCCTGGGCCGCGCGCTCGGGTTCGGCACGTACAAGCTGGGCTACGGGCACCGCGGCGTGAACCAGCCGGTGATCGACCGGGCCACGGGCAAGGTCGAGATCACCGCGCACAACCACGGGTTCGCGGTCGACGCGCCGCTCGACGGCGAGAGCGTCGCGCCGTACGACGACGGACGGTACGGGCGCGTGGTCGTGTCGCACGTCGACCTCAACGACGACGTCGTCGAGGGCCTGCAGGCGCTCGACCTGCCCGCGTTCTCGGTCCAGTACCACCCGGAGGCCGCCGCGGGCCCGCACGACGCCGCGTACCTCTTCGACCGCTTCCTCGACCTCATGACCACGCACGACGACGGCACCGGCTCGACCCCGGACGCCGACACCACCGAGAAGGGCGCCGCCTGATGCCGCGTCGCGACGACCTGAAGTCCGTCCTCGTCATCGGGTCCGGCCCGATCGTCATCGGCCAGGCCTGCGAGTTCGACTACTCCGGCACCCAGGCGTGCCGCGTGCTCAAGGAGGAGGGCCTGCGGGTCGTCCTCGTGAACTCGAACCCGGCCACGATCATGACCGACCCCGAGTTCGCGGACGCGACCTACGTGGAGCCGATCACGACCGAGGTCCTCACGTCGATCATCGCCAAGGAGCGTCCGGACGCGATCCTGCCGACCCTCGGTGGGCAGACCGCGCTGAACGCGGCCATCGCGCTGGACGAGGCCGGCGTGCTGGCGGAGTACGACGTCGAGCTGATCGGCGCGAACATCCCCGCCATCCAGAAGGGCGAGGACCGCGAGCAGTTCAAGCAGGTCGTCGAGGTCTGCGGCGGGGAGTCCGCGCGCTCGGCGATCATCCACACGATCGACGAGGCGCTGGCCGCGGCCGAGGACCTCGGCTACCCGATGGTCGTGCGCCCGTCCTTCACGATGGGCGGCCTGGGCTCGGGCATCGCGCACGACGAGGCCGACCTGCGCCGGATCGTCGGCCAGGGCCTGCACTACTCGCCGACCACCGAGGTGCTGCTGGAGGAGTCGATCCTCGGCTGGAAGGAGTACGAGCTCGAGCTCATGCGCGACAAGCACGACAACGTCGTGGTCGTGTGCTCGATCGAGAACGTCGACCCGGTCGGCGTGCACACCGGCGACTCGGTGACGGTCGCGCCGGCCCTCACCCTGACCGACCGCGAGTACCAGCGGATGCGCGACATCGGCATCGCGGTGATCCGCGAGGTCGGCGTCGACACCGGCGGCTGCAACATCCAGTTCGCGGTGCACCCGGACACGGGCCGCGTCATCGTCATCGAGATGAACCCGCGCGTCTCGCGGTCCTCCGCGCTGGCGTCGAAGGCCACGGGCTTCCCGATCGCGAAGATCGCCGCGAAGCTCGCCGTGGGTTACACGCTCGACGAGATCCCCAACGACATCACCGGCTCGACGCCGGCGTCCTTCGAGCCGACGCTCGACTACGTCGTGGTCAAGGTCCCGCGGTTCGCGTTCGAGAAGTTCCCGGCCGCGGACGACACCCTGACGACGACCATGAAGTCCGTCGGCGAGGCCATGGCCATGGGGCGCAACTTCACCGAGGCGCTCGGCAAGGCCATGCGCTCGATCGACAAGACGGGCTCGACGTTCCACTGGGACGGCGAGCCGGCGACGGGGGAGGAGCTCGACGCGCTCGTCGCCTCCATCTCGCGGC
>JAEZCL010000037.1 GCA_023433585.1 Pseudomonadota bacterium
TGCTTCGCCTTCCTAGCGGCGGGCATGGGCTTGGCCAGCCTGCTTCTGGCCCTCGGACTGGGCGCAGGCGGATTGTGGCTGGCCTGGCGCGTGATCCGCGGCCGCCTTTCGCATACGCGAAACCGGACCGCTTGAAGTCCGGCGCGACGCGACTTATCCTTTCTGGCCGGTCGAAACGCCCTCGACCGGCGTTTGTTTGCGTGGACCTTCTCAAGGGCGAATAAGAAACCCAAGCGCACATGGAAAACGTGCCGATGACGGCCGAGGGCTATCGGGCCCTCGACGATCAGTTGAAGCAACTCAAGTCGGTGGAGCGTCCGGCGGTGATCGCCGCGATTTCGGAGGCGCGCGCCCACGGCGACCTGTCCGAAAACGCCGAATACCACGCGGCCAAGGAGCGCCAGGGCTGGATCGAGGGCCAGATCGCCGAGATCGAGGACAAGATCAGCCGCGCCCAGGTCATCGACGTGTCGAAACTGTCCGGAAACCAGGTGAAATTCGGCGCCACCGTCACCGTGGTCGACGAGGACACCGAGGAAGAGAGCCGCTATCAGATCGTCGGCGAGCATGAGGCCGACGTGAAGGCGGGCAGGATCTCCGTCGCCTCCCCGCTGGCGCGGGCCATGATCTCCAAGGAAGTGGGCGACGTGGTCGAGGTGAACACCCCCGGCGGCGTCAAGGCCTACGAGATCCTCAAGGTCGAGTGGAAATAGACCCAAATTCCGCTTTTGGCCCCGTCTGGCTCATCACCAACGGGGCGACCGGCTCCGACGTCCAGGCGCGCGGCGTGGCCGAGGCGCTCGGCGCACACCATGAACTCTTTCACGTGGACCCGAAGGCGCCCTGGCGCTGGCTGGCGCCGTGGGGGCCGGTCGCGCCGGGCCAGGTCGGTCCCGGCGGGCGGTTCGCGCCGCCCTGGCCCAGGCTGCTGATTTCGGTGGGTCGTCAGGCCGCGCCCTACGCCCGCGCGATCCGCCGAGCCTCGTGCGGCGAAACCTTCACCGTCGCCCTGCAGGACCCCAAGACCGGCGCGGCCAGCTTCGATTTCATCTGGGCGCCCGAGCACGATCCGGTCTCGGGCCCCAATGTGCTCAAGACCCTGACCTCGCCTCACCGGCTGAACGCCGCACGGCTGAAGACGGAAGGAGACAAGGCCCGGGCTGAACTGGCCCCCCTGCCCCGCCCGTTCGTGCTGCTGCTGATCGGCGGGCCGAACGGGGTCTATGAGTTCGACCTGGCCCAGCTCGACCGCCTGCTGGCCCTGACGGATCGGGCCGTGGGCGACGGGACCGTGCTGGCCACCGCCTCACGCCGCACGCCGCCAGAGTTCGTCCAGCGCCTGCGCGACTGGGCCGCTTCACGCTCGGCCCGGCTTTATGACGGCGACGGCTCCAATCCCTACGCCGGGTGGGTCGCCGTGGCGGACTCCGTCATCGTCACCGCCGATTCCGTGAACATGGCGGGCGAGGCCGCCTCCACCGGCAAGCCGGTGCACGTGTTCCATCCGCCCGGCGCCGAGGGCTCCAAGTTCGACCGCTACCATCAGGCCCTGGCCGCCACCGGCGCGACCCGGCCCTTCGAAGGGCGGCTTGACGCATGGGCCTATGCGCCGGTGGACGCGACCACCTATATTGCAGATGCGCTGCGGCGGCGTCTGGCCGAGCGGGGCGTCATTCTGAACGCGGAGTAGGCCCATGGCCCTGCTGGACATCGACAAGCTGAACGCCACGCCCCTGAAGCGCGAGCCCTATGACTATCTGGTGGTGGAGAACTTCGTGAAGCCCGACGGCTTCGGCGAGGTCAGCCGCGACTTCCCCGAAATGGACGTGCCCGGATCGGTGCCGCCCAGCGAACTCGACATCCACGGCCGCTTCGCCGACCTGCTGAAGGAGATGGACGGGCCGGAGTTCCGCAAGGCGGTGGAGGCCAAGTTCGACATCGACCTGGGCGGCAAGCCCACCATGTACACCGTGCGCGGCCGGTGCCGCGCCACCGACGGCAAGATTCACACGGATTCCAAGTCCAAGATCATCACCGTCCTGCTCTACATGAACGACGACTGGGACGCGGACGGCGGGCGCCTGCGCATCCTGAACAGTGACGATCTGAACGACGTGGCCGCAGAGGTTCCGCCCAACGGCGGGACCCTGTTGATCTTCCGACGTTCCGACACCTCCTATCACGGCCACGAGCCCTTCGAGGGCAAGCGCCGCGCCATCCAGATGAACTGGGTCACCAGCCGCGGCGTCGTCGCCTGGGAGCAATTCCGCCACCGCCTCTCGGCCATGTCGAAGAAGCGCAAGGCGGCCGCCTGAACCCTCCGCTGATCGCAGGGAAGAATACGGCCGGGCCGTAGTTTTTGCTTGCACGTCTACGGCCAGGCCGTAGAATGCTCTGATGATGATCGCCGTGGCTCTGTCCGCCGAGTTCCTGGCCCGGGCCAGGGCTGTCGGCATGACCGAGGCGGAGATCGACGCGGCGGTGAACATCGTCGCCGCCAACCCGACCGGCGGCGTATCGCTGGGCGCGGGCCTCTACAAGGTCCGTGTGCCGCGCCAGGGCGGAGGCAAGTCGGGCGGCTACCGGATTGTGACGCTCTACGTGGGCGTCGACACCCCGGTGGTCCTGCTTTCGGTGCTGTCAAAATCGGGCGCCGCGAACTTTTCGGACCGAGCCATGAACGCGATGAAGGACGAGGCCAGACGCATCAGGACGGACAGGTGACGGGCATTACGCCTCCAAGAGCGACATAAGCGGGCAGATTGAAATGACGCAGACGATCAAGACGACGAAGACGGCGCCCCCCATGATCGACGTGGGCGACGAAGACTACGAATCCATCAAGCGCGGCCTCAAGGAGGCCAGGGCCATCATCGAGGGCGCGGCGCCGGCGGGCGGCCACCAGATGCGCCGCGTCCACGTTCCGGACCGCGTAGACGTGAAGGCGATCCGGGCCAGGACCCGGCTGTCCCAGCAAGGTTTCGCTGAGCGCTACGGCTTCTCGGTGGGCGCGGTGCGCGACTGGGAACAGCACCGCAAGACGCCCGAGAAGGCCAACCGGATTCTGCTGACGATCATCGACCGCCGCCCCGAAGTGATCGAGGAACTGATCGGAGCATAGCCCGCGCCATCCAGATGAACTGGGTCACCAGCCGCAGCGTCGTCGCCTGGGAGCAATACCGCCACCGCCTCTCGGCCATGTCGAAGAAGCGCAAGGCGGCATAACTCTCGCCTCTCCATCGCCGCAGGGCGATGGGGAGGACAGGCGGCCCAAGCACGCCAGGCGGGGGCGGCCGGGTGTCCCAGGACGATCACCGGCCACCGAGCCGCCCCCTCCTGACCGCTGCGCGGTCGTCCTTGTTTGTTGTCGATCAGGTATTCTGCTGGTGATCCGGGA
>JAEZCL010000049.1 GCA_023433585.1 Pseudomonadota bacterium
GCGCCGGCCCAGCCGCGCGCCACCGTGGCGCCGGTCACGGACGGCCCTCGGGCGGTGCGCGCCGCCGGTCTGCAGGACCGCCTCACCTTCGACGCCTTCGTCGAGGGGCCGGGCCACGCCTTCGCCCTGGCCATCGCGCGCCAGACCGCCGGCTGGGCCGACGGTCATTTCAACCCGGTGTTCCTGTGCGGCCCCTACGGCCATGGCAAGACGCACCTGCTGAACGCCATCGCCTGGGAGGCCCAGCGCCTGCGCCCCAACGCCAAGGTGGTGTACCTGACCGCCGAGCGGTTCCTGTCCACCTTCGTGCGCGCGGTGCAGGACCGTCAGACGGCGGCCTTCAAGGAGAGCCTGCGTTCAGCCGACATGCTGCTCCTGGACGATGTGCAGTTCGTGGGCGGCAAGGCCTCGACCCAGGAAGAGCTGCTGAACACCCTGACCGCCCTGATCGAGGATGGAAAGCGCGTGGTCCTGGCCGGCGACAAGCCGCCCACGGCCATGACCGATATCGAGCCGCGTCTGCGTTCGCATCTGGCTGCGGGCCTGACCTGCCCGGGGGAGCCGGCGGACCGGACGCTCAAGCTGGCCGTGGCCAAAAAGCGCCTGGAGGCCCTGGGCCGTCTGGGTCTGGTGTCGGGCGAGGCGCGCCCCGAGGTTCTGGAGCAACTGGTGGACCGCACCCCCGGTTCGGTGCGCGAACTGGAGGGGGCGGTCAACACCCTGGCCGCGTCCGCCGGACAACGCCTCGCCGAGCTGACGGCCGACGAGGCCGTCGCCCTTCTGGGCGCGGCCCTGCGCGGCGGTCCCGAGCGCCGCATCACGGTGGACGAGATTCAGAAGACCGTGGCCGATCATTTCGGCCTGAAACAGGCGGACCTGCTCAGCGAACGGCGCACCCGCGTCATCGCCCGCCCGCGTCAGATCGCCATGTATCTGTGCAAACAGCTGACCACGCGCAGCTATCCCGACATCGGCCGCCGCTTCGGCGGGCGGGACCACACCACGGTGCTGCACGGGGTGCGCCGCATCGAGGCGATGATGCCCGCCGACGACCAGATCGCCCGCGACGTGGAGACCCTGACGCGCAAGCTGCGGGGGTGAAGGCAGCGATTGGCGGTTCCTGATAAGTGGCCGGGGCGTCCCGATCGGCCACTTATCCACTAATCACGAACCACTTGCGGCGGGCCGCCTTGATGCGCGGGCGCAAGCCGCTAATGTCCTGAGCCCATGACATTGCGGCGGCGGATTGAGTCGCCGCCATCCGGGCGAGACCACATGCAGCTGACGATCGAACGCACGGCGCTCCTGAAGGCCCTGGGCCACGTTCAGAGCGTCGTCGAACGCCGCAACACCATTCCGATCCTGTCCAACGTCCTGTTGTCGGCCGGGCGCGACCGCCTGAGCTTCGCGGCCACCGATCTGGACATGGAGATGGTGGACGAGGCCGAGGCCATGGTGAACACCGAGGGCCAGATCACCGCCCCGGCCCACACCCTGTATGAAATCGTGCGCAAGCTGCCCGAGGGGGCCGAGGTCTCGCTGACCTATTCCAGCGACGACCCGCGCCTGGTGGTCCAGGCGGGACGCTCGAAGTTCAACCTGCCCGTCCTGCCGGCGGGCGACTTCCCGGTCATGTCGGCCGACAGCGCCGGCGCACGCTACAGCCTGGTCAAGGACGATCTGGTCCGCCTGATCGACAAGACCCGCTTCGCCGTCTCCACCGAGGAGACGCGCTACTATCTGAACGGCCTTTATCTGCACACCGTGTCCGAGGGCGGTCAAGCGCTGCTGCGCGCCGTGGCCACCGACGGCCACCGCCTGGCCCTGGCCGAGACCCCGGCGCCCGAAGGCGCGGCCGGCGGTCCCGGTGTGATCGTGCCGCGCAAGACCATCGACCAGGTGCGCCGCCTGCTGGACGACGGCTCGGGCCCGGTGGAGGTCCAGGTCAGCCAGCAGAAGATCCGCTTCGAGTTCGGCCAGGCCAGCCTGACCTCCAAGGTCATCGACGGCTCGTTCCCCGACTACATGCGCGTGATCCCCAAGGGCAACGACAAGCGCGCCGACATCGACAACGCCGTGTTCGCCCAGGCTGTGGACCGGGTCTCGACCATCTCGGCGGAGAAGAGCCGCTCGGTGAAGCTGGGCCTGGACAACGACCGCGTCACCCTGACCGTGCGCAACATGGAGGCCGGTCAGGGCGTCGAGGAGGTCGAGATCGGCTATTCCGACGAACCCTTCGAGATCGGCTTCAACGCCCGCTACCTGCTGGACGTGGCCGGCCAGATCGAGGGCGAGACCGCCACCTACATGTTCGCCGACCCCGCCAGCCCGACGCTGGTGCTGGATCCGGGCGACCCGGGCGTGCAGTACGTGCTGATGCCGCTGAGGGTTTAAGCCGCGTCATGACGGAAGCCGACCGTCTGACCTTCACCGCCTCGCGTTTCAAGCTGGGCATGATCGCGGTCCTGTGTTTCCTGGTCATGCTGGTCGGGCTGTGGGTCATCGGCGAAAGCGATGACCCGATCATGATCGGCTGGAGCTGGGTCGGGGTCATCGTCCTGGGCGTCGGCGTCGTTCTCGGGCTCTGGCAGGTGAGAAAGCCGGGACGGCTGGAGCTGACGCCCGAAGGGTTCGAGGTCACGGGCGTGTTCGGAACCGGCCTGATCCCGTGGTCCGATGTTGAGGCGTTCTTCGTCCATTCCGAGCCCGAGGACGAAGAGGGTCATGGCGCGGTTCAACCCCACGCGGCGTGGCGACTGACACACAGCTCCGAGTCTCGTCACACCCTGGTGTCGCGGGTCAGTCGCGCCGGTCTGGCCGGTGAGGTGGATGGGACGATTCCGCGCCTTCTGGGCGGCGCACCCGAGGATGTGGTCGATTTGCTGGAAAGCTGGCGGGTCCGCTACAGCTGAGCGGCCCCTTCGGACCGCAGCTTTTGATTCTTTCCCTCACCCTCACCGATTTCCGCTCCTACGAGCGCGCGACCCTGGATGTCGGTCCGGGGCCGGTGGTGCTGCATGGGCCGAACGGGGCGGGCAAGACGAACCTCTTGGAGGCGATCAGCCTCTTGACCCCCGGCCGGGGGTTGCGCGGGGCGCCGGTGGTCGAGCTGGGTCGGCGCGAACCTGGCGAACCCACGGGCCGCGCCTGGGCTGTGGCGGCGGTGCTGGCGGGCGAGGACGGCGAGGACGTGCGTCTGGGCGCCGGGGTTCAGGCGCCCGGCGCGAGCCGCCGCATCGTGCGCATCGACGGCGAGACGGCCCAGCCCGGGCGGATGCTGGACTACCTCCGGCCGGTGTGGGCCACGCCCGAGCATGACCGGCTGTTCTCCGACAGCCGGGCCGAGCGGCTGAAATTCTTCGACCGGCTGGTGTTCGCCGCCGATCCGGGCCACGCGGCCACGGTGGCGGCCTATGAGAAGGCATTGCGCGAGCGCCTGCGCCTCCTGACCGACGCGGCCGCGGGCAAGGCGCCCGCCGATCCCGTCTGGCTCGATGCGCTTGAGGCTCGTCTGGGCGTACAGGGCGCCGCCGCCGCCATGGCACGCGCCCGCGCCCTGGCCGATCTTCAGGCGGGCATCGAGACGCGCGGCGACCGGCCCTTTCCTCAGGCCGACCTGGGCCTGACCGGCGAAGCGGAACAGCGCGCGGCCGAGGGCGTCCCGGCCGAGGAGATCGCCGCCGGAATCGCTTCGGGGATGAAAGCCTCCCGCAGCCGCGATGCGGCCTCAGGGCGGTCGCTGTTCGGGCCGCACCGCTCCGACCTGACCGCGCTCCACCGGGAAAAGAACCGCCCGGCGGCCGAGGGCTCATCCGGCGAGCAGAAGGCCCTGGTCCTGAACCTGATCCTGGCCCAGGTGGGACGCCTGGCCGGTCAGGCGGCCCGTCCTGTTCTGCTGCTGGACGAGGCCCCGGCCCATCTGGACGAAGCCCGCCGCGCGGCCCTGTTCGACGAGATCGTCGCCTTGGACCTGCAAGCCTTCATGACCGGCACCGAAAAGGTCCTGTTCGCCGAACTGGACGGCCGCGCCCGCTTCGTCCGGGTGGAGGCCGGCGGCCTGACGCCCGAGGGCTGACGGCGATTTTTGCCAGTATCCGAAGGTTACGATAAGCTCGGCCTATGGCCGCTACCACCATGAACATCTCCCTGACCGAGGATCTCAAGGTCTTCATCGACGATCAGGTCGCCAAGGGCGCCTATGCGACAGCCAACGAGTATGTCCAGGCGCTGGTTCAGCGCGAGCGACAGATTGCTCACGTCCAGGCCCTGTTGGACGAGGCCG
This sequence comes from Pseudomonadota bacterium, assembly GCA_023433585.1. Lineage (GTDB taxonomy): Bacteria > Pseudomonadota > Alphaproteobacteria > Caulobacterales > Caulobacteraceae > Brevundimonas. The sequence continues at coordinate 4,283 of JAEZCL010000049.1, forward strand.
AGCGGTCGCCCCTCGGTCCGCCCGTGGACGAAGCCTATTTCGAGCGGATGCGTCAGCACATCCGTGAACGCGCCCGGCTGCGTGCTTGACCACAAAGCCCGTCCGCCCGCGCACGAGCGCCACGCGCGACGCCTACCAGATCGTCGAATACTACGAGGAGGGGGCCGGTACGACGGTCGCTGATCGGTTCACGGTTGCGCTGGATGCGGCTTACAAACACCTTCGCGCCAACCCCTCCATCGGCTCGCCCCTGATTGGCGAGCCCTGCAAGCGACCGGGTCTGCGCGCCTGGCCGGTGCGCGGCTTCCCCTATCTGATCTGCTATTTCGACATGCCCGATCACGTCGATGTCTGGCGCATCCTGCACGGCGCGCGCGACCTCGGATCGTTGCTGGAGGACGAGGCGGAAGGCGACCGCTGAGAACCCCGCTTTTCCTCGCAATTCCTGAATGAATCCCTATATATTCCAGGCATCCGGCGGCGCGGATTCGCCCGCCGCCGCCTGATCCCGTTCCAGCCCCGCGCAGGGCCTTTCCGACAGATCGAATGACCGAACAGAACGATACGCCTCAGCCCGCCTACGGCGCCGAATCCATCAAGGTTCTCAAGGGGCTGGACGCCGTGCGCAAGCGGCCGGGCATGTACATCGGCGACACCGATGACGGCTCGGGCCTGCATCACATGGTCTATGAGGTGGTGGACAACGCCATCGACGAGGCGCTGGCCGGTCACGCCGACCTGGTCCAGGTGATCCTGAATGCCGACGGCTCGGTGACGGTCACGGACAACGGGCGCGGCATCCCCGTGGGCATCCACGAGGAGGAAGGCGTGTCGGCCGCCGAGGTCATCATGACCCAGCTGCACGCGGGCGGGAAGTTCGACCAGAACAGCTACAAGGTCTCCGGCGGCCTGCACGGGGTGGGCGTGTCGGTGGTCAACGCCCTCAGCGACTGGCTGGAGCTGGTCATCTATCGCGACGGTAAGAAGCACCACATGCGCTTCGAGCGCGGCGACACGGTCAAGTCGCTGGAGGTGGTCGGCGACGCTCCGATGCGTGAGGACAACGGAAAGGTTCTGACCGGCACCGAGGTCACCTTCTATCCGTCCATCGACACCTTCAGCCACATCGATTTCGACCTGAAGACGCTGGAGCATCGCCTGCGCGAGATGGCGTTCCTGAACTCGGGCGTCACCATCCGCCTGGCCGACCTGCGCGGCGCCGAGCCGTTCGAGACCATCCTGCACTACGAGGGCGGGGTCGAGGCCTTCGTGCGCCACCTGGACAAGTCCAAGACGCCGATCCTGAAGGACGTCATCGTCATCCGAGGCAAGCGCGAGAACATCGAGCTGGACCTGGCCCTGTGGTGGAACGACAGCTACCACGAGACCATGCTGTGCTTCACCAACAACATCCACCAGCGGGATGGGGGCACGCACCTGTCGGCCTTCCGCGCCAGCCTGACGCGGGTCATGGGCGCCTATATCGAAAGCTCGGGCCTGGCCAAGAAGGAGAAGGTCGCGATCACCGGCGAGGACGCCCGCGAGGGCCTGACCTGCGTCCTGTCGGTCAAGGTTCCTGACCCGAAATTCTCCAGCCAGACCAAGGACAAGCTGGTCTCGTCCGAAGTGCGTCCGGCAGTGGAGGCCCTGTGCTCGGAAGGGCTGTCGACCTGGTTCGAGGAGCACCCGGTCGAGGCCAAGCAGATCGTCTCCAAGATCGTCGAGGCGGCCACGGCGCGCGAGGCGGCGCGCAAGGCTCGCGACCTGACCCGGCGCAAATCGGCGCTGGAGATCAGCTCCCTGCCCGGCAAGCTGGCCGATTGCCAGGAGCGCGACCCGGCCAAGTCCGAACTGTTCATCGTCGAGGGCGACTCCGCCGGCGGCTCGGCCAAACAGGGCCGCAACCGCGAGAACCAGGCCGTGCTGCCCCTGCGCGGCAAGATCCTGAACGTGGAGCGGGCGCGGTTCGACCGGATGCTGTCGTCCGAGACCATCGGCACCCTGATCCTGGCGCTGGGCGCCGGCATCGGCCGGGATGACTTCGACATCTCCAAACTGCGCTACCACAAGATCATCATCATGACGGACGCCGACGTGGACGGCGCCCACATCCGCACCCTGCTTCTGACCTTCTTCTATCGGCAGATGCCCGAACTGATCGAGAAGGGGCACATCTACATCGCCCAGCCGCCGCTCTATCGGGTCGCCAAGGGCAAGCAGTCCCGCTACCTCAAGGACGAGTCCGAGATGGACGCCTATCTGATCGAGGAAGGCGTGGACGGGGCCGAACTGGACCTGGCCTTGGGCGAGCGCCGCACCGGCCGCGACCTGGAGACCCTGGTGCGCGAGGCCAAGGCCTTCAGGGCCCAGGTGGATCGCCTGTCCGCCCGGGCGCCGGCCTTCGCCATCGAACAGGCGGCTCTGGCGGGCCTGTTCGCGGAGGCAGGCGGCGATCCGGCGAGCGTCGGGCCGCGCCTGGACCTCTACGCCGAGGAAGGCGACGGCCCCTGGTCCGGCGAGGCGGGCGAACAGGGCGCGGCGGTGTTCCGGCGTACGCGCCGCGCCGTGGCGGAACAGATCGTGTTCGAGGAATCCCTGATCCGTTCGCTGGACGCCCGGCGCCTCGGCGAACGGGCGGCGGTGTTCGCCGGACTGTTCGACGCCCCGGCGACGTTCCGCCGCAAGGACAGGTCCACCACCATCCGCGGCCCCCTGGACCTTCTGGCCGCCGTGCTGGACGCGGGCCGCAAGGGCCTGTCGATCCAGCGCTACAAGGGTCTGGGCGAGATGAACCCGGATCAGCTGTGGGAGACCACCCTGGACAAGGACGCCCGCACCCTGCTGAAGGTGCAGGTGGAGCACGCCGACGACGCCGACGACCTGTTCGCCAAGCTGATGGGCGACGTGGTCGAGCCCCGCCGCGAGTTCATCCAGGAAAACGCCCTGGACGCGGCGGTGGACGTCTGATCGCTCAGGCGCGTCTGGTCCGCGTCACAATTTGATGAGCCCTGCCCGATCTTCACCAGCGGTAATCCAGCCGCAGTTCGCCGCCGTGGCTGGAGCTGGCGTCGCCCAGCATCCCGCGATAGCCAAAGCTGAGCTTCAGGCGATCGCTCAGTGACCATTCGGCGCCCAGGTTGAGGTCCAGCGCGTTGCGGGACCAGCCGTCCAGGGGCGTCCAGTAGGTCGGGCTGCCGGCCCAGTCGGCGTAGCGCAGACCTTGCGTTCCGACGCCCTCCAGCTCGTAGGACCACTCCAGACCCAGGGTGGGCGAGATCGAGCCGAAGTTGCGGGTTTCCACCAGCCAGCGCCACTCGGCGCCCAGATTGGCCGATACGCTGCTCTGGCGGGCCTCGTCCCAGGCCAGGGCGGACAGGCCGCCCCCGGTTTCGGTGAAGGCGTCCAGGGTGGTCTCGCGCGCATCGAGACGGGCGTAGATATCGGTGGTCCAGCCGCTGCGCCGAACCAGCCGTCCGATGGTCGCGGAGGTGAAGACGACCTCGCCTGACCGCCGGCCGTCCACGAAGGCGTCAGGCTGCCCCGCCAGACCCGAGGCCCAGCGGCGGGAGTCGAAATCCAGGTCCGCGAGACCGATCACGCCGTCAAGGTAGATGGCCTCGGCCGGTCGCCAACTGGCGTAGAGGGCGCCGGACAGGGCGCGGCCGTTCGAGACCGAACCCTTGTCGCCGATGCGGGTCTTGTCCTCGCCATAGCCGACGCCGCCTCCGACGATCAGCCGGTCGGACAGGCGCGTGTCCACGCCCACCGTCACACCGTGGGTGGTGAAGCGGCTGTCGCGAACGCCCGTGGCGTCCTGGCGGCCCCAGTCGACGGCGCCGGCGACCCAGAAGCCGACAGAATCGCCGTTCCCGTTGCGCGCGCCCTCGGAGACGGCCGCGCCCAGGGCGCCGTCGCCGCCTGTGCCGGCCGCGCCCGAATGATCGCCGCTGGAGCCCCTGCGCCCGGCCCAGATGTCCAGACCCATCATGTCGCGCTCCAGATTCGGGGTCTGCGCGCCCGGGGCCTGATCGTGGTCCCTGACGCCCAGCTCGCGGCGCAAGGCCTGACGGGGATCGAGATCCTCATCGCGGCCGAGGTTCAGGCTCAAGCCGTTGGAAGAAGCGTTGTCGCCGTCGCGCAGATCCCGAAGCCGGCGCTGGAAATTGTCGATCTGGGCGTCGGCGAAACGGCGAGCCGCGTTCACCTGGCTGCTGGCGACGCCGCGCACGTCCGGGTCCAGCGAGGGGTCGAGGCGCGGCTCCACCGTGATCGTCACCGTCCCCGGCGCGCTGGTCGTGAAGGCGTTGCTGAGCGTGTACAGCACGGTCGCCTGGCCGCTGAAGTCATCGGCGGGGGTGAAGACCAGGTCGTAAAGCGGGCCGTTCGGACCGGTCCGTTCACGGATGGAGGTTGCGCCTGCATCCGTCGGGGTCATCGAAACCACGGCCGCGCCGGTGAACGGGCCGCCTGTGGCGCCGTCCATCAGATCCACCACGGCGGTCAGGCCGGCCAGGACCGTCACGGTCTTTTCGGGCCCTGTGGTGAGGGCGGGTGCGACGGTGATGGTGACCGTCGCGGGCGTCGAAGCGCCGCCCGCGTTGCTCACGGTGTAGGTGAAGCTGTCGGTTCCCGAAAAATCGGGGTTGGCCGTGTAGATGATGGTCAGACCCTGAACCACGGCCACACCGTTGCTGGGCGGCGAGGCCACCGAGACCGAGATGATGTCCACGCCGATGGCCCCTTGCGTGACGTCAATCGTCACGCTCTGGCCGCCGATGGTTTCAGCGGTCTTGGGTTGGACCACAGGAACAGGCGTTCCGACCTCCAGCGTGTAGGCGGCCGCCTGAGCGAAGCCCATCGCATCGGTCGCCGTCACGGTGAAGTCGTGATCCCCAGCGGCCTCGGGCGTGCCCGACAGGGTTCCATCAGAGGCGAGCGTCAGCCCGGCGGGCAGGACGCCGGCCGTGACCGAAAAGGCATAGGGCGCCGCGCCGCCGGACGCAGCGAATGTCTGGCTGTAGGCGACCGTGCGCTGGCCCGTCGGCAGGGCGCCGGCGGCGGGAGTCAGGACGATCGTGGGTCCCGCAATCTCAAGGGTGTAGGCCACAGGCGTGCTGATGAACGGGCCGGGCGTCGGGCTGGCGTCTGCGGCGATCACCGAGAAGCTGAAGACGCCCGCCTGGGTCGGCGAGCCCGAAAGCTCACCGGCCGCCGACAGGGTCAGGCCGGCGGGCAGGGCGCCGCTGTCGAGAGCGAAGCTGTGCGTTCCCTGTCCGCCCGTGGCGGTGAAGGTCTGGCTGTAGGTCGTCCCGACCTGACCGGAGACGAGGGCGCCGGCAGTGGGGGCGGTCACGGTGACGGTCGGATCGGCGATGGTCACCGAAATTACCTGGTCGCCCATGAAGCCGAGGGCGTCGGTGGCGGTGACGGTGAAGCTGAATGCCCCCGCCGCATTGGGCGTGCCGATCAAAGCGCCGTCGGCCGCGAGAGCCAGGCCGCCGGGCAAGGCCCCGGCCGTGACCGCGAAGCTGTAGGGTCCGGCGCCGCCCGAGGCGGTGAAGGTCTGGCTATAGGCGGCCGCCGTGGTTCCGTCGGGCAGGCTGCTCGGCGACACGGTGACGGTCGGAGCCGTAACGGTGAGGCTGTAGGCGACCTGGGCGCTGACGAAGGGGCCGGGTGCGGGGCTGCTGTCGCGGGCTTCGACGGCAAAGTTGAAGGTTCCGATAGCCGTGGGCGCGCCCGCCAGGAGGCCGTCCGAACTGAGCGTCAGTCCCGGCGGCAGGGCGCCGGCTGCAAGGGTGAAGCTGTGCGATCCTTGTCCGCCAGAAGCGGTGAAGGTCTGGTTGTAGGCCGTGCCTGCGGAGGCCCCTGGCAAGGTGCCGGCCGAAGGACCGGTCACGGTGATCACCGGATCGGCCCCGGAGAGGATGAACGGCTGCGAACCGGTGAAGCCGGAGCTGTCGGTGGCGGTGACGGTGAAGGGGTAGGAACCCGCTGCGGTCGAAACGCCGGAGAGGGTGTTCCCGCTCAGCGTCAGACCGGGCGGCAAGGAGCCGGCGGTGATCGCGAAGCTGTAGGGGCCGACCCCGCCCGAAGCGGTGAACGTCTCGCTGTAGTTCGCCGCCGTGGTCATGGGCGGAAGGCTGGTCGGCGACACGACGATCAGCGGAGCGACGACCGAAACGGAGTAGGCGACCGGCGTGCTGCTGAACGGCCCCGGCGCGGGGCTGGAATCGCTGGCGGCGATCGAGAAATTATAGAGTCCGGGCGTGCTCGGCGTCCCTGACAGGATTCCGCTGGAGGTAAGGCTCATGCCGGGGGGCAGGGCGCCGGCGACCAGCGCGAAGCTGTGTGCGCCCTGACCGCCGGAAGCGGTGAAGGTCTGGGCTGCGTAAAGCTGGCCCGCCGTAGCGCCCGGCAGGGCGCCGGCGGCCGGACCGGTTATGATCACCACCGGGTCGGCCATCAGGATCGAATAACCGCGCGCGCCGGTGAATCCGAGACTGTCGGTCGCCGTGATGGTGAAGTTGTAGGTTCCCGCGGCGGTCGGAGCGCCCGAGAGCGTGTCCCCGCCCAGGATCAATCCGGGGGGCAGGGCGCCGGCGGTGACGCTGTAGGCATAGGCGCCGATCCCGCCCGAGGCGGTGAAGGTCTGACTGTAGGCGGCCGCCGTGGTTCCACCGGGCAGGGCGGCGGGCGACACCGTGATCGTGGGCGCCGTGACCGTGAGGCTGTAGGCGACCGGCGCGCTGCTGAAGGGCGTCGGCGCGGAGTCCGTGGCTGTGATCGCGAAATTGAACGTCCCGGAGGCCGTCGGCGTCCCCGAAAGCGCGCCGCCGGACGTCAGGCTCAGCCCCGGCGGCAAGGCGCCGGCGGTCAGGGCGAAGGTGCGAGGGCCGACGCCGCCCGAGGCGGAGAAGGTCTGGCTATAGCTGTTTCCGGCCTGAACGCCGGGGAGGGCGCCGGCGGCGGGTGTGATGGTGATGGTCGGCGCCGCGATCACCAGCGCATAGTTGCGGGCGCCTGTCGCCCCATGGGCGACTGTCGCCTCGATCTCCAGGTTCTAGGTTCCCGCCGTCGTCGGCGTCCCGGACAGGACGCCGCCGGCGGAGAGGGTTACGCCCGTGGGCAGCGGGTCGCTGCCCGCCGTCAGGGCGAAGGCGTAGGGCGCCGTCCCCAGGCTGGCCGTGATTGTTTCATTATAGGGAAGCGCCACATCGCCGCTCAGCGATATCGCCGAAAGGTTGAGAGTCGGCGGCGTCACGGTGACGGACACGAGGGCCGGCGTCGACGTGCCGCCGGGGTTGGTCGCGGTGTAGGTGAAGCTGTCCGCTCCGGAAAAACCCGCAGTCGGCGTGTAGGTGATCGACGTCCCGGTGATGTCGACCGAACCGTGTGTCGGCGGCGTGGGCGCGGAAAGGCTGACGACCGGGCCGCCGCTCAGGCTGAGCGTGATCGCGTTACTCGCCGTGTTGGCCGCCACCGTCGCCGAAACCGCACCGGTCACGGGCGGGGCGGGCGGGGTGACGGTGACGGTCACCGTCGCCGGGGCTGATGTCCCGCCGCTGTTGGTCGCCGTGTAGGCGAAGGTGTCCGTTCCGGCGAAATTGGCGCCGGGGGTGTAGGTGATCGAGGTGCCCGCAGCGACGGCGGAACCGTTGCCGGCCGCCGTCGAGACCGCCACGCTGGTGGGTGCGCCGCCGGTGATGGACAGGGTGACGGGATTGTTCGCGCTGCCATAGGCCACGGTCGTGCTGACCGGACCGGCGACGGGCGGAATTGGGTTGACGGTGATCGTGACCGTGGCCGGGGCGGACGTGCCGCCGGCGTTGGTCGCGGTGTAGGTGAAGCTGTCAGGCCCGAAGAATCCAGGGGTGGGCGTATAGGTCATGGCGGCGCCGATGATCGTCACGCTGCCGTTGGCCGGCAGGCTGGTGGTCGCCACGCTGGCGGCGACGCCGCCGCCCAGGACGAGCGGCACGGGATTGTCCGTGCTCTCGGAATTCACGCTGAAGTCGACGGCGCCGGCGGTCGGGGGCTGCGGATTGACCGTAATCGTCACCGTCGCCGGGGCCGATGCGCCGTCGGCGTTGGTCGCCGTATAGGTGAAGCTGTCAGGCCCGAAATAGCCGGGGTCGGGCGTGTAGGTGATCGCGGTTCCCGCCGCGACCGCCGAACCGTTCGCAGCGGCGGTTCCGATGGCCACGCTGGTCGGCGCGCCGCCGGTGAGATTCAGGGTGATCGGGTTGTTCGTGCTGCCGTAGGCCACCGTTGCGCTGACCGCGCCGGCGATCGGAGGATTGGGCGCGACGATGGTGATGTTGTAGGGGCGGGTCGTCGCATAGGGTCCGGCGCCCGTGCTGGAATCCACAGCCTGGATGGTGAAGCTGCTGGTTCCGGTTCCCGTCGGATCGCCGGTGATCGCGCCGCTGGTCGGATCGAGGTTCAGACCGGCGGGCACCGTCCCCACCAGAACGGAATATGTGTAGGGCGCCGCGCCGCCCGTTGCGGCGACGGACTGGTTGTAGCTGACCCCCGTGACCCCGTTCGGCAAAGTCATGGGCGAGATCGACAGGGGCGGCGGACTGACCGTGATCGTGACCGTGGCCGGCGCCGACGCGCCGCCCGCGTTGGTGGCTGTATAGGTGAAGCTGTCGGGACCGCCATAGCCCACGTTGGGCGTGTAGGTGATCGTGGTTCCCGTGGCGACGGCCGTGCCGTTCGCAGCGGCGGTTCCGATCGCCACGCTGTCAGGCGCGCCGCCGGTGATGTTCAGGGTGATCGGATTATCGGTGCTGCCATAGGCCACCGTCGCGCTGACGGGATTGGCCACCGGCGTCACGGCGGCGATGGTGAACGTGTAATCCCGAGTCCCTGCATAGGGGCCTGTGCCGGTGCTGGAATCCGTCGCCTGGGCGGTGAAGGTGAACGAGCCGCTCTCGGTCGGCGTACCGGACAGCACTCCGGCGAGGCTGAGAGTCATGCCCGCCGGCAAGTCGCCGCCGGTGACGCTCCAACTGTAGGGCGCCGTGCCGCCCGAGGCGGTCAGGTTCGTGGCGCTGTAGGCCGTGTTCTGGGTTCCATCCGGTGCTGAGGCGGGACTCACGGTGATCGTCGGCGACGCGATGGTGACGCTGTAGGGCTGACTGATGGTCAGATGCCCCGTTCCTCGGGTGCTATCGGTCGCCTGGATGGTGAAATTGAATGTTCCGCCCGCCGTCGGCGTCCCGCTCAGGGTTATGGAGCCGGTGCGGCTGTCGACGGTGGACTGATTGGTCAGCGACAGGCCGGGCGGCAAGCTTCCGACGGTCACAGAGAAGGTGAACGGCTCCGCGCCGCCGGAGGCGGTCAGTGTGCGGGTGTAGGGGGCGCCCACCGTCCCGCCAGGCGCGGTAGCCGTCATTGAAAGCGTCGGGGGGGCCACCGTCACATTGACCGTGGCCGTCAGCCGGTTCGCCCCCGGACACCCGGGAGCGCCGCAGAAGTACACGGTGAAGCTGTCGGGTCCGACCCAGTCTGCGGCGGGGCTGTAGGTCAGGGTGTTGTCGGCCATGTTGGTGGCGGCCGTCCAGGCGCCGCCCCCGGTGGAAGTCCCGTTGTCGGAGCCGCCGTGGATGCCGCTGTCCACATTGGGATAGCGCGGGTCGCACGCGGCGAGCACAGCCGCGTTGACGGTTTCGCTCATCACATACTGGTTGTTGGTGGAGGCGTAGGCCACCGTGCCCCAGTTGATCGTGCAAGTCGCCTGCGCCTGAGCGGTCCGGGGCGCGGCGAGGCTGAGCATGGCGGCGACCAGGACGAAAAGCACCGCGCCCATTGGATGAAACGAGGCGCAGCCCCGCGTTAACCGCGAAAACATTGCACGCACCCCGTCCCCATTTCGCCTGGATGGAGACCTCTGCGTCACGGACCCAGGAAGGTCACATGCGTCAAGGACGCTCCAGAACTCAGGCGAAATTCATATATCAACATTCCACCATCCCCAATCGTCTCGTTGGCCGAAACTCGTAAAAAGTGAATTTCCCGGATTGCAACGGTCGCCGAGTTGGCGCCTATTGACGTCGTGGCGACTGGTCGAAGCGGCAGTCGCGTTTCCGGAACCGCTCACCCCCGTACACAATCGGTTTGTCGCGTAGACGTTAGGCGCCGTCGCTCGGGCTGACCGGGCGACGCTGAACGGGAGGCGCGCGGTGTCGGACTATTTCATCGGCCAGATCATGATGAGCGGCTTCGGTTATGCGCCGAAGTTTTTCGCCCAGTGCAACGGGCAGACCATGCCGATCGTCCAGAACCAGGCGCTTTTCACGCTTCTGGGCGTCACCTACGGCGGGAATGGAAGCACCACCTTCCAGCTCCCGAATTTGCAGGGGCGGACGCCGAACGGTCAGGGTGAGCCCCCCGGAGGCGGTGGAAACTACGCCATAGGGCGGGTCGGCGGCGCCGAAACGGTGACGCTTTCCATGAGCCAGATGCCTGTTCACAACCATGCGTTCGCCGCGAGCAGCGCCCCGGGAGTCCTGGCCTCGCCGACGACCCCGGCGACCTATGCACAGGCAGCCACGGCCGACGGCGGCAGGGAGAACATCTATGCGCCGGGCGCTTCAGTTCCTCTTCTCGCCGCCGCCGTCAGCACCGTCGGGGCAGGCGCGCCGCACTCCAACATGCAGCCGTTCCAGGTGATCAATTTCAACATCGTGCTCAGCGGAGTCTTTCCGTCGCGGAACTGAGCGGAGGCGTCACAATGAGCGAACCTTTCATCGGTGAAATCCGGATGTTCGGATTTCCGCGCATTCCACTGGGTTGGCAGGCCTGCGACGGCTCTCTGTTGCAGATCGCCGATAACGACGTCCTGTACGCCCTGCTCGGGACCGCCTACGGCGGCGACGGGCAGGTGACGTTCGGCGTCCCTGACCTGAGGGGCCGGCTGCCGGTTCACCAGGGGGTCGGATCGGGATTGACGCCGCGAAGTTTGGGGCAGGCGGGAGGGCAGGAAGCCATCGTCCTGAAGGGCGACCAGTTGCCCGCACACACCCATGCCTGGCTGGCTTCCACGACGACGGCGACGACGGCCGCGCCGGGGCCGGAGGTGGCCCTGGGCGCCCTGCCCAGCGATACCCAATACGTCACGGACATCACCGGCTACGTCGCCTATCCGCTGGCGGCGACGACCGTCGCGCCTGCGGGAGGCTCACAACCCCACGACAATCTCATGCCCGCCCTGACGGTGAATTTCTGCATCGCCCTGAACGGGATCTACCCTTCCCGGCCCTGATGGGGCCGAATACCGAGACGCGCCATGACCGAACCCTATATCGGCGAAATTCAGCTCTTCGGCTTCAACTACGCTCCAAAGGACTGGGCGACGTGTTCCGGACAGATCATGCCGGTCCGGCAGAACACCGCGCTGTTCTCGCTGATCGGCGCCTATTACGGCGGTGACGGCAGGACCACCTTCGGCCTGCCGAATTTCGGGACCTCGGCGGCCAATAATCAGGGGCAAGGACCGGGCCTTTCCCTCTACAACATCGGCGAGCTGAGCGGGTCGGCGCAGACCACCGTGCTGGAGGCGCAGATGCCGTCACACTTCCACACGGCCCAGATCTACATGGCGCGCGGCGCCGTGGCGCGTGTCGGCGTGCCGACACCGGGGGCGGCTCCCAGCAACCCGAGCGGGTCCCAGGCCTTTGTGGTGGAGGGCGGGCCTGACACGACGATGTCGCCGTCCACCCTCAATGTGACGGGCGGCAGCCAGCCCCATCCGAACGAACAGCCCTATCTTACCCTCAATTATTCGATCGCACTGGTCGGGACGTTCCCGAGTTTCGGCTGATCCGGGCGCCCGGTGACGGACGATGTCGACGCCCCCGCCGGCTGGCCCGCGCGCGGGCTTGTCCTTCGTCGCCGCCAGGAAGGGGACGACGCTTTTCTACGCGAACTGTACGCCTCATTCCGCGCCGAGGAACTGGCGTCGCTGCCCTGGACGGCGGCCCGGAAGGCAGCATTTCTGGACAGCCAGTTCGATCTGCAACGGATCCATTTCGACCGTTTTCACGCCGGCGCCGATTTCCTGATCGTCGAGGAGGCGGACCGGCCCATCGGTCGCCTGTATCTCAACAAGGCGGCGGACGGCTTTCTGGTGATCGATATCGGATTCCTGCCGGATCGGCGCGGCCTGGGGTTGGGCCGGGAAATGCTGCGCCATCTGCATGTCTGCGCCGCACGGGCAGGAGCGCGTCGCGTCTGGTTGAACGTCTCTGTTTTCAACCCTGGCGCACAGCAGCTCTACGAACGGTTGGGGTTTCGCGTCATTCAGGACGACGGCGGATCTCACCGCACTCTGGAATGGCCCGTCAGTTGAAGACGGCCTGATAGACGACGCCCGAGACGTCGCGGCCCACCGGCACAAGAAAGATGTCCACCAGCCCCATGGTGGCGTTTTTCAGCCGATAGACCTTCTGCGGCAGAACCACGGGCGAGCCGCTGCGGAACATCAGCGAAAAGGGCGAACGGAGCATGCCGGGATAGGCATGGGTCGTCAGGGGCTGCACCTCGACCAGCGTCAGCGGCATGGCGCTTTCGCCCATGCCGAGGTCAAAGGTCTCGTTCGCGCGCGCGGCGAATGTCTCATGCGACAACAGCTGCATACGGACGGCTCCCGATCCGGCGGATCAACGTTCGCCCGGCTGGCCCGACAATGCAATCTTCTGACGAGTTTCAAGCGCCGTCAGATCAGGCAAACGGGGGAAGCTTTGCCCCCTACGAGGGTCCACGCCTCCCGCCAGGTGCGATCTACATCCATACAGCAGCCGGTATTTTCAGAGCCGACAACCCCAGCCCGCGAGCGTCGGTGCGAGCCGGCAGGTTTATGAATTTCGTTGCGAAAAGCCTGATTCAAATCAAGGCGCGGATATCTCAGATTTTACGATTCGGATCAGCGACCCGTCATCAGATCCGGGCGCGCCGGGCACAGGTCGGAGATGACGCAGGCTTCGCATTTGGGCCGCCGGGCGACGCAGGTGTAACGGCCGTGCAGGATCAGCCAGTGGTGCGCCTTGGGCAGCCATTTTTCCGGCACGACCTGATGCAGCTGCGCCTCCACCTTGTCCGGCGTCGCGGCGTTGGCCAGGCCCAGGCGGTGCGAGACGCGGAACACGTGGGTGTCCACCGCGATGGCGGGCTCGATCCCCAGTTCGTTCAGCACCACGCTGGCCGTCTTTCGCCCCACGCCGGGCAGGGCCTGAAGATCCGCGCGGTTCAGCGGCACCTCGCCGCCATGCCGTTCGATCAGCATCTGCGACATGGCGATCAGGTTCTTCGCCTTGTTCCGGTAAAGCCCGATGGAGGCGATGTAGGGCGTCACGCCCTCGATCCCCAGGGCAGCCATCTTTTCCGGCGTGTCGGCCACTGGAAACAGCTTCGCCGTCGCCTTGTTGACCCCCACATCCGTCGCCTGGGCCGACAGCGCCACCGCCGACACCAGGGTGAAGGGATTGGTGAAATTCAGCTCGGTCTTCGGCTCGGGCATGACCCGCGCCAGCCGCGCGAAGATCTCCTCCACTCGCTCGGGGTCGGGGGGGAAGCGTGAGACGACGATCATGGGCCTTCATCCCGCGTGACAAGGATTTGAACAAGCGTCTTAATGGACGAACAGAGGGAGAGATGTTCATGAAGTCCGCCATTGCCTTGATCGCCGCCGCTGTCCTGCTGGTCCCGCTCACGGCTACAGGCCAGGACTATGGCGAGGTCGATGAAATCGTCGTCACCGGCTCGCGGCTCGCCGGCTGGGGGCCCGAAGAGGTGCCCCAGGTGCGGCTGGCCCGGCGGGCGGACAATTTGGTCATTCAGGTTCAGGTGATCTGCGACACGCGCGATTCGGCGCAACGACGAGCCGAGCTGCTCGAGACGTTGAGAAACGTGGCGCGAGCGGCGGCCGGGCGGGACGATATTGATCTCAGCACCGGATCGGACATCTTGTCGGATTTCGATGAAACGATGGCGGCTGGGCTTACCATCGGGGTCGATCGCACGCGCGCCGACACCAGTGTGGTCACTCTGACGATCAAGACACCCGTCCGCGCCGACGATACGCTGGACACCGCCACGGCGCGGATAGAACGCTTTGTCGCCCAGGCCCCCAAGACCGGCCGCACCGAAATCCTCATGACGGGGGATTGGGAACTCACCCTCGTCGGCCCCGACAGGTATCGTGGAGAAATCCTAACCGCCATCGCGGCCGACGCCCGGCGGACCGCCGATGCGTTCGGAGACCGCTATGCGGTGCAGGTCGAAGGCCTTGCGCACCGCGTGACCTGGACCCAATCCGGGCCGCTGGATTTGTCGCTTTTCATTCCCTACCAGTTGACGGTCACTCCGGCCGGTTCCTGACCAGATCATCCACCACCGCTGGGTCGGCCAGGGTGGAGGTGTCGCCCAGAGAGCCCAGTTCGTTCTCGGCGATCTTGCGCAGAATCCGCCGCATGATCTTGCCCGACCGGGTCTTGGGCAGGCCGGGCGCCCACTGGATCACGTCCGGGCTGGCGATGGGGCCGATCTCGGCGCGGACGTGGGCGACCAGCGCCCTGCGCAGCTCTTCGGTCGGCGTCTCGTCGGCGTTCAGGGTGACATAGGCCCAGACGCCCTGGCCCTTGATGTCGTGCGGGTAGCCCACCACCGCCGCCTCGGCCACGGCGTCATGGCTGACCAGGGCGCTCTCGATCTCGGCGGTGCCCATGCGGTGGCCCGAGACGTTCAGCACGTCGTCGATGCGCCCGGTGATCCAGTAGTATCCGTCCGCATCCCGCCGCGCCCCGTCGCCGGTGAAATACTTGCCGGGGAAGGTGGTGAAATAGGTCTCGATGAATCGGTCATGATCGCCATAGACCGTGCGCATCTGGCCGGGCCAGGAATCCACCAGGCACAGGGGTCCTTCGGCCACGCCCTGAAGGATGTCGCCCTCCCCCGTCACGATGGCGGGCATGACGCCGGGTAGGGGCCTGGTCGCCGAGCCGGGCTTCAGGTCCGTGGCGCCGGGCAGGGGCGAAATCAGGATTCCGCCCGTTTCGGTCTGCCACCAGGTGTCCACCACCGGGCAACGCTCTTCCCCCACCACCCTGTGATACCAGAGCCAGGCTTCCGGGTTGATCGGCTCGCCCACCGAGCCCAGCAGCCGCAACGACTTGCGGCTGTGCCGGGTCACCCAGTCGTCGCCCTCGCGCATCAGGGCGCGGATGGCGGTGGGGGCGGTGTAGAAGATGTCGACCTGATGCTTGTCGATGACCTGCCAGCAGCGCCCGGCGTCCGGCCATGTGGGCACGCCCTCGAACACCAGGGTGGTCGCGCCGTTCGCCAGCGGCCCATAGACGATGTAGCTGTGCCCCGTGACCCAACCCACGTCGGCGGTGCACCAGTAAACCTCGCCGGGCCTGTAGTCGAAGACGATCTCGTGGGTGTAGGACGCCCAGGCCAGGTATCCGCCGGTGGTGTGCAGCACCCCCTTGGGCTTTCCGGTGGACCCCGAGGTGTAGAGGATGAACAGCGGGTCCTCCGCGCCCATCGCCTCGGGCACGCATTCGGTCGAGGCCGCCTCGCGCACGTCCTCATAGATCACGTCGCGCCCCTCGGTCAGGGGCACGTCCGCCTCAGTCCAGCGGACCATCAGCACCTTGTCCACCGGCGCCTTTTCCAGCGCCCTGTCGGCATTGGCCTTGAGCGGCACACGCTTGCCGCCGCGCCGGCCTTCGTCGGCGGTGATGAGAATGGTCGAGCCGCAATCCTCGATGCGCCCGGCCAGGCTGTCCGGCGAGAAGCCGCCGAACACCACCGAATGCACCGCTCCGATGCGCGCACAGGCCAGCATGGCCACCGCCGCCAGCGGGATCATGGGCATGTAGATGGTGATCCGGTCGCCCTTCTTCGCGCCCAGATCCTTGAGCACATTGGCCATGCGGCACGTCTCGGCGTGCAGTTCGGCGTAGGTCATCCTGCCGTCGACCGAAGGATCGTCGCCCTCGAATAGGATCGCGGTCTGATCCGCCCGTTCGGGCAGGTGACGGTCGATGCAGTTGACGCTGGCGTTCAGTTCGCCGTCGGCGAACCAGCGTATGCGGAAGTCCTTGGAGTCGAAGCTGACGTCCTTGACCTGGGTGAACGGCCGCATCCAGTCCAGCCGCTCGCCCACCCCGCGCCAGAACTCATCCGGGTTCAGCGCCGCCTTCTCGATCGCCCGTGCATAGCCCGCCGCGTCCATATGCGCGCTCTTCGCGGCCTCGGATGTTACGGGAAAGCGGATGTCTTCGGTCATGTCTGGGCTCCGTCGCGGCGGGCGGCAGGCGTCTTTGCGGCCCTCGGCGAATAGGCGTATGCGCTGGACCGCCGCTTGCCAAGCGGACCCCTGGCCCAAGTTCGGAGTTTGCGCCCATGCTGATCCATCTGTCGTCCTGGCCCGAGATCGACGCGCGCCTGAAGACCACGCGCACCGTCGTCATCCCCATCGGCTCGAACGAGCAGCATGGCCCCACGGGCCTGCTGGGCACCGACTGGCTGTGTCCCGAGATCATCGCCCACGCCGCCGAGAAGGCCGACGAATCCCTGGTCGTCGCGCCCACCTTCAACATCGGCATGGCCCAGCATCACCTGGCCTTCCCCGGCACCATCAGCCTGCGCCCGTCCACCTTCATGGCCGCGATCACCGACTGGGTCTCGTCCCTGACGCGCCACGGGTTCGAGCGGCTCTATTTCCTGAACGGCCACGGCGGCAACGTGGCCACCATCGAGGCGACGTTCTCGGAGATCTACGCGGAGTGGTCGTTCGTCGAGGAACGGGCGCCCTTCATGCTGAAGCTGGTCAACTGGTGGGATCTGCCCGGCGTGCACAAGCTGTGCAGCCAGATGTTCCCCACCGGCCACGGCGCCCACGCCACCCCGTCCGAAATCGCCGTGACCCAGGCCGCCTATCCGGACCGCATCAAGACCGCCGACTATTCACCGAAGATCGCGCCCATGGGTCCGATCCGCGACGCCCTGGACTACCGCGCGAGATTCCCCGATGGCCGCATCGGCTCGGACCCGGCCCAGGCCAGCCCCGAAAAGGGCCAGACCATCATCGACGCCGCCGTCCCCGCCCTTTTGACCGACGTCAGGACGTTCTCGGCCGAAGTCGCGCCCTGAGACCTGCCCTGAGGCGCGCCGACAACGATGATGGAAAAGACCGCCTGGTGGAGCCGAGGGGAGTCGAACCCCTGACCTCGTCATTGCGAACGACGCGCTCTACCAACTGAGCTACGGCCCCGAAGCCGGGGTTCCAGGCGAGGGCGCGACATAGGCGGGGCGGCCCGGTGGTGTCAATAGGATTGGCGGGTCCTCCATCGCGTGTTTGGCGCGGGGCTCGAACCCCGCTAGAAGCGGCCCACCAAGACCTTCCCTGGAGACGACCACCGCATGGCCGGTTTCATCTGCTTCATCGTCGACGCGCTGCTGATGCTGCTGTTCTGGGCGATCATCGTCAGCGCCATCATGAGCTGGCTGTTCGCCTTCGACGTCATCAACTACCGCAACCGGTTCGTGGCCCAGATCGCTTCGTTCCTGGACCAGGTGACGGGTCCCCTGATGGCGCCGTTCCGCCGCATCATTCCGCCGCTGGGCGGCATCGACGTCACCCCGATCATCGTGCTGCTGATCATCCAGGGCGCGCGCGGCTATCTGCTGCCGCCGTTCTGTCGGCTGATGTACGACGTCCTGCCGTTCTGATGACGCGAATCCTGGTGCGGCTGACGCCCAGGGGCGGCGCCGACCGCATCGAGGGCTGGGAGACGGACGCCGAGGGCCGTCCGATCCTGAAGGCGCGGGTGCGCGCCGCCCCGACGGACGGCCAGGCCAATGCGGCGCTGATCGTCCTCGTCGCCCGGACGCTGCGGATTCCTAAATCGAATGTAATGATCGTGCGCGGGGCCTCCGCCCGGGTGAAAGCACTTGAGATCGAAGGGCTTTCTCTGGACGAAGCGCGTGATCGGCTGCGCGGCGAAGGCTGAGGCGGAGGATTCGGGCTTTTCCTTCGCCCCCCGGCGCGCTTTGATGCGTCACGCTTCCTGTTCCGGAATCGCAAGGGGCTGAAATATCCATGATTTTTGATCGTCTGCGGGGCCGCGGCCTCGCCCTGGCGGGGTGTGCGCTGGCCGCCTTCACCCTGACCGCCTGCGCCACCACGGGGTCATCGGACGCCGCGACCGACACGGCGTCGTCGTCCTCCAGCGAGCGCGCCGACCTGCCGCGCGGCCTGGACGGCTCGGCCAATCCCGACCCGTTCCCCTCCACCTATGCGCCCCTGCCCCGGCGCGACGCGGCCATCGTGGGCGCCACGGTCTTCACCGCCGTCGGCGACCGCATCGAGAACGGCGTGGTCATCATGACCGACGGGCGGGTGGTCGCCGTGGGCGGAGCGGACACCCCCGTGCCCCAGGGCCACCAGGTGATCGACGCGCGCGGCCGCTTCGTCACCCCCGGCCTGATCGACGTGCACAGCCACCTGGGCGTCTATCCGTCGCCGGGGGTCATGGGCATGTCCGACGGCAACGAGGCCACCAACCCGAACACCGCCTATGTGTGGTCCGAGCATTCGGTGTGGCCCCAGGATCCCGGCTTCAACACCGCGCGGGCGGGCGGGGTGACGACGCTCCAGATCCTGCCCGGCTCGGCCAATCTGTTCGGCGGACGCGGCGTCACCCTTCGCAACGTGCCGTCGGTGACCATGCAGGGCATGAAATTCCCCGGCGCGCCCTATGGCCTCAAGATGGCCTGCGGCGAGAACCCGTCGCGGGTCTATGGCTCGCGCAATCAGAGCCCGGCCACCGGCATGGGCAATGTGGCGGGCTATCGCGCCGGCTTCATCGAGGCCCGCAACTATCTGCGCCGCTGGGATAACTGGCGTGAGACCGGCGCCGGCGAGCCGCCGACCCGCGATCTGCGCCTTGAGACGGTGGCCGGCGTCCTGACCGGCGACATCCTGGTCCAGAACCACTGCTACCGCGCCGACGAGATGGCCGTGATGCTGGATATCGCCGAGGAGTTCGGCTTCACCATCCGCACGTTCCAGCACGCGGTGGAGGCCTACAAGATCGCCGACCTCTTGGCCGAGAACGACGTGTGCGCCGCCATGTGGACCGGCTGGTGGGGCTTCAAGATGGAGGCTCTGGACGCCATCGAGGAGAACGTGGCCTTCGTGGACGCGGCCCAGAACAGCTGCGCCGTCGTTCACTCGGACGACGAAACCCTGATCCAGCGCCTGAACCAGGAAGCCGCCGCCGCCCTGTCGGCCGGGCGCCGCGCGGGCCTGGACCTCAGCGAGGAGGACGCCCTGCGCTGGATCACCATCAACGCCGCCCGCGCCATCGGGGTGGAGGACGAGACCGGTTCGCTCGAACCGGGCAAGCGCGCCGACGTGGTGATCTGGAGCCACGATCCTTTCAGCATCTACGCCCGCGCCGAACAGGTCTTCGTGGACGGCGCCCTGACCTATGACCGCAACGACCCGGCCCATCAGCCGCGCAGCGACTTTGAACTGGGCCAGCCCGGCCAGCCGAACACCGTGGGAGGCGCCCGATGATCCGCCGTCACATTCTCAGTGCAGCCGCCGTCTGCACCCTCGCCCTGGCTGCCCCGGCCATGGCCCAGGACGCCGTGGCCATCACCGGCGGCCGTGTCCTGACCGGTTCGGGCGAGATCGCGTCCGGAACCGTGGTGATCCAGAACGGCCGCATCAGCGCCGTGGGTCCGAACGTCGCCGTCCCGTCCGGCGCCCGCGTCATCGACGCGGCGGGCAAGGTGGTGACGCCCGGCATCGTGGCCGTGGATTCCGGCATCGGCGGCAGCGAGGTCTCCTCCGTCCAGGGCTCCAACGACCTGCGCCAGTCCAGCAACAGCCTCAGCGCCGCCTTCGACGTGTCGCGCGGGCTGGACCCGTGGTCCATCACCATTCCGGTGGCGCGTCTGGGCGGGGTCACGCGAGCCGTGGTCCTGCCCCAGCACGGCGGCTCCTCCAGCGGCCATGTGCACGAGCACGACACCGCCGGAGCCGGGCCCGGCGGCTATCACACGCCGGGCCTGTTCGCGGGCCAGGCGGCGGTGGTTCACCTGGCGCGCGGCACGGACATCCTGGTGCGCCCGAACGTGGCCATGGTCGCCCCCTTCGGCGAGGCCGGGGCCCGCATCGCGGGCGGCGCACGCGGCGCCGAGTTCACCCTGTTCCGGGAAACCCTGGCCGAGGTCCGTCTCTACGCCCGCAACCGTCAGGCCTATGAGCGGGCGGGCCTGCGCGATCTTTCCCTGTCGCGCGCGGACCTGGAGGCCCTGATTCCGGTGGCCGAGGGGCGGATGCCGCTTGTGGTCACGGTCCACCGGGCCGCCGACATCCTGCAGGTGCTGCGTCTGGCCGAGGAGGAGAACATCCGCCTGATCCTGGACGGGGCCGAGGAAGGCTGGCTGGTGGCCGAACAGATCGCCGCCGCCCGCGTGCCGGTGCTGGTCAACCCGCTCAACAACCTGCCGGCCAATTTCCAGGTGCGCGCCGCGCGTCAGGAGAACGCCGCACGGCTGCACGCGGCGGGCGTGACCATCGCCATCAAGCCCGGCGGCTCGGCCCACCGGGCGCGGGACGCACGCTACAACGCCGGCAATGCGGTGGCCAACGGCCTGCCGTTCGAGGCCGCCGTCGCCGCCATCACGGTGAACCCGGCCCGCATCTTCGGCCAGGACGGCTTCGGCGCCCTGGCGGTCGGTCAGGCGGCGGACGTGGTGGTCTGGTCCGGCGACCTGCTGGAGCCGCTGAGCCAGCCCGAGGCGGTGTTCATCGGCGGCGTCGAACAGCCCCTTCAGGCCCGGAACCTGGAGCTGCGCGACCGCTATCACCCCGGCCGCGACCGTTCGCGGCCCGAGGCCTACAGCCCGCGTTGAGGCGAGTGTGACCCATCGGAGAAGGCGGCCCCCAGGGGCCGCCTTTTTCTTTGACGCGATCCGGCGCCCTGCTAAGCCTCGCGTCCTTCAAGGAGGCCGCGCCATGAACGCACCCGTCCGCATCCAGGATCTGTCGGTTCCGCGCCACGACTGGACGCCGGCCGAGGTCGAGGCCCTGTTCGCCCGGCCGTTCATGGAACTGGTGTTCGATGCCGCCACGGTGCATCGGCGCTGGTTCGATCCGTCCGCCGTCCAGCGGTCCCAGCTTCTGTCGGTCAAGACCGGCGGCTGCGCCGAGAACTGCGGCTATTGCAGCCAGTCGGCCCATTTCGACACCGGGCTGAAGGCCGAAAAACTGATGGACCCCCAGGTCGTGATCGCCGAGGCCATGGCGGCCAGGGCGGGCGGCGCGGACCGTTTCTGCATGGGCGCGGCGTGGCGCGAACTGAAGGACCGTGACCTGCCGAAACTGGCGGCCATGATCTCCGGCGTGAAGGCCCTGGGGCTGGAGACCTGCGCCACCCTCGGCATGCTGACGGCGGATCAGGCCAAGGCCCTGAAGGACGCGGGGCTCGACTACTACAACCACAACCTGGACACCGGGCCGGACTATTACGCCGAAGTGGTCACCACCCGGACCTATCAGGAGCGGCTGGACACCCTGGCGCATGTGCGCGGGGCGGGCATGGCCACCTGTTGCGGCGGCATCGGCGGCATGGGCGAGCGCCGCCGGGACCGGGCGGGCCTGCTGCACGCCCTGGCCACCCTGCCCGAACATCCCGACAGCCTGCCGGTCAACGCCCTGGTCCCGGTCACCGGCACGCCGCTGGGCGACCGGGTGAAGCGGGAAGGGGAGATCGACCCCATCGAGTTCGTGCGCACCGTCGCGGTCGCCCGCATCGTCTGTCCGAAATCCATGGTGCGCCTGTCGGCCGGACGCGAGGGCATGAGCGCCGAGATGCAGGCCCTGTGCTTCCTGGCCGGGGCCAACTCCATCTTCGTGGGCGGCAAGCTTCTGACCACGCCCAATCCGGAAGAGGACGAGGACGCGCGCCTGTTCGCCCTGCTGGACCTGAAGCCCTATGTCAGCGCGGTGGCCTGACTTTTCTCCCTCCCCTTCATGGGGAAGGGCGGTCGCCGCAGCGACGACCGGGTGGGAAGGGCTCGGCGAGAGTTCTTGGTGCGCTACCGCTCGGCGCGCGGCGCCTCGCTGCTTGAGCGCGGCTGCCTCGCCTTAGCCGCCCCCACCCGCTTCGCCTTCGGCTCCACCCCCTCCCCATGAAGGGGAGGGAGAAGCCAGGGTAACGGGTCTTCAACGCCATCGGGCCAGACTGTCGTCATGGACCGCCGCGCCCTCATCGGTATCGCCCTCGTCGCCGCCTCGGCCGGATCAGCTGTGGCCGCACCTTCATCGGACAGCCCCGCCCCGGCCAACAGCTACATCAATCTGAACAGTCTGAACGCCTCGACCGTGCGCGCCGACGGGCGGCGGGGAATCCTGACCGTGGACGTGGGCGTCGACGTGCCCGACGCGGCCCTGCGCGCCGAGGCCGCCCGCTCCGGCCCGCGCCTGAGGGCCGCCATGTCCGAGGCCGCCCAGCGCATCGCCGGGACCCTGCGCCCGGGAGAGCCGCCGGACGTGGACCGCCTGTCGCGCGATCTGCAGGCCGCTGTGGATCGGACCCTGGGGCGGCGCGGCGCGCGCGTGCTGCTGGGCACGGTGATGGTGGTCTGACCGGTTATTGCGCCGTCATGCCGCCGTCGATCTTGAACTCCGACGCCGTGACGAATTTGCTCTCGTCCGAAGCCAGATAGACCACGCACCAGGCCACGTCGTCCGGCTCGCCGATGCGCTTCAGCGGGATGCCGCGCGCCAGCTTCTCGTGGGCCAGGGCCTCGTCCCCGCCCGCCATGGCCACGAAGGGCTCCAGGATGTCAGTCTTGATGAACACCGGATGCACAGAGTTGCAGCGCACCCCGTTGCCCGCCTTCGCGCACTCCAGCGCCACGGTCTTGGAGAACAGCCAGACCGCCGCCTTGGAGGCGTTGTAGGGTCCCATCCCCGGCGCCGCCGCCAGACCGGCGATGGACGAGATGTTGATGATCGATCCCGCCCCCGATTTCGCCAGATGCGGGATCGCGTGCTTGCACCCCAGCATGACGGATTCCACATTGATCGCCTGCACCCGCCGCCAGGCGTCCAGGCTCATGTCCGTGGTGGGGACCAGGTCTCCCCCGATCCCCGCATTGTTGACCAGCACCGACACGCCGCCCAGGTCCTGGACGGCCCGATCCAGCACCGCGATCCACTGAGCCTCGTCCGTCACGTCGTGGCCATAGGCGAAGGCCGCGTCCGGATGCCGGGCGTTGATCGCCCCGGCCAGATCCCGCGCTCCCGCCTCGTTCAGGTCCGTCAGCGCCAGCCGCGCCCCTTCCCCGGCCATCCGCCACGCCATGGCCCGGCCCAGCCCGCCTGCGGCGCCGGTGATGAAGGCCGTCTTGCCCGCCAGACGCCCGTTCATTTCGCCCCCAGCCCTTCGGCGACATCGTTCATGAACCCGGCCATCTCCACGTCCAGCGCCGTCACCCCGTCCGCGTCGTGGGTGGTCAGCACCACCTCGACCCGGTTGTAGACATTGGACCACTCCGGATGGTGGTTCATGGTCTCGGCCTTCAGGGCCACGCGGTTCATGAAGCCGAAGGCGGCGTTGAAGTCCGCGAAGACGAATCGGCGGGCGACGGCGTCCCGCTCGCCCTCGGCCTTCGCCCAGCCTGGCAGGTCCTCCAGAGCCTTTTGCGCCCCGATGCGTTCATGAGCCATGTTCCACCTCCCAATTCCGCTCATCCCCGCGCAGGCGGGGACCCAGTCCTGTCCAGCTTGGCGCCGGCGCATCAGGATAAGCGACTAATCATGTTCCGCCCCGCTGCAACACCCAAATCACTGGGTCCCCGCCTTCGCGGGGATGAGCGGAGAAGAGGTTGCTGTGCGACTATGCGCCGGTGACGCCGCGCCCCGCACGGGCTAAAGCGATCCCATGACCGAGCCTGCGCAAAAGACATCCTCCTTCGGCTTCCGCGACGTGGACGCGCGCGAGAAGGTGCGGCTGGTTCGCGGCGTGTTCGATTCGGTGGCCTCGAACTACGACCTGATGAACGACCTCATGAGCGTGGGCGTCCACCGCATCTGGAAGGACGCGGCGGCGGCGAAACTGAACCCCCGCCCCGGCGAGCGCATCCTGGACGTGGCCGGGGGCACCGGCGACATGGCCCGGCGCTATTCGAAGATGGCCCGGCGCGCTCAGCAGCGCCTGGGCGGCGCGGACGCCGAGGTCATCGTGCTGGACTACAACGCCGAGATGATCCTGGCGGGCGTCGAAAAGGGCGGCGAGCCGGAGATGACCTGGACCGTCGGCGACGCCATGAATCTTCCAATGCCGGACGCCTCGGTGGACGCCTATTCCATCAGCTTCGGCATCAGGAACGTGGCCGACATCCCCCAGGCCCTTTCCGAGGCGCGCCGCGTGCTGAAACCCGGCGGCCGGTTCCTGTGCCTGGAGTTCTCGCGCCCGACCGCCGAGCCGATCCGCAAGGCCTATGACCTGTGGTCCTTCAACGCCATTCCGGCTATCGGCGGGTGGGTGGCGAAGGACCGCGACAGCTATCAGTATCTGGTCGAAAGCATCCGCCGCTTTCCCGACCAGGCGACCTTCAAGGCCATGATCGGGGCCGCCGGGTTCAGCCGGGTCAGCGTCACCAATCTGTCGGGCGGCGTCGCGGCCATCCACCACGGCTGGGCGATCTGACCGTGCAATTCCAGCCCTCGCCGGAAACCGCCGCGCCCCTGCCGCCCGTGCGCGTGCGGGATCCGATCGGCGCCTTTCTGAGACTCCAGGGCTGGCTGTGGATCCTCATCCGCCACGACGCCCTGGTCCCGCGCGAGATCACACCACTGCTGCCCGGCTGGGCGCGGCTGGGCGCCCGCTTCCTGCACCTGTTCTCGGGCCGCGAGGCGAAGGCGGGGAGGCCCGGCCAGCGGCTGGGCGCCGCCTTCGAGCGCCTGGGGCCCGTGGCCATCAAGCTGGGCCAGGTTCTGGCCACCCGCGCCGACATCTTCGGGACCGAATTCGCCCGCGACCTGGGCCGCCTCAAGGACAATCTGCCTCCGTTCCCCATCGACCAGGCCCGGCGCGAGGTTGAGCGTTCGCTGGGCCGCCCGGTCGAAGCCCTCTACACCGACTTCGGCGAGGCGGTGGCCGCCGCCTCCCTGGCCCAGGCGCACCCGGCGTATCTGGCCGACGGCCGCAAGGTGGCGGTCAAGGTGCTGCGCCCCGGCGTCGAGCGCCGCGTGGCCCAGGGGCTGGATTCCATGCGGCTGGGCGCCCGCCTGACCCGCCGCTTCGTGCCCCTGCTGCGGCGGCTCGAGCCCGAAGCCTTCGTCGAGACCATCGCCCGCGCCCTGCAACTGGAGCTGGACATGCGGCTGGAGGCCGCCGCCGCCAGCGAGCTGGGCGAGGTCATGGCCAAATCCGGCTACATGAGCGCCCCCGCCGTCGTCTGGGACGGGGTCGGCAAGCGGGTGCTGACCCTGACGTGGGCCGAGGGCCTGCCCATGACCGACCCGGCCGCCGCCGATCAGCCGGGCCTGGACCGCAACCAGCTGGCCGACAACATCGTGCGCGCCTTCCTGACCCAGGCGCTGGACCACGGCGTCTTCCATGCCGACCTGCACGAGGGCAATCTGTTCTGCGCCGCCCCCGCCCGCGCCATGGCGGTGGATTTCGGCATCGTCGGCCGCCTCGGCCCCGGCGAGCGGCGCTACCTGGCCGAGATCCTGTGGGGCTTCATCACCCGCGCCTATCCCCGCATCGCCCGGGTCCATTTCGAGGCCGGCTACGTCCCCCCCGCCCATTCGGTCGAAACCTTCGCCCAGGCCCTGCGCGCGGTGGGCGAGCCGGTGGTCGGCAAACAGGCGTCCCAGGTCTCCATGGGCCGCCTGTTGGGTCAGTTGTTCGAGATCACCGACCTGTTCGACATGCGCCTACGCCCCGAATTGATCCTGTTGCAAAAGACCATGGTCTCGGTCGAGGGCGTCGCCCGCCGCCTCAACCCCGACCACGACCTGTGGGAGGCCGCCAAGCCCGTGGTCGAACAGTGGATCCAGCGCGAACTGGGACCGAAAGCCCAGGTCCGCGACGTGGTTCAGGAAGGGATCGAGACCCTGCGCGCCCTGTCCAAATGGGCCCGCGCGCCGCACGAACCGCGCATGGTGGTGGTGGAGACGCGGGTCGCCGCCCGCTGGCCCGCCGTGCTGTCCATCCTCGCCGCCGCCGGGGCGCTCGCCGCCCTGGTCCTGTCCACGGGCGTCCTGTCCTGACGCCGCGCCCCGGAGTCTCCAGATGAAGCCGATCCTGTTCGCCGCCGCCCTGGTGCTGGCCCCCGCCGCCGCCCTGGCTCAAGACCATCACGCGGGCCACGGTGACCACGCCGCCCATGCCGCCGCGGAGGTCTCAGCCGAAGAGACCATGCTGCGCACCACCATCGCCGCCCTCCAGGCCGGCGCCCCCAACTACAACGCCATGGTTCCCGAACTGGCCGAGGCCGTCCGCGCCGGCGAAGCCTCCATCACCCCCATGATCCAGGCCTTCGGCGCCCTCCAGACCCTCGAACACCAGGGCGAAGTCCAGGGCGCCCAGCACTACCGCGCCACCTTCGAAAACGCCGCGACGGACTGGTTCATCGCCCTGGATGATGACGGCAAGATCGCGGGCCTGCTGTTCCGCCCGGCGGGGTAGGGGGTAATAGAAGAAGCGCCCCGGTAGGACAGCGCTGCGCAGCAGAGAGCATTCCAGCGAAATATTTTCGCTCACAGCGAAAAAATCCTTGCCATTAGCGAAGAATTCCGCGATGTTTGAGCGGTGTTCAGGTGCACACAGCGTCTGAGGATGATCGGGCAACCGGTCGCGGAAGCTTCGGCTTCTACCGTTCGCCCCGCACGTGTGGGTCGTCGTTTCGGCGGGGACCGCGCGAGGGGGGAGTTAGGGCAGCGGGCGCACCCCGCTGCCGAGGGATACCTAGGAGTTTAGTTTACCCGTTTTTCTCCTGAAGCCGGCGCACCTCTGAAGGAATGTTCTGACAGAGGGTATTCAGGAGTATGCAACATGACCAAGGTCATCGAGCCCCTGGACACCGGGCAAACTGTTCGTCGTGAACGCCGGGAACGCTTCCGCCGCAAGGTTGGACGCGTTCTGCAAAACCGGCGCTTGCTGATCACCGTCTTGTGGATGGCGAAAGCCGTTTACAAGATCGCAACGGTGATTGGAAAAATCATCGACGGCTCTTAGGTGTCTACACCCTAGGAGGCAGTAATGATTAGTAAAGCTCTCCGGCTCGTTCGTGTGTACCACGATCTGAGTCCGGCAGATGCGGCCGTTAGGCTAGGAATTTCTCGCTCTTATTTGAGCGAGCTAGAAAGTGGGACGAAGACGGCATCTATTGATGTGCTAAATAAATATGCGTCGGCATTTGATATGCCGGTTTCATCTCTGATGCTTTTTGTAGAAAATGCGGAGTCTGGACCTACGACTAAACGCGCGCAGAATTTTGTTGCCGCAAAAGCAATCAAGATGCTCGACTGGGTAGCTACGATATCAGACGAGGGAGCGCGATCGCGTGGCTGATCGTAAGGTGTATCACCGCAACCAGTCGCTGTTGTTTCGGGTTACAAGTCCCAAGGTTTTGGCGAAGCGGCTACACCTGTCGGTTTTCCAGCTTCATGATCTTTTGGCCGCCGCCGAAAATTACATTCGTTGGACCGACAAGGACACCGGCCGCCCCATTCAGCAGCCAAAGCCCTTGCTTCGCGGGGTCCATGAACGGGTCGCCAAGCTGCTCGGCCGGATCGAGACGCCGGATTTTCTTCATTCCGCAGTGAAGGGACGTTCTTACGTCTCGAACGCCTTGGCCCATTGTCCGAGCACCTCAACGGTTAAGGTTGATCTGAAGAAATTTTATCCCAACACTAGAGCTCAAGCTGTCTTCCATTTTTTCCACGATCGGATGCAGTGTGACCGCGAAGTATCTGGAATGCTCGCAACGCTTCTGACTGTAGACGGACACTTGGCTACCGGCAGCTCGGCCAGCCCGATCCTTTCATATTTCGCATACGAGGACATGTTCGCTGCCATCGAGCAGGCGGCTCGTCAGCGCGGATGTATGATGACCTGCTACGTGGACGACATGGTCTTTACCGGCCCCGGTGCGACCCCCCGGCTAATCTACGAGGTTCGTCAGATAGCTCAACTGTATCGGCTTTGGACCCACAAGACTAAAGCTTTTGGACCTGGCGAGCCCAAGGTGATCACCGGTTTGGCTATTACGACTGGCGGCCCGAGAGTGCCGAACCACCGGCGGGTTGTCACTGAACACGCGTTGCGGGCGTTCCGGGCCAGCCCGGAACTCGCGACACTCAACGACGTGCGTACATTGGTTGGCCGGCTATACGAGGCAGCCCAGATTGATCCACGGTGGCTGACGGCGGCGCGAGGAGTCACCGCAAAGCTTAAAGCCATGCAGCGCACAACGACCGCAGGCGACGCCCCGACTATCTAAACGAAAATCAACTGGCGATAGGTTAGCTGCGAGAGAACTCTCCTCAGTCGAACGGGTTCTGCCGTCCCCGCGCGTTCTTGTCGATCAGGTCATTCATGCCCCCACCGCATCATCGCGCGCCCCACCCCAAACCCTCACATCCCGCTTGGATAATCCCGACCTTGGCCGTAAGACTCCGGCCGGGCAGGGGGACAGTCCATGAGCTTCAGTGTCGTCGCGCTTTCGGCGCTCGTGCTGTATTCGCTGGGGGCGGCGGCGTACGTCTATCGCTGGCGCGGCCGCACGCGCTGGGCGGGGCCTAGCCAGTATCTGCGCAAGGCCTGGCCGATCTTCGCGCCGCTGAACTGCGTCCTGTACATGACCACCCGGCCCTGGGCGCGCGGGCCGGTGACGGCGGCGGCGCGGATGCCGAACATGGCGCTGCTGCGCGACAACTGGCAGGTGATCCGCGACGAGGCGCTGGCGCTACAGTCCGGCGGCGCCTTCGAGGCGGCCAAGGCCGAGGGCTCGGCCGGGTTCTACGACCCCGGCTTCCGCACCTTCTTCAAGCGCGGGTGGAGCAAATTCTATCTCACCTGGTACGGGACCACCCACCGCTCGGCCCAGCGGACCTGTCCGCGCACCGTGGCCCTGCTGAAACAGATCCCCGAGGTGAAGGGGGCCATGTTCACGGTCCTGCCCGCCGGGTCCGAACTGACCCTGCACGCCGATCCTCTGGCCTGTTCGCTGCGCTATCACCTGGGTCTGCGCACGCCCAATTCGGACCAGTGCCGGATCGAGGTGGACGGCGTGCCCCTGTCGTGGCGCGACGGCCAGGACTTCATCTTCGACGAGACCTATCCCCATCAGGCCCGCAACGACACCGGCGCCGCGCGCCTGATCCTGATGTGCGACGTGGCCCGGCCGCTGAACGTCTTCGGCCGGGTGTTCAATGCGGGCTATCGCCTGCTGGCCGCCGCAACCCTGGTGCCCAATACGGACGAGGACAGGCGCGGGATCGTCAGCGCCGCCTTCGCCGCCTTCGCCCCGATCCGGGCCCGGTCGCTGGCGCTGAAACAGACCAACCGCGCCCGCTACAAACTGATCAAGCATACGGTCAACGCCGCCCTGCTGATCGTGGCGGCGGCGGGGGTTTACGGCCTGTTCCGCCTGGTGGAGGCCGCCGGCGACGCCCTGATCTGAGGGCCGCACCTCAGTCCGACAGGTCGGGCCGTCCCCGGCCGGCCTTGATCTTGGACCGCCCTGCCTTGGCCTGAAGCCGCCGCTCTTTTGATCCCTTGGTCGGTTTGGTGCGGATGCGCTTGACCGGGGCGATACGGGCCTTCTCGATCAGGGCGTTGAGCCGTTCGATCGCGTCATCCCGATTGCGTTCCTGGGTGCGGAAGCGCACGGCGCTGATGACGATAACCCCCTCGTTGGTCAGGCGCGACCCCGCCAGCTTTATCAAGCGCGCGCGTGTCGCCTCGTCCAGCGACGGTGAACCGGCCGCGTCGAAGCGCATCTGCACGGCCGTCGACACCTTGTTGACGTTCTGGCCGCCCGGCCCGCCCGCGCGAAAGAAGCGGAACTCCAGCTCGGCCTCGGGCACGAGAGGTTCGGTCATGATCGTGCGCCTCCCTCATAAACATATAAAGACATCCTTATATGTTTGTTGCCCCGCCGCTCCGCGCCCGCTATAGCGCGCTCGACATTCAATGACACGTCAGGAACCGCTCATGGCCGACTACATCGTCCGGGACATCGCCCTCGCCGACTGGGGCAACAAGGAAATCGAGATCGCCGAAACCGAGATGCCCGGCCTGATGGCCCTGCGCGCGGAATACGGCAAGGCCCAGCCGCTGAAGGGCGCGCGCATCGCCGGGTCGCTGCACATGACGATCCAGACCGCCGTGCTGATCCAGACCCTGGAAGCCCTGGGCGCCGACGTGCGCTGGGCCTCGTGCAACATCTATTCGACCCAGGACCACGCCGCCGCCGCCATCGCCGCGGCCGGCACCCCGGTGTTCGCCACCAAGGGCGAGACGCTGGAGGAATACTGGGACTACGCCCACAAGATCTTCGAGTGGTCGGACGGCGGCTATCCCAACCTGATCCTGGACGACGGCGGCGACGCCACCCTGCTGACGGTGCTCGGCCCCAAGGCCGAGAAGGACGCCTCGGTTCTGGACAATCCCCAGAACGAGGAAGAAGAAGCCCTGTTCGGAGTCATGAAGCGGTATCTGAAGGAGAAGCCCGGCTTCTATTCGGCCATCCGCGACGCCATCAAGGGCGTGTCCGAGGAAACCACCACCGGCGTCCACCGCCTGTACGAGCTGGCCAAGAAGGGCGAGCTTCCCTATCCGGCCATCAACGTCAACGACAGCGTCACCAAGTCCAAGTTCGACAACCTGTACGGCTGCCGCGAAAGCCTGGTGGACGCCATCCGCCGGGGCACCGACGTGATGCTGTCGGGCAAGGTCGCGGTGGTCTGCGGCTATGGCGACGTGGGCAAGGGCTCGGCCGCGTCCCTGCGCCAGGGCGGCGCCCGGGTGATCGTCACCGAGATCGACCCCATCTGCGCCCTGCAGGCGGCCATGGAAGGCTATGACGTCCAGACCCTGGACGACGTGTGCGACAAGGCCGACATCTTCGTCACCGCCACGGGCAACAAGGACGTCATCACCGTCGAGCACATGCGCCGGATGAAGATGAACGCCATCGTCTGCGACATCGGCCACTTCGATTCCGAGATTCAGGTCGCGGGCCTGAAGAACATGAAGTGGGACGAGATCAAGCCGCAGGTGGACCACGTCGAGTTCCCGAACGGCAACAAGATCATCCTGTTGTCCAAGGGCCGGCTGGTGAACCTGGGCAACGCCACGGGCCACCCCTCGTTCGTGATGTCGGCGTCCTTCACCAACCAGACCCTGGCCCAGATCGAGCTGCACACCAATCTGTCGGCCTATCAGAACCAGGTCTATGTCCTGCCCAAGCACCTGGACGAGAAGGTCGCGGCCCTGCACCTGGACAAGCTGGGCGCCAAGCTGACGGTGCTCAACAAGGAGCAGTCCGACTACATCGGCGTGCCGACCGAAGGCCCGTTCAAGCCGGACCACTACCGCTACTGATCCTTGAAAGGCCCGCCGCTCCGGCGGGCCTTTTCTCTATCGAGGCCGGGCGTGGACCACGACCACGGTGCGGCGGCGCATGGGTTCGGCCAGGCCGGACTCCGTCACCGCGCCCGCATCGCCGGCCGCCGCCGTCTGGACGAACTCGGGCCGGGGCCAGCCGGCGTCACGCAGCGCCTCGATCACCCGCTCGGCCCGGCGTTCGGACAGGGTCTGATTGGCGCGGGAATCGCCCGTGGCGCTGGCCAGGCCGATCACCTCGACCCGGTCCACCTGACAGCCCTGCAACCGCTCGCCGGTCAGACGGATCAGTTCTCGAGCGGGCGGGGTCAGCCGCGCCTGCCCCTCGTCGAAATAGATGTCGAGTTCCTGCGCCGTGCAGGCCGACGGCTCATAGATCAGTTCCGACCGGTCCCCGAACAGCGCGCCGCTTCCGCACGCCGAGACCGCCAGCGCCATGCCCGCCGTGGCTGCAATCTGAAAACGCTTCATCCTAAACCCCTCCCGGAAATCCCGCGCCCGGCGCGCGAAAAAGGGCGGCCCGCGACGAGCCGCCCTTGTCCGTTTCACCCCAAGGGCGAGACCCGGATCACCAGCGCACGCGCGTGCCGTCTTCCCAATAGCACTCGGTCTGGCGATTGTCGTAGCAGTAGTAGTACCGGCCGTTGGCGTGACGGTAGCGCTGCTGGTTGGCGCGGTCCTGGGACGAGCCCCGGATGGCGCCGATGGCCCCGCCGATGGCCGCGCCGGCCACGGTGGCCTCGGTGTCCCCGCCGATGAGCTGGCCCGCCGCCGCGCCGATGGCCGCGCCGATGGCGCCCTGGCGCACAGTCTGATTGGTTCCGCCGTACGGGTCGCTGGCGCAGGCGCTTGCCAGCAGGCCGGCGCCGGCGATGGCGATGATTGTCTTCTTCATTTATCAGGTCCCTTCGGTTCCTTGGAGTCGCCCCCGAGGCGAGAACGCTGGATCACGGCCCCGGTTCCCCGGCTATTATCATGGTTAAGGTTGCGTTAAACATCTAGTCGGGGGCCGCCAGCGCGGCTTCGGGTTGTTTTGCGGCGCGGCGACGCGCCGGATCATCAGGGGGCTTGCCATGCGTTTTTCCGAACCGGTTCACATGTCAGATGACGACACCGGGCCTGTGTGGGCCCGTCCCAAGCGGCGCCGGGGCGGGCCGCCGATCGTGGGAATCCTGGTCACGCTTCTGGCGCTGTTCGGCGCCCTGACCGCCGTGCTGTCCATCAAGGAACGTTCGGTGGCCGAGGCCGGCGGCATGATCGACGGCTGGATCGCCGCCGGCTGGGACAAGATCCAGGCCCTCACCGGTCAGGCCGACGAGGCCGCCGAAGAGGCCATCGCCGAAACGGCCGACGCCGCCGGCCGCGCCGGTTCGGCCCTGGGCGAAGGCGCCGAGAACGCCGTCCAGGAGTTGCAGAAGAAATAGACCCCGGCCGGCTCCCGGGAACATCGGGGGACCGCGGGCGTTCGGGCCGGATGAACGATCTCGCCGCCGCCCCGAAGGCCGATCCGGCCGCTCATGACCCATCCGCCCCGGCCGCCGGCCGGCGCGCCGTGACCCCGCATGCGCCCATCGGCCGTGTGGTCGTGCTGGTCAATCCCCTGTCCGGCAGCGTCGGCGACGGCGCCGCCGCAGACGCCGCCGAGATTCTTCAGGCGTTCGCCTGCGAGTCCGAGGTGACGACCCTGGAAGGACCGGACATGGACCGGGCCATCGACGCGGCGCTGGAGTCGAAGCCCGACCTGATCGTGGTCCTTGCCGGAGACGGCACCGCCCGGGCCGTGGCCTCGCGCGCCGGGCCGGACGGCCCCCTGGTGGCCCCCCTGCCCGGCGGCACCATGAACATGCTGCCCAAGGCGCTCTACGGGACGACCGACTGGAAGGAGGCCCTTCGGACCATCCTGGAGGACGGCGAGCCGCAATATGTCTCGGGCGGAGAGGTGGAGGGTCACGCCTTCTACTGCGCCGCCATCCTGGGCGCCCCGGCCCTGTGGGCGCCGGCGCGCGAGGCGTTGCGCGGCGGGCGGCTGAAGCTGGCGTTCAGCCACGCCCTGCACGCCTGGCGGCGCGCCTTTTCGGGCCGCATCCGCTTCGATCTGGACGACGGCCGGCGCCAGAAGGCCGAAGCCCTGGTGCTCATCAGCCCGATGATCTCGCGCGCCCTGGACGAACCGGTGGGCCTGGAGGCGGCGGTGATGAATCCGCACGACGCCGCCGACGCCTTCCGCCTGGCCGCCCATGCCCTGTTCGATGACTGGCGGGCGGACCCGGCGGTGCGGACCCAGCCCGCGCGCCGCATCCGCGTCGACGCCCGGTCGCGCGTCCCGGCGGTGCTGGACGGCGAAACCGTGCGCCTGTCCTCCAACGCGACCATCCGTTTCCTGCCCAAGGCGTTCCGGGCCCTGGCGCCGCGCCCGCCCGCCGCACAGGACAGCGTCTGATGGTGCAGGGCGGGGCGGGGGCCTGATGGGGCGGGTGCTTCATTTCTCGGACGTGCATTTCGGACGCGAGCATGGCGAGGCGGTCGCGGCGACCCTCGACTACGCCCACGCCGTGCCGAACGACCTGGTCCTGGTCACGGGCGACATCACGCAGCGCGGATACAGGCGCGAATTCGAGGCCGCCGGCCGATGGCTGGACGCCCTGCCCGAACCGGTCTTCGTCACCGTGGGCAATCACGACGTGCCCTACTGGAACGTACCGGACCGGCTGTTCCGGCCCTGGCGGCGGTTCGAGCGCGCCACGGGCCATCCGGCCCACGACCATGAATTCCGCAGCGACCGGCTGATGGTGCGGGGCGTGACCACGGCGCGGGGCTGGCAGGCGCGGCTGAACTGGTCCAAGGGCGTCATCGACCTGCATCAGACCCGCCGCGCCGCCGAGGCGCTGGAGACCGCCCCGCCCCGGGCGTTGAAGATCCTGGCCTGCCATCATCCGCTGGTGGAGATGATCGGGGCGCCCATGACCGGCGACGTGATCCGGGGCGCGGCGGCCGCGCGCATCTTCACCGAGGCGGGGGTGGACCTGATCGCCACGGGCCACACGCACCAGCCTTTCGCCCTGCCGCTCGACGCCGGAGGCGCCCGGTCCTACGCCGTGGGCTGCGGAACCCTGTCGCACCGCGAGCGCGGGGCGCCGCCCAGCTTCAACCGCATCGACTGGGACGAGGAGACCGTCATCGTCACCGCCATGACCTGGCGCGGCGCGGGATTCGAGGAAGGCCTGACCTGGACCCTGCCGCGCAGGACCGGCGGCGCCTGATCCAGACGTGAAAAAGCTGCGGGACCGGAATCCCGTAGCTTTCCCATCACCAGGATGATGAAGGCTAGACCCTCGGGCCACGCCCCCTGAGTCCGCCCACGACCAGGGCGATGACGAACAGGATAATGGCGATGACGGCGATGAATTTGGCGATCTCGAACGAGAAGTTCGCAATGCCGCCGAAGCCCAGCACGAAGGCGATCAGAGCGATCACCAGAAATATGATGGCCCAGCGAATCATGGGGTGTCCTCCTGAAGCGGTTGATTGAGGACACGACCCGCGGCCGGCCCTGATATATCAACGCTTTGGCGTCCCCGATGTTCCGATTTCAGCGGCGGCGCGGCCCTCGAGTCTTCTCGGTGAAGGCGGCGGCGACCATGGTGGCCAGGGCCGGGTTGCGCAGGAAGATCCAGCCGCCCGCCAGGGCCGCGACCGTGGCCAGGACCGGACGATTGCGGAACAGCACGAAGGCGCGCTCGCCCAGCCCCATGGGTTCGTCATCCCAGTTCTCGTCGCTCCCCCGCGCGCGGCGCACGAAGACAAAGAAGACGACCAGGGCGAGGATGGCCGCGGCTGCGGCCGTGAGGGCCGCAGCGGCCACGGCCGGAACCGCCATCAGCAGCAGATAGAACAGCGTCGCGCCCAGGGCGACGATCGCCACGAAGACGAAGGCGGCCGCGACCGCCGCCGCCACAAGCCTGTCCACCAGCCCCTTGCCCGGCATCAGCGACGACGGCCCGCCAGGAGCAGGCCCAGGATCACCCCGACCCCCAGGGCGATGGCCGTGGACTGGACCGGACGCTCCTGCACCCGTTCGGCGAGATAGCGATGAGCCTCGTCCAGACGCTCGGCGGCGTCGTCGTAATACTCCCGGCCGCGCACACGGGCCTGGTCGTAATAGTCGCGGGCGCGCTCGCGCACCTCTTCCGACCCGGCCCGGACGCGGGCTTCCGTCTCGGCGGCGATCTCGCGCAGACGGGCGCTTTCTTCGCGCGCGCCGGCCTTCAGGTCCTCTTTCAGGGTCTTCAGGTCGTTCTTGATGTCTTCCCGGGCCTTGGAAGTGGCCATGATGCGGTCTCCGGTTAGCTTGACAGTGGGAGAGAATAGGAACCTCGGGAGCGCAACGCCAGAGGTCATGAGGGGTTCCTTGCCGCGCCAGGGCGACGTATGGACGCGGCCATGACCTGGCTGTTCGATCCGCCTGCCCCCGTCGCCCTGCCCGTAGCGGGCCGAAATGAGGCCTTTCCGGTTCGCCGCATCCTGTGCGTGGGCCAGAACTACGCCGCCCACGCCCGCGAAATGGGCGCCGATCCGGCGCGCGAGGCGCCCTTCTTCTTCTCAAAGCCCCGCGACGCGCTCGTCACCGCCGCCACGGCCCCCTATCCGGGCGCCACCGCCAATCTGCACCATGAGGTCGAGCTGGTCTGCGCCATAGGCGCGGCGGGGGCGGACCTGGACGCCCGGTCGGCCGAAAGCCTGATCGTCGGCTGGGCCGTGGGCGTGGACCTGACCCGGCGCGACCTGCAGGCCGCCGCCAAGAGCAAGGGACGACCCTGGGACGCGGCCAAGGGCTTCGATCATTCCGCCCCGTGCGGCGCCCTGACCCTGGGTGCGGCGCCGCGTCCGGACGCCGCCATGAGCCTGGCCGTCAACGGGCAGGTCCGCCAGTCCGCCCGCCTGGACCAGATGATCTGGAGCCCGGCCGAGGTGGTGGTGGAGGCGTCGCGCCTGTGGCGGCTCCTGCCTGGCGACCTGATCTTCACCGGCACGCCCGAGGGCGTCGGCCCGGTCGTCCGGGGGGACCGCGTCGAAGCGGTGATCGAAGGGCTCGAGCCCCTGAGCTTCACACTGACCTGAGCTTCATCCTGACCTGAGGCCACCATGATCCTGCACGGCTACTGGCGTTCCGGAACCTCCTATCGCACCCGCATCGCCCTGAACCTGAAAAGTCTGCCCCATGAACAGGCAGGCGTCGACCTGCGCGTGGGCGATCAGAAGAGTGAGGCGTATCTGACGCTCAACCCCCAGGGCCTGGTTCCGGCGCTGGAGGTCGACGGCGCGGTCCTGACTCAGAGCCCGGCCATTCTCGAATGGCTGGAGGAGACTCATCCCGAACCGCCGCTGCTGCCGTCCGATCCCGTGGCGCGGGCCCAGGTGCGGGCCATGGCGGCCCTGGTCGCCTGCGACATCCACCCTCTGAACAACCTGCGGGTCCTCCAGGCGCTGAAGCGGGACTTCGGCGCGGACCAGGCGGCGCTGGACGCCTGGGCGGGCCGCTGGATCACCGCCGGGTTCGAAGCGCTGGAGGCGCTGATCGCCCGGCACGGAGACGGATGGTGCTTCGGCGACGCCCCGACCCTGGCGGACTGCTGTCTGATCCCCCAGGTCTATTCCGCCCGGCGGTTCAATACGCCGCTGGACGCCTTTCCGCGCATTCTGGACATCGATGCCCGCGCCGCCGGGCATCCCGCCTTCCAGGCCGCACACCCGGATCGCCAGCCGGACGCGACGCCTTCGTAACCTTGTGCGGTAAGGGTTTGTAAAAGTTCCGATCAGCGCTCCTTAAGCTTTGTGAGCGCATGGTCCGGGGGTGACGTTCCAGGCCTCCACCCGGACCGGCGCCGGACCGGCGTCCAGGCTCGCGCTCAATGTGCTGGCTCCGCCCAACCCAGGGCCGGGGGCGATGTCACGTGAGGAGCCGGTCCGCGCCCTCCTGCGCACGGCCTCGGACGGCGGCGTCGGCCTGGTGGCCACGCGGCCGGACAACGACGTCGAGCGCCTGCTGGGCCAGTGCTGGCCCTTCCCCAGCCCGTTTCAGGTGACGGTGCGCACCGTCCCCATCATCGAGGGGGTGGACCGGGTCGAGGCGCGCGCCCGACGCTCGCTGGAGCGCATGGGCCTGCCGCGCGGCGAAGCGGTCATGGCGGCCTCGGCCGCTGATCTGGCCGGCGCCGAGGGCCGGGCGTTCTGGGATCGCCTGGAGCGCCTCAGGGACAGGGGCCTGTTCCGCCGCATCGGCGTGTGCGCCCGCATCGAGGACGGGCCCGAACTGCTGGCCCGCCGCTTCCGGCCCGACATCGTCGAGCTGCCCTGCAATCTTCTGGACCAGCGCGCGGCGGCGTCCGGCCTGATCGAGGATCTGGCGGCGCTGGGGGTCTCGGTGCATCTGCGCTCGATCTTCGCCGGCGGCGTGCTGTTCGCCCCGCGCGAGGATCTGCCCGCCCATCTGGTGCGCGCCGGTTCGGGCGTGTCGCGCGCGCGCCGCAGCCTGGCGGAAAGCCGCGCCGATCCCATGCAGGCGGCCCTCGCCTACGCCCTCATGCTGCCGGGAGTGGACAAGGTGTCGGTCGGCGTCGCTTCCGCCGGAGAGCTGCGCGCCGTGCTGGCGGCCGCCCATGCGCCGACGCCGGACCTGGACTGGGCCGCACTGGCGCTGGACGACCCGGCGGCGCTGAACGCCGCCGGACCGGCCTCGGTCAGTAGCGCAGCCTGATCCCCACATAGCCGCTGCGGCCCGGTTCGCCGTAGCCCAGCACCTGCTGATAGTGCGCGTCGGCCAGGTTCTCGACCCGCGCCGTCAGGCTGATGCTGTCATTCACCGCCCAGGCCGCGTTCAGGTTCGCCGTGACGAAGCTGTCCCGCACGCCGCCGGAATCCTGCTGGTCGCTCTCGCCGCGCAGGGTCAGGGCGGCGTTGAGGCGCTCGCCGGTCCAGCCCAGGGTCGCCGATCCTGAATGTTCCGGAACACGCCACAGGCGCGCGCCGGTGTCCGCGTTCACCGCGTCGGTCCAGGCGTAGGCGACGCTGAGGTCGAACCCGGCCGGAAGGGCGGCGCGGCCCTCGACCTCCACCCCGTCGGTGCGGGACCGGTCCACATTGGCGTAGTACATGTTCCAGTTCGGATCGGTGAACCAGATGATCTGGTCCTGGATGTCCAGGCGATAGACCGTGACCCGGCCTTGCAGGCGGCCGTCGTCGGAACGCCAGCCCAGGGCCGCCTCATAGCCGTCGGCGCGCTCGGGCCGCAGCTGCGGATAGGGGGCCGTCGACCAGCAGAAGTCGCACACCGCCTGGCTGACCGTCGGGGCCTTGAAGCCTGTGCCCCAGGCGCCGGACAGGATGAAACCGCCGCCCAGCGCATAGGCGGCGGACAGGCGACCCGTGGTCGCGTCGCCGAAGTCGTCGGCGTCGTCATGGCGCAGGCCGCCGGTCAGGCTGAACCGCTCCGACAGGTCGAAGCGCGCCGTGGCGAACACCGAGGTCGTGGACAGCTCCTCGGTGATCCCGCTGGACAGGGCGCCGGTCGCCGTGTCGTGCTCGGCGCCGAAAGCGTAGGCGACCCGGCCCTCGGCCGAATCGCCGGACGCCTGCCAGCGATAGACCTGGCGCTCCGCCTCGAACACGGCGGGGAAGGCGCTGAAGGTCTCGCGCGCCAGGTCCGACGCCGAAACGCTGAACTGGTGCTGAAGCCCCAGGGCCTGGACCGTCAGGCGCGCGAAGCCGGACAGTTGCTCGCGCTCGATGCGGTCGTCGGTGTCGGCCAGCGCATAGGTCGGCGCCGGGAAGCCGTCGATGTCGGCGTCGGTCTGGTTGTAGCGGACGCGGCCTTCCAGGGTGACGTTCGGGCTGAAGCTGTAGCGGCCGTTGGCGCCGACGGTGGTGATGCGCGCGCCGTCCGCCTCCGGATTTCCGTCCGCCTCGTCGGCCGCCGAAACGCCGCTGGTGT
The DNA here is from genome assembly GCA_023433585.1 of Pseudomonadota bacterium. GTDB lineage: Bacteria > Pseudomonadota > Alphaproteobacteria > Caulobacterales > Caulobacteraceae > Brevundimonas. The sequence goes on from JAEZCL010000049.1 coordinate 43,949, forward strand.
CGAAGTGCGAGACGAAGGCGCCCACGGCGTAGCGCTCATTGGCGATCCCGCCCGCCAGACGGCCCCGGATGGTGTCGAACGAGCCGGCCTCCGCCTCGGCGCGCCAGCCGTCCAGCTCGCGCGTGGTGAAGGAAATCACCCCGCCGATGGCCGATGAGCCCCACAGCGAGGACTGCGGACCGGACAGCACCTCGATGCGCTCCACGTCGCCCAGGTCAAAGCCGGCGAAATCGAAGGCGCCGTCGATGTCGGCCGCGTCATTGACCACCGCCCCGTCCACCAGCACCAGGGTCTTTCCAGGGTGCGCGCCGCGGATGCGGACATGAGCCGGGCCGCTGAAACTTCCCGAGCGGGCCAGGTGCAGGCCCGGCACGCTGGTCAGGGCGTCCGCGGCGAACACCGCGCCGCGCCGCCGGATCGTCTCCGCGTCGATGACCCGGGCGCCCGGACTCTCGGCGACGATGGCCGGGACGCGGGTGGCGGTGACCACCACGTCCTCGACCTCGACGGCTTCCTGTGCGGCGACGGGCAGGGCGAACAGCGCCGCGAAGGCGGCGCTGGAGAGAAGATGGATGCGCCTCATGGGGCGAAACTCCGTCATGGGCCCGGCGCGGCGCGCGGCGGAGCATTGAAGCGACCGATCCGCCTGTCGGATGACAGGACGGCGCCGGATCGGGTCGCTTCGACGGATCAGTCCCCGCGCCTCTGCCTGGTCCCGGACAGCGGACGAGCGACGTCAGCGGCCAGGTCTCCTGGCTTGCGGGTCATGAAGCGCAGTCCTCGCCTTCCCGGAAAAGCTCCAGTGGCGCCGCGCATGCGCGGGACGGACGGCGCGCTCTCGCCGCCTACAGTTGCGGGCACAGCCGCGGTTTTCGACCGCGTTCCCTTAACCGCCTGTGGCGCTTGTGGCGCCGCCGTGCGGACAAGGCAAGCATCCCCCGAATTCTGCTGTCATGCCGCTTGAGAGGAAGGGGGCGATCCGTCACCCTGCACGCTTCATGAACGCCCCGCTGAAACCCCCTGCCGACGCCAGGCCGATCCCGCCCCAACCGGGTGTGACGCCGGTCATGGCGCAATTCCTGGACGCCAAGGCGCGCCATCCGGACGCCCTGCTGTTCTTCCGCATGGGCGACTTCTACGAGCTGTTCTTCGAGGACGCCCAGAAGGCGGCGGCGGCCCTGGGCATCACCCTGACCAAGCGCGGGCTGCACAAGGGCCAGGACATCCCCATGGCCGGGGTGCCGTTCCACGCCGCCGAGGGCTATATCGCGCGCCTGATCCGACAGGGCCACAAGGTCGCGGTCTGCGAACAATTGGAAGACCCGGCCGAGGCCAGGAAGCGCGGCTCCAAGGCCGTGGTGCGCCGCGATGTGGTGCGGGTCATCACCCCCGGCACCCTGACCGAAGACTCCCTGCTGGACGCCAAGGGCTCGAACCGGCTGGCGGCGGTATCGGTCCGGCGCGGACGGGCGGCCGTGGCCGTGGTGGAGCTGTCCACCGGCCAGGTGGAGACCATCGTCGGCGACCCCGGCGACCTGGCCGCGAACCTGGCCGCCTTCCGCCCGTCCGAGGTGCTGGTGCCCGACCGACTGTTCTCGGACGACGACATCCGCGCCGCCCTGGACGGCTCGGGCGGGGTGGTCCAGGCCCTGGCCCAGGGGCTGGCCGAACCCGCCGCCGCGCGCGACCGGGCCCAGCGTCTCTACGGCGTGGCGACCCTGGACGGCTTCGGGGCCTTCGAGGAGGCGGAGGTGTCGGCCCTCGGCCTTGCGGCCGCCTATCTGGAGACCACCCAGGCGGGCAAGCTGCCGGTCCTCAAGGCCCCGCGCCGCGCCGCCCAGGCCGGCTGGCTGGCCATCGACCCGGCCACCCGCACGAGCCTGGAAATCGACCGCTCCCAGTCCGGCGCCCGCGAAGGCAGCCTGCTGGCCTGTGTTGACCGCACCTTCACCTCGGCGGGCGGCCGCGCCCTGGCCGAGCGCATCACCCGACCCCTGCGCGATCCGGCGGCCATCAACGCCCGGCTGGACGCCGTCGCCTGGCTCTTGGAGCGGCGCGACCTGCGCCGGGACCTGCGCGCCGCCCTGTCCGGTTCGGCCGACGTCGCCCGCGCCCTGACCCGGCTGGCGCTGGGCCGGGGCGGGCCGCGCGATCTGGCGGCTGTCCGTGCGGGACTGAAGACCGGCGAAACGGTCTCGGCCCTGTTCGCCCGCTCGCCCGACCCCCTGACCGATCCGCCCGCCGAGATCGGCGAGCGCCTGACCACCCTGACCCCGACGCCCCAGACCGGCGCCCTCCTGATCGACCTTCAGGAAGGTCTGGTGGACGAGCCGCCGCATCTGGCGCGCGACGGCGGTCTGGTGCGTCCCGGCTGGCGACCTGAACTGGAGGCCGTGCGCACGCTTCGTGACGACAGCCGCAAGGTCATCGTCGATCTGGAACAGCGCGCCCAGGCCGACTCCGGCGTGGCCTTCAAGGTCAAGCACAACGCCGTGCTGGGCTATTTCCTGGAAACCAGCGCCAAGAACGCAGAACCCCTGCTGCGGCCCCAGGCCGAGAGCCCCTTCATCCATCGCCAGACCCTGGCCAACCAGGTCCGCTTCACCACGGTGGAGCTCAGCGAGCTGGACGCCAAGATCAGCCAGGCCGGCGCCCGCGCCCTGGCCATGGAGATCGAGATCTTCGAGGGCTGGCGCCGCACGGTCAGCGATCTGGCTGCCCCGCTCCAGGCGCTGGCCGACGCCCTGGCCGAGCTGGACGCCGCCGCCGCCCTGGCGGAGTGGGCGCAGGAGGCGAACGCCGTGCGGCCCCAAGTGGACGACAGCCTCGTCTTCGACGTCTCGGGCGGGCGCCATCCGGTGGTCGAGGCCGCCGTGACCCGCGCGGGCGATCCCTACACCCCGAACGACTGTCGCCTGGACGGCTCCGGCGCCGAATGGGCGCGGCTCAGCATCGTCACCGGCCCGAACATGGCGGGCAAGTCCACCTTCCTGCGCCAGAACGCCCTGCTGGTGGTGCTGGCCCAGGCCGGCGCCTTCGTTCCGGCCAAGGCCATGCGTCTGGGCGTGGTGGACCGCCTGTTCAGCCGGGTCGGGGCGGGCGACGATCTGGCGCGCGGCCGCTCCACCTTCATGATGGAGATGGTCGAGACCGCCGCCATCCTGACCCAGGCCACCGAGCGCAGCTTCGTCGTGCTGGACGAGATCGGCCGGGGCACCGCCACCTACGACGGTCTGGCCATCGCCTGGTCGGTCGCGGAGGCGCTGCACGAGACCAACCGGGCGCGCACCCTGTTCGCCACCCACTATCACGAGCTGGCGCGGCTGGAGGAGCGGCTGGACCACGTCTGCAACCTCTCCATGAAAGCCAAGGAGTGGAACGGCGAACTGGTGTTCCTGCACGAGGCGGCGCCCGGCGCGGCGGATCGCTCCTACGGCGTGCAGGTGGCGAAACTGGCGGGCGTGCCGCCGTCGGTAGTGGGCCGCGCTCGCGAGGTGCTGGACCGGCTGGAGGCGGACAAGGCCGCGAACGCCCGGCTGGACGACCTGCCCCTGTTCGCGGTCCATGAACCTGAACCGGTCTTCGGCCCGTCCCCGGCGGACGAGGCCCTGGCGGCCATCGATCCGGACGAACTCAGCCCGCGCGAGGCGCTGGAAGCGCTCTATCGGCTGAAGGGCCTGGCCCGGTCGTGACCGCGCCCGCGTCCGGTCTGGACGAGCGGTTGGCGGTCCTCGCCGGCGGCGCCGATGTCCGGGCCGAGGTCGCCGCCGTCCTGTCCGAACACTGGAGCGCGGGGCGCGAGAAGACGGCGGCGAAACTGGCTGCGGGCCTCGGCGGGGTCGAGGTGGCGCGGCTGTACGCCGCCGCCGCCGATGACATGCTGACCGCCCTGTGGCGCTTCACCACCCAGACCCTTCATCCTGCCGACGGCCCGGACGAGGACGGCAAGCTGGCGCTGCTGGCCACCGGCGGTTATGGACGCGGCGTCCTGGCGCCGTTCTCGGACCTGGACCTCCTGTTCCTGCGTCCGGCCCGGGCAGGCAAGCGGATCCGGCGCATCACCGAGTTCATGCTCTATGTGCTGTGGGACCTGGGCGCACGGGTGGGCGTCGCCTCCCGCACGGTCAACGAAGCCCTGACCCTCGCCCGCACCGACATGGTGATCCAGACCTCACTGCTGGAGGCCCGTTTCCTCGCCGGTGACGAACGTCTGGCCGACGCCTTCCTGAAGGTGTTTCGCCGCGAGATGACGCGCACAGACCCACGCGCCTTCATCGCCGCCAAGCTGGCCGAACGCGACCTGCGCCATTCGCGGGCCGGCGCCGTGCGTTACCGCGTCGAGCCCAACATCAAGGACGGCAAAGGCGCCTTGCGCGATCTCAACGCCCTGTTCTGGATCGCGCGCAGGCTGGCGCCTCACAGTGTGCTGGGGGCCGAGGCGCTGGAGGATCTGCTGACCGGGCGCGAGCGCCGCACGTTCGAGGAATCCTTCGATTTCCTGTGGCGGGTGCGCTGCCACCTGCACCGGGCCGCCGGGCGCGCCGAGGAGAAGCTGACCTTCGACCTGCAGCCCGAGGTGGCCCGCCGCATGGGCTGGAAGGGGCGCGGCGACGAGCCGGCGGTTGAGCGCTTCATGCGCCGCTATTTCCTGGTGGCCCGCGACGTGGGCGGGCTGACCCGCGCCATGTCCGCCAAGCTGGAGGAGCGCGGCCAGAAGCGGGCGCTGAGCCTGACCCGCCTGATCCCCCGCCGCCGTCGCAAGCTGGGCGAGCCGGGCTTCATCGAGGATCATGGCCGCCTGTCGGTGACCGGCCCGGACGTATTTCAGGCCGACCCGGTGCGGCTGCTCACCCTGTTCCAGCTGGCCGACCGGCACGATCTGGACCTGCACCCCGACGCCTTTTCGGCCGTCACCCGGTCGCTGAATCTGGTGACGCCGAAACTGCGGCGCGACCCGGCGGCGTCCGAGGCGTTCCTGAATATCCTCGCCCACGGTCAGCGCCCCTACCGCGTCCTGACCCTGATGAACGAGACCGATCTGCTGGGCCGGTTCCTGCCCGAGTGGGGCCGGATCGTGGGCCAGACCCAGTTCAACATGTATCACGCCTACACGGTGGACGAGCACACGTTGCAGGCCATCGGGCTCATCAACGACATCGCGCGCGGCAAGCTGAAGGACGACCATCCGCTGTCCTCGAGCATCATCGGCCTGATCCGCGACCCCGAGGTGCTGATGCTGGCCATGCTGCTGCACGACGTGGGCAAGGGCGGCGACCGGGGCCAGCTGGAGGACGGCGCCATCGCCGCGCGCCGGGCCTGCGAGCGGCTGGGCCTGGACCCCCGCCGGGCCGAGCTGGTCGCCTGGCTGGTCAGGCAGCACCTGACCCTGTCCGACTATGCCCAGAAGCGCGACGTGTCCGACCCGGCCACGGTGCGCGCCTTCGCCGAGATCGTCGGCGATCTGGAGCGCCTGCGCATGCTGCTGGTTCTCACCGTGGCCGACATCCGCGCCGTCGGTCCCGGCGTCTGGAACGGCTGGAAGGGTCAGCTGATGCGCGACCTCTACGCCCACACCGAGCGGCTGTTCCGGGGCGATGAGGGCGGGCTGGACGACCCTCTGCGCCGACCTCTGGCGGCCTATGACGAGCTTCTGGCGCGGGCCGAGCGCGAAGGCGCCGCCGCCATGGCGGGGTCCTTCGACCACCAGGCGGCCGAGGTGGCCCTGGCCGCGCCGGACCGGCCCGGTCTGTTCGCCCTGGTGGCCGAGGTCATGGCCGACCTGGGCGCCGACGTGGCGGGCGCCCGCTTGACCACGGCGGGGAACGGCATGGCGCTGGACATCTTCCAGTTGCAGGACGGCGCGGGCCAGCCCTATGGCCACGACGAGCCGCGCCGTCTGCGCCGCCTGCTGGCCGCGCTGGAGCGAGTGGGGCGCGGCGGCGAGGTGACGGCGCCGCGA
>JAEZCL010000068.1 GCA_023433585.1 Pseudomonadota bacterium
GGCGATGCCACTGCCTACGTGGACTCGCGCAACTACACCGAGCCCATGTTCGTGTTCGCGATCATGGTGATCGCCGGGACCCGGCCGATCCTGTGGGCGGCCACGCGCCTGGTGGACGGACTCGCCAGGCTGCTGCCGTGGCGCAACGGACTGGAGTTCTGCTTCAGCGTGCTGGCCCTGGTGCCGCTGCTGGGCTCGTTCATCACCGAGCCCGCGGCGATGACGCTGGCGGCGTTGATGCTCGCCCGTCGCGTCTATGCGGTGAACGTGTCCAACCGGGTCAAGTACGCATTGCTCGGCACCCTGTTCGTCAACGTCTCGATCGGTGGCGTGCTGACGCCGTTCGCGGCGCCGCCGGTGCTGATGGTGGCGGCCAAGTGGAACTGGGACCTGGCCTTCATGATGGCGAACTTCGGCTGGAAGGCCGTCATCGCGGTGGTGGTCAACGCGGCCCTGGTGGTGTTCGTGTTCCGCAGGGAGCTGGGAAAGCTGCCATCGCCGGAGCAGGGCACGCGCTCCCCGATGTCCATTCCGCTGGTATTCGTGCATCTGCTGTTCCTGCTCGGGCTGGTGGTGTTCGCGCACCATCCGGCGGTGTTCATGGGCATCTTCCTGCTGTTCCTCGGCGTGGCGACCGCCTACAGTCAGTACCAGGATCGCCTGATCCTGCGCGAGGGCCTGCTGGTCGCGTTCTTCCTCGCCGGACTGGTGGTGCTGGGCGGCAAGCAGCAGTGGTGGCTCGAGCCGGTGTTGATGAGCATGAGCAGCGATGCGGTGTTCTTCGGCGCGGCCGCGCTCACCGCGGTGACCGACAATGCGGCGTTGACCTACCTGGGCTCGCTGGTCGAGGGCCTGAGCGACGAGTTCAAGTACATGCTGGTGGCCGGCGCGGTGGCCGGTGGCGGCCTGACGGTGATCGCCAACGCGCCCAACCCGGCCGGCATGTCGATCGTAAGGGGCCACTTCCACGACCAGTCGGTGCACCCGCTGGGCCTGCTGCTCGCGGCACTGCCGCCGACGCTGGTGGCGATCGCGGCGCTGCGCTGGCTGTAGGCCCCTGGCCGGCGGTCAGCGTGCGCAGGCCGTGCGCAGGACTGCGTCGTCCGCCCGCAGCTGCACCCACTGCGCGTTCTTCAGTCCGCCGTTGTCGTCCAGTTCGACCTCGTCGAGCAGGTCGGCGCGGCGATGGGCATTGCAGTCGTAGACAGCACCGAACTGGCGCGTGGGTTCCCAGCGGCCGGCGAGGATGACGCGGGTAAGTACCTGGCCGGGGCGGTCGACATGGCGCCGGTCGAAGCGGCGGTCGACCGCGATCAGGCGGTTGGTCAACGGCACCACGTAGGTCCATGGGCGGTACCAGGACCGCACCTGGTTGGTGGAGGCGACTTCCACGCCCTCCGGAAAGGTCGCGGTGGTCCGGTCGAACCAGGAATACTCCAGCCAGATCGCCATCAGCAGCATCCCGGCGCCGGCCGCCGCCGGCACGATCCACTGCGGAAGGCGACGACGCAGCGCGATGTTGACCGAGAGCGCGATGCCGGCCAGGCCGAAGCCGGCGGCGATGATGGCGATGAACTCCAGCAGCATGGACGCTTCCCCTGTGCGTTGGCGGTTGGAACAGCTGTCGATTGTAGTCGGCGCGGGCCTGGTGGACGTCCGCAACGCCGGACCCGAATGCAGAGCGGCCCGCCCCGGTCGCCGGGAGCGGGCCGCCGTGTCACAGCTGCAAGTGGATCAGTGGTGCGCGACCGCGGCACCCGCACCGCGCGGCACGCGGACGTCCTCGACCAGGTGCTGGATGTGCTCCGGCACCGGCCTGGTCACCTTCATCGTGATGTAGGCGGCGATGAAGTTGAGCACCGCACCGACCGCACCGAAGGCCAGCGGCGAGATGCCGAACAGCCAGTTCTCGGGCGTATCGGCCAGCATGTTGGTGCCGGCGATGAAGAACCAGCCCTTGTAGGTGAACAGGTACACGCTCGTGGAGACCAGGCCCACCAGCATGCCCACCACCGCGCCGGCGGAGTTCATCTTCTTGGAGAAGATGCCCATCATGATCGCCGGGAACAGCGAGCTTGCCGCCAGTCCGAAGGCGAACGCCACGGTCTGCGCCGCGAACCCGGGTGGATTCATGCCCAGCCAGGTGGCCACCACGATCGCGAAGGCCATCGACACGCGTGCGGCCAGCAGTTCCCCCTTCTCGCTGATATCGGGCTTGAACGTTCTCTTGATCAGGTCGTGGCTGACTGCCGAGGAGATCGCCACCAGCAGGCCGGCCGCCGTCGACAGCGCCGCGGCCAGGCCGCCCGCCGCGATCAGCGCGATCACCCATCCGGGCAGGCCCGCGATCTCCGGGTTCGCCAGCACCAGGATGTCCTGGTTGAAGGTGACCATCTCGTTGCCCTGCCAGCCGCGCTCGGCCGCGACCGCGGCGAACTCGGTGCTCTTCTCGTTGTACGACTGGATCATGCCGTCGCCGTTCTTGTCCTCGAACTTCAGCAGGCCGGTCTTCTCCCAGTTGTGCATCCAGTCGGGACGGGCGTCGTAGCTGAGCGACTCGGCGCGCGTGCCTTCCGGATAGATCGTGGTCAGGATGTTCAGGCGCGCCATCGCACCGACGGCCGGAGCCACGGTGTAGAGCAGGGCGATGAAGACCAGGGCCCAACCCGCCGACTTGCGCGCATCGGACACCTTGGGCACGGTGAAGAAGCGGATGATCACGTGCGGCAGGCCCGCCGTGCCGACCATCAGCGACAGCGTGAACAGCACCATGTTGAGCGTGGACTCGTGCAGGCCGGTGTAGTCGTTGAAGCCCAGGTCCACCAGGATCTGGTCGAGCCTGGCCAGCAGCGGCATGCCCGAATCGGTGTGGGTGGAGAACAGGCCCAGCTGCGGGATCGGGTTGTCGGACAGCTGCAGCGAGATGAACACCGCAGGGATCGTGTAGGCGATGATCAGCACGATGTACTGGGCGCCCTGGGTGTAGGTGATGCCCTTCATGCCGCCCAGCACCGCGTACACGAACACCACCGCCGAGGCGATCAGCAGGCCGGTGTTGGTGTCGACCTCGAGGAAGCGCGAGAAGGCCACGCCGGCGCCGGTCATCTGCCCGATCACGTAGGTGATCGAGATCATCAGCAGCGCCGCCACCGCCACCAGTCGCGCGGTGCGGCTGTAGTAGCGGTCGCCGATGAAGTCGGGCACGGTGAACCGGCCGAACTTGCGCAGGTACGGCGCCAGCAGCATCGCCAGCAGCACGTAGCCGCCGGTCCAGCCCATCAGGTAGGCCGAGTTGCCGTAGCCGACGAAGGCGATCAGGCCCGCCATCGAAATGAACGAGGCTGCCGACATCCAGTCGGCGGCGGTCGCCATGCCGTTCATGACCGGGTTGACGCTGCGTCCGGCGGCGTAGAACTCGGACGTGGATGCGGCGCGCGCCCAGATCGCGATCGCGATGTAGAGCAGGAACGAGCCGCCGACGAAGATCAGGTTGAGAGTGAACTGGTCCATGGGCGCCCCTTATTCTTCTTCGTGCACGTCGTACTCGCGATCGAGCCGGTTCATGTACCAGGTGTAGTAGAAGATCAGCGCGATGAAGGTCAGGATCGAACCCTGCTGCGCGAACCAGAAGCCCAGGTCGGTGCCGCCGATGCGGATGCCGGCCAGCAGCGGCCGCAGGATGATGCCGAAACCGTAGGACACCAGCGCCCAGATCCCCATGCAGATGAAGATGATCCGGAGGTTGGCCTTCCAGTAGTTGCTTGGTGATTTCTCGGACATGTCTTTGCTCCCTCTGGCAGGACGGTCAGAAGCTGTACTTGACGGTGGGGTGGACGCGCCTGAGGTCGCCTTCGCGGTCGTCCTCGAGCGTGCGCTGGCCCCAGCTCAGTTCCGCGCCGATGTCGAGCTTCGGGAACGGCGAGTAGATCAGGTTGGCGTGGAA
>JAEZCL010000093.1 GCA_023433585.1 Pseudomonadota bacterium
CGATCCGCGCTTCGTCATCAACGCCCAGAACTGCGTCCACTGCAAAACCTGCGACATCAAGGATCCGTCGCAGAACATCGTCTGGACCACGCCCGAAGGCGGCGGCGGCCCCAATTATCCCAATATGTAAGGCGAACGTCGCTTCATGCGCATTCTCACCGCCGTGGCTCCGGCCGCCCTCATCGCCGCCCTGATGGTCGTTCCCGCCGCCGCCGAGCCCCTGCGGGTCGCCGGTTCCGCGCGCTTCATCGACTTCACCGACGTTCCGGCGGATGCGGAGGGACGCTCCAGCTACGGCCTGTTCCTGGCCGGCCGCAACGCCATGGCCATAGGTGAGAGCCGCACGGGCGCCGACTATCTGGCGGCGGCCCATGACGCGGAGCCGGCCGAGATGCGGCTGCGCGACCAGGCCTTCACCTCCGCCCTCCTGGCGGGCGACCTGGATGTGGCGGCGCGCCTGTCCCCCAGCGGCGAGGGCGTCAACGCCACGGTGCGCGAAGCCGGGCGGCTGGTGGCGGCGGTGCGCCGGTTCGGCGCGGGCGACGCCGCTGCGGCCCATGCGGCGCTGGAGACGCGGGCCATCGGTTTCCCGCACGCCCGGGCGGGCCTGCTGGTTCAGCCGTGGATCGCGGCGGCGGCGGGCGACTGGGACAGCGCCCTGGCCGAGCCGCCCGCGAACGCCGATCCCATGACGCGGCTGTTCGCCGGCTACCATCGCGCCCTGCTGCTGGAGCAACGGCGGAATTATGCGGCGGCGGAGACCATTCTGAGCGGTCTCGCGGCCGATGACCGGACCGCCTCCCTGTTCCGGCAGGCCTACGGTGAATTCCTCGAGCGCCGAGGGCGGCGGGATGAGGCGCTGGCGGTCTACGACGCCGCCATCGCGGCGGGCGCGACGGATCCGGACCTGATTGAGGCGCGCGCCGGGGCCGCGTCGCGCGGGCGTCCCGCACCCATGCTCACCTTCCGTGAAGGCGCGGCCCAGGGGCTGGACATGGCCGCCGCCTTCGCCATGGGCGAGGAGGCGCGTGAGTTCGCCGCCGTCTATCTGCGCCTGTCGCTGGGCCTCGACGGCAGCGATCAGACCCGCTTTCTCCTGGGACAGGCGCTGAAGGAGGCGGGCCTGACCACGCCCGCGCGCACCGCCTTCGCCGGGATCGAGGCGGGGAATCCCTCGCTGCGCGCCCGCGCGCGCCTGGAGATGGCCTGGATCGAGCAGGACGCCGAAAATCACGAGGCCGCCCTGGCCCATGCCCGCGAGGCCCTGCGCGTCGCGCCGGAGGATCCCCAGTCCGCCTACGGCCTGGCGGGCCTGCTGACGGCCCAGGAGCAGTATGAGGAGGCGCTGGCCCTGCTCAACGGCCCGGCGCTGAACGTCGAGGGCCAGGCCTGGCCCGTGCGCTTCACGCGCGGGGCGGTCTATGAATCCCTGGGCCGCTTCGAGGAGGCCGAGGCTGAGCTTTGGGCCGCGCTTCAGCAGGAGTCCGACAACGCCGAAATCCTGAATTATCTCGGCTACATGTGGGTCGACTCGGGCCAGCGCGTGCATCAGGGGGCCGAGATGATCGCCCGCGCCGTCGCCGCCGAGCCGGAGTCGGGCCACATCCAGGATTCCCTGGGCTGGGCTCAGTATCGCCAGGGACAGTTCGAGCAGGCGGTCGAGACGCTGGAGATCGCCGTGTCTCTGGAGCCGGCCAATGCGGTCATCAATGACCACCTGGGCGACGCCTACTGGCGCGTGGGCCGCCGCCGCGAGGCGGGCTTCCAGTGGAGCCGCGCCCTGACGCTGGACGCGGACGCCGAATTGCGCGCCCAGGTCGAGGCCAAGCTGGCGGAGGGACTGGGGCCGGTCGAGGTGCTCGTTCCGGTCGTGCGCGCGGACAGCGGCGCGGCCGATCCCGTCAATCCGTGAGCCGGTCCGCCTCGGCCCTGGCCCCGGCCAAGGTCAACCTGTTCCTGCACGTGGGGCCGCCGGGCGAGGACGGCTATCATCCTCTGGTCAGCCTGGCGGTGTTCGCCGATGTGGGCGACCGGGTGGCGGTCGAGCGGGCGGACGACTTCAGTCTTGAGACCTCGGGGCCGTTTGCGGGGGCGATCACGGGCGGGCCGAACCTGATCGAGACGGCGCTGGACGCCCTGGCGGGCGCGGTCGGGCGGGAGCGGCTGCCACTGCGTGTCCGGCTGGACAAGCGGTTGCCGGTGGTGGCGGGGCTGGGCGGCGGGTCATCGGACGCGGCGACGGTCATGAAGCTGGCGCGGGATGTTCTGGGGCTCGATCTGGATGACGGCGCCCTGGCGCGGCTGGCGGCGCCGCTGGGAGCGGACATGGCCATGTGCCTGAACGGCCGGGCGGTGATCGCCGAGGGCATAGGCGAGCGCCTGTCGCCCGCGCCGCGCCTGCCGGACATCCACGCGGTGCTGGCCAATCCGGGCGTTCCGTCCGCGACGGGGGCCGTTTACCGCGCCTATGACGCCGCGCCGCGCCCGGACGTGGATGTTCCGGAGGCGCCGGCCGGATTTCGCAGTGTCGCCGATCTGGCGGACTGGCTGAAGACCACCCGCAACGATCTGGCCCGGCCCGCCATCGGCCTGACGCCCGCCATCGGACAGGCGGTTCAGGCCATGGCCGCCACGCCGGGGGCTCTGCTGGCCCGCGTGACCGGATCGGGGGCCACGGTGTTCGGCCTTTTCGAGGATGGAGAGGCGGCCCGGGCTGCCGCCGAAGGCCTGTCCCGCGCGCATCCCGATTGGTGGATTCGGTCCTGCCGCCTGGCCTGATCGCCGCAGATCGGCGCCGAATGGTCATGGCGCCGCAGGGAACACAGCGAGGACTTCGCGTCTTTTTATCCTGAGTCGGGGACCGGATCGCCCGGCCTCTCGGGCGGTCGCCGATCGAGAGGATGACACCCATGCTTCGCAACCGTCTGATGATGGCCGGTGCTGCGGCGGCCCTTTTCATGGCTTCCCCCGCCCTGGCCCATAACCTGGCCCAGGATCCCGAATCCGACGCCTCGCCGCCGCCTGGCGAGGCCGTCGAGGCGCCGCCGGTCGATCAGGAAGCCGACGACGACGCCGTGGCCCCGGCCAACACGCCGCCGGACGCCATGCAGACCAACCCGATGGAGCCGCCGCCCAGCCCGCCGCCCGCCGCGACGCCGCCGCTGGACGGCTCTCCGCCTAATGTGGGCGAGGTTCCCGAGACGGATGTGGTGGCCTCTTCACCCCGCCCCAATCCCGGCGAGGATGCGGCGCCGCCCGCGCCGGAGGAGCCCTGGAGCCCTGAAACGCCTAGCGAAGACGCCGTTCCCTACAGCCAGGCCGATGAGGAAGGCTGGAGCGATCCGGAGGAGGGCGCGCCGCCTGCCGATGAGACGGCTCCTGATTCGACCATGGAGGCCGAGCCCGCCGAGCCTGAGCCCATGACGCCGCGCCCCGACCCGGCCATGCCAACCGAGCCGCTCGATCCGCCCGAGGACATGGCCCCGCCGGTCCCCGACCCGATGGAGCCGCCGGCCGACTCCGCGATTCCGCCGCCGCCCATCGATCCCGCGCCTGACGCGGGCCTGGAGGACGACGATCCCCTGGACCCGGAGCCGCCGGGCGCCTGACCTCCACCATATGCCGTTGATGCAGAAGGCGGCGGGCCACGTTCCGGTGTGACCATTTTTTGGATTCGGGCGCAGTCGACCCGAAGCAAAAATGGTCTATGGTCCGCCGTCTTTTTCGCGCCCGCGAAATCCTCCTCGACCCCGGACACGGCCTTGGCTTCCAAGACGACTGAACCCCTGAGTTTCCAGGACCTGATCCTGACGCTGCACGCCTATTGGAGCGAGAAGGGCTGCGCCATCCTGCAGCCCTATGACATCGAGGTGGGGGCGGGCACCCTGCACCCGGCCACGGTGCTGCGCGCGCTGGGTCCGCGCCCGTGGAAGGCTGCTTATGTCCAGCCCAGCCGCCGCCCCGGCGACGGCCGCTACGGCGAGAACCCCAACCGGCTCCAGCATTATTACCAGTATCAGGTCATTCTGAAGCCGAACCCGGACGACCTGCAGGACCTGTATCTGGAGAGCCTGGCCCGCATCGGCATCGACCCGAAGCTGCACGACATCCGCTTTGTCGAGGACGACTGGGAGAACCCGACGGTGGGCGCCTGGGGCTTGGGGTGGGAAGTCTGGTGCGACGGCATGGAGGTGACCCAGTTCACCTATTTCCAGGGCGTCGGCGGCGTCGAGGTGGACGTGGTGTCGGGAGAACTGACCTACGGCCTGGAGCGCCTGGCCATGTATGTGCAGGGCGTCGACAACGTTTATGATCTGCGCTTCAACAACGACGGCGTCACCTATGGCGACGTGTTCCTGGAGAACGAGCGCCAGCAGTCGCAGGCCAATTTCCACGGCTATGACGTGGACGGGCTGAAGCGCCGGTTCGAGGATATGGTGTCGGAGGTGTCGCGCTTCCTGGCCATGACGGGGCCGCAGGGACAGGCGCTGGTCCTGCCGGCCTATGACCAGGTGCTGAAGGCCAGCCATCTGTTCAACCTGATGGACGCGCGCGGCGCCATCGCGGTGGCCGAGCGCCAGAGCTACATCGGCCGCATCCGCGACCTGTGCAAGGCATGCGCGGTGGCCTACGTGGAACAAGAGCGGGGAGCCGCCTGATGCCCCAGCTTCTGCTTGAAATCTTTTCCGAGGAAATCCCTGCGCGGATGCAGGCCGGGGCCGCCCGTGATCTGGAGCGGCTGATGGGCGAGCGGCTGAAGGACGCCGGGCTGACGTGGGACGCGCTGACGGCCTATGCGGGGCCGAGGCGGCTGACGCTGGTGGTCGAGGGCCTGCCCGCCGCCACGCCGGACCGGGACGAGGAGATCAAGGGACCGAAGGTCTCGGCGCCGCCGCAGGCGCTGGAAGGGTTCCTGAGGAAGACCGGCCTGACGCGCGAGCAACTGGTCGAGCGGGACGGGGTGCTGTTCGGCCGAATCCAGGAAAAAGGCCGGGCGACGACCGGGGTGATCGCCGAGGCGGTGGACGCGATGGTGCGCCATTTCCCCTGGCCCAAGTCCATGCGGTGGGGGTCGGGAACCCTGCGCTGGGTGCGGCCGATCAAGCGGATTCTGTGCCTGTTTGACGGGGCGGTGGTTCCGTTCGAGATCGACGGGATCGCCCCCGCCTCAAGTAGCGAAGCGGTAGGCGGACTAAGAAGCGGCGACGTGACCGAGGGGCATCGGTTCATGGGGTCGGGCAAGCCGTTCGCGGTCCGGGACTTCGCGGACTATCGGCGCAGGCTGGAGGCCGAGTTCGTCATGCTGGACGTGGCGGATCGCAAGGTCCGCATCCTGGAGCAGGCGAACGCCGTGTGCGCGGCCAGGGGACTGGCGCTGGTGGACGACGACGGCCTCTTGGACGAGGTGGCGGGGCTGGCCGAATGGCCGACGCCGATCCTGGGCGACATGGACCCGCAGTTCCTGGACCTGCCGCCCGAGGTGGTGCGCCTGTCCATGAAGGTCCACCAGAAATATTTCGCCGTGTCTCTCCCCCCGCAGAGTGGGGGGAGCGGTTCCGAAGGAACCGAGGGGGGCGTGTCCGCCGCGAACCGCCTGGCGCCGCATTTTGTCGTGGTGGCCAATGTGGAGGCGACGGACGGGGGCGCGGCCCTGGCGGCGGGCAACAGCCGCGTGCTGTCGGCGCGTCTGGATGACGCCCGGTTCTTCTGGGACGAGGATCGGAAGATCGGGTTCGACGCCTGGCTGGACAAGCTGAAGGGCGTGACGTTCCACGCCAAACTGGGAACGATGGCCGAGCGGGTCGACCGCATCGCCGCCCTGGCGCGCGAGATCGCGCCGCTGGTGGGCGCGGACCCGGATGAGGCGGAACAGGCCGCGCGTCTGGCCAAGGCGGACCTCGCCTCGGGCATGGTGGGCGAGTTCCCCGAACTGCAGGGGGTGATGGGCGGGTATTATGCGCGCCTATCACCTTCTCCCCTCGGGGGAGAAGGTGGGCCGCGGAGCGGCTCGGATGAGGGGGGGGGGTCAGCATCCTCATTGTCCGACAGCGAGACCGGAGCCGGCGCCCCCCTCAACCGTCAGGCTTCGCCTGCCACCCGTCGTCGACCGCCTTCGGCGTTCTCCTCCACCCCCCAAGGGAGAAGGGATCGGGTGGCCGACGCCATCCGCGATCACTACAAGCCGCAGGGGCCGGGGGACACGGTTCCGACGGCGCCGCTGACGGTGGCGGTCGCGCTGGCGGACAAGCTGGATACGCTGGTTGGGTTCTTCGCCATTGATGAGAAGCCCACCGGTTCCAAGGATCCGTTCGCGTTGAGGCGGGCGGCGCTGGGGGTGATCCGGCTGGTGCTGGAGAACGGGGTGCGGCTCGACACCCGGGGGCTATCAAGTGAGCATTCCAGGCGAGTCTTTGCGGACATGGCCGAGGTTTCCCACCGGCGAGACATCGAAGAGAGCGCGTCGTTCCAAGGTCTGATCTGCGATCAGGTCCCGTTTTTTTGGTCTCCAGAACAGGTCGCGGCGAACTCTCAACAGCTCCTCTCCTTCTTCGCCGACCGCCTGAAAGTCCTCCTGCGCGATCAAGGACAACGCCATGACCTCGTGGATGCGGTCTTCGCTCTCGGCGACGACGACCTTGTGCGGATCGTGCGGCGGGTGGAGGCGTTGTCGGATTTTCTGGCTACGGACGATGGGGCCAATCTGCTGGCGGGCTACAAGCGGGCGTCGAACATCCTGAAGGCCGAGGCGAAGAAGGGGGATCTGCCGAGCGGCATGGTCCAGACGGGCCTGCCGGGACAGCCGGAGGAAGAGGCGACGCTGGCCTTTGCGACCCTCGCGGCGGGGACGGCGGTGGATCAGGCGCTTCAGGGCGAGGACTTCGCCGCCGCCATGACGGCGCTGTCGAAGCTGCGGAGCCCGGTGGACGCCTTCTTCGACAAGGTGATGGTGAACTCCGACGTCCCGGCCGAACGCGAGAACCGGCTGAAGCTGCTGGGTCAGGTGCAGGGCGTCATGGCCCGCGTGGCCGACTTCGGCCAGGTGACGGGGTAGTTCATGCGAACCCGTCACCCTCGGGACAAACCCGAGGATGACGGAGAGGGTGCGGATTACGGCCTCAGGTTACGGCCTCAGGCGCGCCGCGACGCCGGCGAGGGTCTCTTGCAGGGCCGGGGTGCGGTCGCCGGCGGGCAGGGCGGCGCCCAGGGCCTCCAGCGCTCCGGCCAGGGCGGCGTCGGTCCCGTTCGCGTCGAGGCGGGCCGTGGCGCGCTCCAGGGCGGTGGTCAGGGACGCGACCGTTTCGGCGGGCAGGGCGTTCGCGCGCGCCAGCTGGTCCACATAGGCCTGGGCCACCACGGGGTGGGCGGGCCAGGTGACGGGGAACTGCTGCTGCGGGTTGAAGACCTCGCCCTGGTCGGCCAGGGCGGCGGCGGCGATCTCGGCGGCCGACAGATGCTCGCTGGGCTGAAGCGTCAGCACGTCCAGGCCGCGCACGATCTCGGCGCCGTAGATGCGGTCGCCGTACCAGTACACCGACCAGTAGCCCGCCAGCACCGAATGCTCCGCGTCGATCGGCCCCCGGTCGAAATAACCGATCTCGACGGGGTTGGCGGAGTCGGTGAAGTCGATCACCGAGACGCCGCCCTGATACCAGGCCTGGACGAAGATATCGCGGCCCGGCACCGGGATGATCGAGCCGTTGTGGGCGACGCAGTTCTCCTGCTCGGTCTGGAAGGCGGGCAGCTTGAAGTAGCCGCGCTGCTCCAGCCGCCCGTCGACGATGTCGTAGAAGGCGTTGGCGCCCCAGGTCATGGGATCCTGCACCCGGCAGCGCGGCCGGGCGCCGCCGCCCCATTCGTCGGTGAACAGCACCTTTGTGCCGTCGTTGTTGAAGGTGGCCGAGTGCCAGTAGGCGAAGCCGGGATCGGTCACCGCGTCGATCCGCACCGGACGCCGCGGGTCGCTGATGTCGAAGATGATGCCGTTGCCCGAACAGGCGCCGGCCGCCAGGTTCAGCGAGGGGAACACGGTGATGTCGTGGCACTGGTCGGTGCGATAGGTGGTCTGGGTGCCCTCGCCGTGGTCACCGCCCTGCCACAGGCCCGCCGCCTGGCCGGTCTGTTCGTCGGCGAAGACGCGGGGGCTGTCGATGATCCGGGCCTGGGAGGGGTCGGCCACGGGAATCTCGATCACGTCGATGCTGAACAGGGCCGTGCGTTCGTCGCCGGGCAGGCCGGTGACGCAGTCCGCCAGCTCGCGTTCGTCGCGCACCGAGGCGGTGCCGGAATTATAGACGATGATGGCGCGCTCGTCGGTCGCGACCACGGAGTGGGTGTGCGAGCCCCGGCAGGTCTGGACTTGGCCCACCTGCACCGGCGCCGCCGGATCGCTGATGTCGAAGATGCGCAGGCCCCGGAAACGGTCGGGGCTGACCTGTTCGCTGACGCCCTCGCGGCCGCAGTCGACCCGGCCGGTGGTCTGCTCCACCGACATGATGAGCAGGCCGCCGACGATGGACACGTCGCCCTGGCCGCCCGGACAGACCACCGAACTGATGAGGCGGGGTTCGTCCCCCTGGCCCAGGCGGTAGAGGTTGAAGCCGTGATAATTGCCCACCGCCAGAATGTCGCCGGCGAAGGCCATGTCGGTGTTGGCGAAGCTGAGGAACGGCGCGCGCTGGCCGAAGCGGGCCGCGCTTTCGGGGCCGCGCGCGCCCTCCTGCGTTTCGGTTTCGGCGGGAATGGGCGGGGGCAGGCCCGCCGGGTTCTCGGGATCATAGAAGCCGGCGGGCTTGGGCAGGCTGGCCACCAGCGTCAGGTTGGAGGCGGCCTCGCCCGCGTCGCGGAAGCCCGGCGCCAGGGTCGAGCGCGGGTCGTCCGACAGCTCGCGCGACAGGGCGGTCATGCGGGTGATCTCGCCCTGCTGTTCATTGCGCACGTCGTTGACGAAGCGGAACAGCGTCGGGTCATAGGCCGAGCCGGGGCGGGACAGCAGTTGCTGGACCATCTGCAGCGCGCCGTCGTGGTGGGCGATCATCAGGGTGAGGAACAGTCGGTCGAAGTCCGGTCCGCGTGCGGCGGCCAGTTCGGCCATCTGTTCGGGCGTGGCCATGCCCGCCATGGTCCCGTGGCCCTGCCCATGGCCGTGATGGCCGTGATGGCCGTGATGACCGGCGTGGGCGGCCGGGTCGGGTGCGGCCTGGCCCCGCTCGCGCAGCCAGCCCTGCATGAAGGCGATCTCGTCGGCCTGTGAGGCGTCGATGCGCCCGGCGATCTCGACCAGGGCGGGGCGGTTGGTGCGGTCGCGCACCAGCGCCGCCATCTCCACCGCCTGATGGTGGTGGACGATCATGTCCTGCATGAAACGCGCGTCGTCGGCCGAGAAGCGGTTGCTGGCGATGCGGGCGGCTTCCTCGGCGTTCAGGGTGCGGGCCGCCTGGCCGGGGGCGCCGGGCTGGATGATGGGCGCATCCTGGGCCATCGCCGCCCCCGCCGCAGCGATCAGGCCGATCACGGAACAACTGACGAGCAGACGGACGGACGAAGCAGACCTGGTGAACACGTGGCGGCCTCTCACTGGCTGATTTTCAGCGACCCTAGAGCATTTTTTTCTCAGGTCGATTCGTCCGGAATCCGAAATGCTGTTTTCACACATCAAGTGTGGGCGTTGGCTTTACCCTCGGCCGCTCGCCCCGGCGAAGGCCGGGGTCTAGATCACAGGGCGCGGGCGGCTGAAAAGCCTGTCGCGCCTCGCCTTGCCGAAGGTCGAGCCACGCCATCTGGATCCCGGCATTCGCCGGGATGAGCGGGAAGCAACACCAACATCTAATGTGAAAACAGCTATCCAAAATGATCCGGCGGATCGGCATCCGGGACGGGCGGCGGCGCCTCCGGCCGACTCGGAATTCGGCGAGACCGTAACGGATCGTGGTCCGATGCGGCCCATTCCCGTCTTGCCCTTTTTTCCGCCAGGCCCCAGTTAGGAATCACACCCAAATCAATGGAGCGCGGATGCCGCACGCCGACAGCCTGATCGTCACCCTTGTCGGCGGTTTCGTGCTGGCCTTCGTGTTCGGCATGATCGCCAATCGGCTGAAGCTGTCGCCCCTGGTGGGGTATCTGCTGGCGGGCGTGATCGTGGGGCCGTTCACGCCGGGCTATGTGGCGGACCGGGAGCTGGCGCCGCAGCTGGCCGAGATCGGGGTGATCCTGCTGATGTTCGGGGTGGGGCTGCATTTCTCGCCCCAGGATCTGATGAAGGTCCGCAGGGTGGCCCTGCCGGGCGCCCTGGCACAGATCGTGTCGGCGACCCTGATGGGCTGGCTGCTGGGCTGGGCGCTGGGGATGAGCCACGTCGAGGCGGCCATCCTGGGCTTCGCCCTGTCGACCGCCTCGACGGTGGTGCTGCTGCGGGCGCTGGAGGAGCGCAAGCAGCTGACCGACGAGGTGGGGCGCATCGCCGTGGGCTGGCTGATCGTCGAGGATCTGGTGATCGTGCTGGCGCTGGTGCTGCTGCCGCTGCTGGTGGCGGCGGGCGCGCACACGAGCGGCGGCTGGCTGGTCTTCGCCGAGAGCATCGGCTGGACGCTGCTGAAGGTGGCCGCTTTCGTGGCCCTGATGTTCGTGGTGGGCGGGCGCGTGCTGCCCTGGGTGCTGGTGCGCATCGCCCACACCAAGTCGCGCGAGCTGTTCACCCTGGGGGTGCTGTCCATCGCCCTGGGGATCGCCTGGCTGGCCTATGCGGTGTTCGGCGCCTCGTTCGCCCTGGGGGCCTTCGTCGCCGGGCTGGTGCTGAACGGCACGCCGCTGGGCCATAATGCGGCCGAGCGTTCGCTGCCGCTGCGTGACGCCTTCGCGGTGCTGTTCTTCGTCTCGGTGGGGATGCTGTTCGACCCCTCCATCGTCCTGCGTCAGCCTGTGGCCGTGATCGGGGTGCTGCTGATCGTGCTGGTGGGCAAGTCGCTGGCGGCCCTGGCCATCACCCACCGGTTCCGGGTGGACCGGGTCGTGGGCTTCACCGTCGCGGCCAGCCTGGCCCAGGTGGGCGAGTTCACGTTCCTGCTGGCTGGGCTCAGCGTCTATCTGGGGGTCATGACCGAGGAGACCCAGAACCTGGTCCTGGCCGCCTCGCTGATCTCGATCGGGCTCAATCCCTTCGCCTTCCGCCTGGCCGACAGGCTGGCGAACCGGAACCGAAAGCCGCCCGGCGACGGCGGCGAGGCGGTCCCGGGCGGCGAAGGCGAGGTCCTGGACGCGGGCGGCCCCGCGCGGCTGAACGGCGTTCCCGAGCCGGGCCGGGCCTGAAGCCCTTTCGGGGCCGCGGACAGACCCCCTCCACCACTTCGTGGTCGCCCTCCCCCAGAGGGGGAGGAGTCAGAGCACCCCGATCATGCTGGCCACCAGCGGGTGGCGCACGATGTCCTGTTCGGCCAGGCGCACCACGGCGATGTCCGGCACGGCCTCAAGCCGCTCGGCGATGCCGGACAGGCCGGACAACTCCGGCAGCAGGTCGGACTGGTGCGGGTCGCCGGTCACCACCATGGTCGAATGCCAGCCCAGCCGCGTCAGCAGCATCTTGAGCTGGACGTAGGTGCAGTTCTGGGCCTCGTCGACCACGATGAAGGCGTTGTTCAGGGTGCGCCCGCGCATGTAGCCGACCGGCGCGATCTCGATCAGGCCCTCGGCCATCAGGGCCTTGACCCGCTTCATGGAGAGGCGGTCGGACAGGGCGTCGTAGAGCGGCCGCAGATAGGGCGCCAGCTTGTCCTCCATGTCGCCGGGCAGGTAGCCGATGGATTCGCCCGCCTCGACGGCGGGACGCGACAGCACGATGCGGCCGACCTTTCCGGCCTCCAGCGCCTCGACGGCCTTGGCCACGGCCAGATAGGTCTTGCCGGTGCCCGCCGGGCCGAGCGCCAGGGTCAGATTATGGGCGTCGATGCTCTCCATCAGCACCCCCTGGCCGTCGGACCGGGGCTTGAGGGTCTTCAGATAGGACTGGTCCCGATCGTCGTTGGATGGATAAGGCGACCAGCCGGCATGGGTCGGCAGGCGCCGGACCTTGGCGTCCTCGGTGAACTGGCGTGTGTCGAACACGCCCTCCCTGGCCAGTTCGCGGGCCTGGGCCCGGCTGGGGCGCTTGAGGGCGGAACGCTTGGTCATGGCAGCCTCCGAGGCAGAAAAAAGGCGAGACCCTGAAGGGCTCGCCTCGGACAAGAGGATTTTGGAGGAAAACGGACGCATCGCGTCGCCGTCGTCGATCGGGGCCATGGCTCCCGGCGGGATGTCCCGCCGCCGAACATAACGCGACACGCAATGGTCCTCGTGTCTGGCCGGACCGGACGTGATCCGGCTACGGATTCCAGGCCGCTGTCGCGATCTCGAATCGCTGCACAAGGGTCATGCTAACGTGGTTTCCAAACGCTTAAAGCGTTGAAAAGCAGAAAAAGTAACGAGGTGTTCGGATGACTGTTTACCGCCTGGGCGACAAGACGCCCCAGCTTCCCCCGGAGGGCGAATACTGGATCGCGCCGAATGCGGCCGTCATTGGAGACGTGATTCTGCGTCCCGGCGCCAGCGTCTGGTGGAACGCGGTGCTGCGCGGCGACAACGAGCCCATCACCATCGGCGAGGACACCAACATCCAGGACGGCAGCGTCCTGCATAACGACGCGGGGATTCCCCTGACCATCGGCCGGGGCGTGACCGTGGGGCACAAGGTGATGCTGCACGGGTGCGAGATCGGCGACAACAGCCTGATCGGCATAGGCGCCGTGATCCTGAACCGGGCCCGGATCGGCCGCAACTGCATCATCGGCGCGGGCGCGCTCATCACCGAAGGCAAGGAAATCCCGGACAATTCCCTGGTGGTGGGAGCGCCGGGCAAGGTGATCCGCACCCTGGAACAGCCCCAGATCGACAGGCTGAGGATGTCGGCCGAGCACTATGTGCAGAACTGGAAGCGCTATGTGCGGGACCTGACCCGGCTGGATTAGATTTTGGCTGTATAAGATACTGATTTTATTTACTTAAACTCATATCCATCCGTCATCGCCGGGCCAGTCCCGGCGATCCATACGCTCGAACGGGGGCAAGGCGAGCCCGGAGCGCTCCGTGTGTATGGATTCCCGGCACAAGGGCGGGAATGACGGAGGAGGGGAGGGAGGCTTTCCACCTAGCCGGATCAGCGTCCGCCCTGTCGGTCGAGAAGGGCGCGGCTTGGACTCCTGAGCTGAAAAACAGTGCAATTGGACTCTAATCCGGGCGACGGTTCTCCGTGTCGAGGTCAGGAGCCTCCATCCTGGGCCCCGGCCCGGGCGGCGGGATGAGAAAACCGTGGGACGCGGCGGAACGCCTTGCCTGCATGGGCGTCGGCGGCCGGAAAAGCGGGGATTGCGTGCCCGTCAGGCGATGCGGCGGCCGTCCACGGCGGCCAGGGTCAGGGCCGCGCGGCGCAGCGGCGGCGTGGGGGCGGCTGTCATGGCGCGCACCGAGAGCCCTTCGATCTCCGCCGCCTCCTCACCCTGGGCCGACAGGGGCTGATAGAGACCGAGCAGCCGGTCGGCCACGCCGGTGGGACCGCGCAGGGGCGCGGCGACGATCTCCAAGGGCAGCAGGGCCCCGTCGGAGGACTCCATATCGGCGGAGAAGACCATGGGGCGCCCCTCGCGGAACGCCTGGGCGAGGCCCCGGTGGACCATCAGGCGGCTTTCACGCCGCCAGACCTCCAGCACATAGGCGCCTTTGAGCGGGCGGCCGTGGGCGCGCTCGATCCAGCCGCCGGCCAGGCGGAAGGTCACGCCCTCATCGCGGCGCTCGGCGATGAACACCTGGGGCAGCAGGCGGCCCAGGGCGTGTGGATCGAAGGCGGTGCGGTCGGGAATGCGCACGGCGCCGGGCAGGGCGCTCCACACGTCCACCAGGGCCTGAATGCCGGAATGAAACAGCGAATTGGTCATCGGCGGCCCCATCGCAAGGCCCGGGCCGCTCCATGGCAACGGAAACGCAAGGGTTTGCTGATTGTCTGGGACGCTGGAGCGGCGCGATTCTTGCTGAATTGCGCGCGTGTTCACACGGGAGCCCGGCCCATGCGGTTGCGGATCACACAGGTTCTGCCGGTCCTGACGGGCCTTCTGATGCTCGGCGCCGCCGGAGAGGCTGCGGCGCAATGCTGCGCGCCGCCGCCGCCGCCCTGTTG
>JAEZCL010000119.1 GCA_023433585.1 Pseudomonadota bacterium
GCCCACCGCCGCGCCGGACAGCACCGGCGCCCCGAAGGCGGCCAGTTCGATGCGCTCGCCCGAGGCGCGCCGGGCCGGGGCCGCCCCGGCGGGCAGGGGCGGACAACCGGGGCTGCGCAGGGACGGATCGGACACCAGGTGACAGCGCAGGGCCGTCAGGCTGGACACCGACGGCAGGGCCGCCAGGGCGTAGCGGTCGATCAGCCAGGGGGTGGCGGCCAGGGCGGCGGCGGAATCGTCGTCGCCCAGCGGCGCCTCGGTGGGCAGCAGCGCCAGGGGCAGGGCCGCCAGGTCGCCGGAGGTGATGGTGATGAGGGTCGAACGCCCCTCGAACACATGCTCCACCGGGGCGATCAGTTCGCGGTAGATGTGGTGCGCCTCGGCCCGGTCGAAGGCGGTGTCGGTCTGGTCCTGAAGCAGCGACGGGTCGATGTAGGGCTGACCCCGCGCCGCCGCCGTGGTCAGGGAGGCGCGCAGCCGCGCCACCGCCTCGCCCATGGCGTGTTCGCCCAGCGCCTCGGAGCGGGCCCACTCCACCCGGTCGCGGCTGAGCGCCCAGACATAGGCCGCCTCCGGATTCACCAGCACCAGCAACAGGCCCTCGTCCTCGCGCAGCAGCGCCTGGGCCGCCTCGACGGTCAGGGCCTGTGGGCTGGTCAGTTCAGCATAGGCGGGAAAACGCGCCTCGATCTCGGCCTCGGCGGCGCGCAGACGTTCAAGGGTCTGGTCGTATTCGATCCGCGCGGCCTCGCGGCGCTGACGCGACGGCTCGTCGTCCAGGGCGTAGAGCCGCTCGATCTCGCGCTCCAGCCGGTCGCGGCGGGCGATCAGGTCCTCGCGCTCCTCGGCCAGGCGGCCGATGGCGTCGTCTCCTTGCGCGAACCGCGCCGACACCTTGGCCAGGGCGTCGGCGGCGTCCGAGGCGATGGCCCACTGGGCGGCCTCGAACGCCTCGGCCCTCAGCGCATCGTGGGCGCCCTGGTCCGAACGGGCCGATCCGCCCGCAGCTACGCCCAGCATCAGGACCGCCGCGACGGCCGCGCCGTGCATGAGGCCCTTCATCGCTCCCTTGACCATCGCCGCCCCCTCAGTTGCTCAGAATGCGAACCCGGGTCCACACGGCGCCCCGGTTGATGATCTCGACCCGCAGCCGCGTGTCGCCTCGCGGCGTCAAGGTGCAGACCGGATAGTGGTCGTACTGGCCGTCTTCGCACAGGACCGCGCCGTCGGCGCCCCGCACCACCATGTCCACGTCCGTGTCGCCGTCGCCGATGGCCGCGACCCGCAGGATCTCGCCGCCCTTCACGTCCGCCTCGAACCAGTAGGTGGCGCGGGCCTGGATGTCGCGTCGGGCCAGGATCGCTCCCCGGCCGAAAGGCGAATCTGTCACCCCGCGCGCGGCGGCGGCGCGCACCGCCTCGATCTCGGCCAGGGTCTGGCCGTCGCCCCGCGCCAGGCCCTCGGCTTCGTTCAGCAGGCCCGCCACGGTGAAGGGCGCCGCCTCATCCCCAGCAGGGGGCTCGTCGGCGTACGGCTGATCGGTTTCGGCGTAGCGGACGGGAATCTCGGCCAGCATCCGCGCGGCCAGGATCAGCGCCTGAGCGTCGGCGGCCTTGCGGCCCCATGCCGCCAGCCGCGCGGCGGTGACGGCCTGATGCACGGCGCCGGCTTCGGCGCCCGACGCATCGGGATGCGGCGCGCGCGCCTGCGGATTGTCCGCCCCCGCCGGCCCCGCCAGGCTCGTCGCGGCCAGGGCCAGGCTCAGTCCCCAGCTCGCCGCCCGCTTCGCGCCGTCCGATCTCATGAACGCTCCGAACACAGGACCTCCGCCCGTTTCATGGAACGGGACTCGACCAGAATTTCCGCGCCGGGTCGAATCCGAACCGCGCGAAGGGGCACGCCCCGCCTTCCTTGTGCGTCAGCCGACGCGGCCGGGACACTGATCGAATGTGACGGTCCGTGATTTACCGAGTCGCGGCGGCGATGATGCGGCCGTCGTGGCGGGCCTGGACCAGCACCGCCATGGTCAGGTCCGCCTCGGGCGCCTCGGGCAGGTCCAGCAGGATGGGACGCCCGCGCCATTCGCCCAGCCGCGTCAGCTCGCGCACCAGATTGGCGTGGCGCACCTGCAGGCCCCGGTTCTCGCCTTCGCCCACCTCGACGATGACCGGGCCGGGCCGGTAACGCACCAGCCAGACGTCGGCGCCGTCCACGGGCGCGCGCCCGGACCCCACGCCCACCCGGTCGCCGCTTTCGCGGAATTCGACTTCGGGCATCCACACCAGGCGGTCGGCTTCCTCGTCGACGGCGATGCGGACCTCGTCCTCGCGCACGCCCGACATGTGGCGGCGGCCGTCGATGACCACCTGCGGCGTATAGACGTCGCGCAGCTGAAGCCCGCTCTGATAGGCGCGCTGGCGCTCGGCGAAGGCGGGCTGGGCGAAGGTGTCGGGCCAGCCCAGATAGTCCCAGTAATCCACCGCATAGGTCAGGGCGATGACCCCCGGCCGCTCGGCCAGGGCTTCCACCAGGGCGTTGGCTTCCGGACAGCCGGAACAGCCCTGGGCGGTGAACAACTCCACCACCACGGGCTCGGCGGGCGCGGTGGCGCGCGAACCCGATCCCGCCGAGGCGGTCTGCGCGCCCGACGATGCGGCGGCGGCCATGACGAGCATCGCCGCCCCGGCCGTGACCATGGTCCTGATCCCGTTCATGGCGCGCACCCTAATCGCTGATCGTCCCCGGCGCGTCTCAACTTGGCGTGAGGCGTGGCGCGCCGGCTCAGTCCATCAATTGCTGCGAGAAATACACATAATGCCGCGCCCAGCGCCGGGCGTTGGCCGCCGGGTCGGCGTCATAGCTGTGCCCGCCCGAGGTGTCCTCGAAATAGATGTGGTCGTGGCCCTGCTGGGTCAGGCGAGCGGCGAACTTCCTCGCATGGCCCGGGTGCACCCGGTCGTCCAGGGTGTTGGTGGTGATGTAAACCACCGGATACTCCACCTCGGGGCGAAGCTGCTGATAGGCGGAATATTCGGCGATGAACTCGGCGTCGCCGGGGATGCGCGGGTCGCCGTATTCGCCGATCCACGAGGCGCCGGCGGGCATTTCCGGATAGCGCATCATGTCGATCAGGGGGCTTTCGATCACCGCCGCATTGAACAGATCCGGGTTCTGGGTGATCGACACCGAGGTCAGCACCCCGCCGTTGGACCGCCCATAGATGCCCAGGTGCTCCGAGGAGGTGACCCCGCGCGCGATCAGGTCGCGGCCCACGGCGGCGAAGTCGTCGAAGGCGCGCTGGCGGTTCTCGCGCAGCGCCGCCTGGTGCCAGCCGGGGCCGAACTCGCCCCCGCCCCGGATGTTGGCCAGGACATAGCTGCCGCCGCGCTCCAGCCACAGCTTGCCCAGTTGGCCCGCATAGGACGGCAGCATGGACAGGTTGAAGCCGCCGTAGCCCAGCATGATGGTCGGCGCGCTCCCGTCGTTGGCCTGATCGCGCGGCCGCACCAGGAAATAGGGAACCTGGGTTCCGTCGGCGGATGTGGCCTGATGCTGCTCCACCACATGGGTCGAGGCGTCGAAGCGCGCCGGGCTTTCACGCACGGTCTCGGACCTAGCCGCCGCGACGTCCGCCAGAGACAGGGTCGAGGGGGTCAGAAAGCCCTGGACGTAATAGAAGACCTGCTCATGGCCCCGGCTGGAGTCCGTGATGCTGACCGCCACGTTCTCGGGTGTCGGCAGGGGCTGGGCGCTCCAGCGGCCCGCGCTCGGCGTGAAGCGGATCAGGCCGCCCGCCACATTGTCCAGAACGCTGGCCACCACATGGTCGTTGGTGATGGCCACGCCGCTGACCGACTGGCGCGCATTGGGGGCGAAGATCACCGGCGAGGCGCCCGAGGGGATCACGCGCGGGTCGCCCCTCAGACGCGCCAGCTCCACCGCCGCAAGGGCGCCGGAGCGGATCGTTTCGCCGCCGAAGGTCCAGTCCTCCTCCACCGTGAAGATCAGCCGGTCGCCCAGGGTCCCGTGGATGTCCACCCGCTCGGGCAGGTTCAGCCGCACTGCCTCGCGGTCGATGTACTGCCGGCGCTCGGCGCGGAAGGTGTCCAGCGGCCGGGTGAGGATGACCGCCTCTATGGTCCCGTTCGGCCCGCGATAGACCGAGGGGCTGACGCCGTAGCCGCCGTCGCCCTGGTCGCCGCGATAGACCTCAACCGCCTGGTCCAGCGTCTGGCCGCGCGACAGGGCGCGCACGATGTAGGGATAGCCGCTCTCGGTCAGGGTTCCTTCACCGAAGTCGGTGGCCACCAGCAGGGTGTCGGCGTCCAGCCAGGTCAGACGGTGCTTGCCCTCGGGAATGTGGAAGCCGCCTTCGACGAATTGACGGGTCTGGGTGTCGTATTCGCGCACCTCCACCGCGTCCTGACCGCCGTTGGACAGGTTGACCAGGCAATAGCGTTCGTCCGGCGCCAGGCACTGAGCGCCCTTCCACACCCAGTCGCGGCCTTCGGTGCGGGCCAGGGCGTCGATGTCCAGGATCGTCTCCCACTGCGTGGAATCCGAACGGTAGGAGTCCAGCGTCGTGCGCCGCCAGATTCCTTTGGGATGCTGGTCGTCCTGCCAGAAATTCCCCAGGCCCTCGCCCAGGAAGCGCGGCGTCGGGATGCGGTCCTGGGCCGACAGGACGGCGTAGGCTTCGCGGCGGAATTCCTCGAAGCGCGGATCACCCTCCAGCCGGTCGCGGGCGCGGGCGTTGGACTGCTCCACGAAGGCCAGGGCGCGCGGCCCCTGCACTTCCTCCATCCAGATGAAGTCGTCCGCCGCCGCGATGGACGCGGGCGACAGGTCGGCGGGCAGGTGCGGCGGGCGGTCCTGGGCCTGAGACGCCGAAGCGCTCACACCGTCCGTGCCGTCCAGCCCGTCAGCCCCGCCGGTGGTGGCGCAGGCGCCCAGCAGCAGCGCCGGAACGGCGGCGGTCAGGATCAGTCGGTTCATCGGGTTTCGCTCCGCTTTCATCGTGTGGGTTCGCGTCCGCATCTTTCCGTCACCCTCGGGCTTGTCCCGAGGGTCCATACGCTCCGACAGGTCAAGGTGAGGTCGAAGCGTTCCGCGTCTATGGATTCCCGCCACAAGAGCGGGAATGACGGACAGATGGACAGGGCCATCCGGCCCCACCCTAATCCATCAGCCGCCGGGTCAGATAGGCGTATTCCAGCGCCAGGCGCCGGGCGGTCTCGCGCAGGTTGGCGCCGGCCGCGTGGCCGCCGTCGGTGTTCTCGTAGAACAGCACCTCGTGGCCCAACGCCTCCAGCCGTGCGGCGGCCTTCCTCGCATGGCCCGGATGCACCCGGTCGTCCTTGGTGGAGGTGTGGATGAAGACCTCGGGATAATCCGCCTCGGCTGACAGGGCCTGATAGGGCGAATAGGCCGCGATCCATTCGCGCTCCTCGGGGATGTCGGGGTTGCCGTATTCCCCGATCCACGACGCGCCCGCCAGCAGGGTGTGATAGCGCAGCATGTCGAACAGGGGCACCTGGATCACCGCCGCGTTGATGAGGTCGGGACGCTGGGTCAGCATCACGCCCATGAACAGCCCGCCCTGCGATCCGCCCATGACGCCCAGGCGCCGGGGGCTGGTGATGCCTCGGGCGATCAGATCCTCGGCGATGGCCTGGAAGTCCTCGTGGGCCCGCTGGCGGTTCTCGCGCTGGGCCGCCTGGTGCCAGCGGGGGCCGAACTCGCCGCCGCCGCGCGTGTTGGCCATGACATAGACCCCGCCGCGCTCCAACCACAGCCGCCCCACGGTGGCCGAATAGCCGGGCAGGCGCGACACCTGGAAGCCGCCGTAGCCGTAGAGCAGCGTCGGATTGGAGCCGTCCAGCGCCATGCCTTCGCGGCCGATGACGAAATAGGGAACCAGGGTCCCGTCCGCCGAGCGGGCCTCGAACTGCTGGACCTGAAGGCCCCCCGTGTCGAACTTGTCCGGCAGGCTCTTGATCGTCTCCGCCTCGCCGGTCGCCGCGTCCGCCAGCCACAGGCTGGAGGGGGTCAGATAGCCCTGGACGTTCACGAACAGCTGATCGTCTTCCTCGCTGGCCGAGCCCAGGCCCACCGAGATGTTTTCCGGCAGGTTCAGGCGCTCGCGGGTCCAGCCGTCACCCTCGGGCCGATAGGCGTAAACGGCCCCGCGCACGTTTTCATAAAGCGCCACCACCAGGCGGTTGCGCGTCAGGGTGACTTCCTCCACCGACTCGCGCGCGCCGGGGCGCAGGATCAGGGTCGCGGCCGGATTGGCGGGATCGGCCTTCAGCGTCTCAAGATCGAAGGCCATCAGGTCGCCGGCCTCGAACGCCTGGCCGCGCGCATCGGTCCAGGCCTGGTTGGTGGTGACGATCAGGCGTCCGTCCAGCAGCCCCTCGATGGAGCGCCGCGCGGGCAGGTTGATCTGCGCCGCGCCCTGGTCGGTCAGGAAATAGGTCTCGGTCTCGAAGAAGGTGACCAGGCGGTCGATCATTGTGGCGCGGATCTCTCCGTCCGGATCGCGCAGGGTGTAGGCGGCCACCAGCACGTCGTCCGCCTCGCCCCGGAACACCTCCGGCGCGTCTTCCATGGTTTGGCCGCGCGCCAGGCGGCGGATGGTCATGGCATAGCCGGAATCCGTCAGGGTGCCCGGCCCGAAGTCGCGGTAGATCAGCAGTTCATCCTGGTCGATCCAGGTCGCCGCGCCTTTGGATTCGGGCAGGTTGAAGCCGTTTTCGACGAACTGCCCCGTCTCGCGGTCGAACTCGCGCATGACCACCGCGTCCTTGCCGCCGTCCGACAGGCTGACCAGACACAGGCGATCGTCGGGCGACAGGCAGGCCGCGCCCTTCCACACCCAGTTGGCGTTCTCGGCCGCCGCCAGGGCGTCGACGTCCAGGATCGTCCGCCACTCGGGCGTTTCTGTGCGGTAGCTGTCCAGCGTGGCGCGCCGCCAGATCCCGCGCACATGGTTCGCGTCCTGCCAGAAATTGTCGACGGTGCGCTCGCCGCCTTCCGAATGGCGGAACCCGGGCGTCGGGATGCGGTCCTGGGATTCCACCAGGGCCAGCGCCGTTTCATAGAAGCCGTCATAACGGGGATCGCCCTGGAGCACGCCCAGGGAATGTTCGTTGCGGGCCTCGACCCACTCCATCACCCGCTCGCCCTCGATGTCCTCCAGCCAGATCCAGGGGTCGTCGGCCGCCGCCTGTTCGGTCAGGGTCGGCGCGGCGGGGGCGGAAGAGGCGGTCTGGGCCATGGGCTGGGCGGCTGCGGTCAGGGTGAGAATGAAGGCTCCGAGCGGAGCGAGGCGGCGGATCATGCGCGAAGGTTCCCGAGCTTGACGGATTGCGGGGGACCGTATCGGCGCGTCGGGCGGTTAGAAAGTTACGGGCCTGTAATGTTCAGCCCTCGTCCGGAATGCACAGGGTCTCGCCGCACGCCTTGCAGTGCACCGCGTCCGGATCGTGCCGCTGAAGCCCGCAGGTGGGGCAGGGATGGCGCACCTTGTGCGGCCGGGTCAGGGACTGGATCAGGCGGAAGAACAGCCCCACCCCGCCCAGCATCACGGCGATGGACAACAGCCGCCCCCAGACGCCCGGCAGGGTGATGTCGCCGTATCCGGTGGTGGTCAGGCTGGTGACCGTGAAATAGAGCGCGTCCACATAGCCGGACATGGCGTCGTGCCGGCCCATGAAGCTGGAATAGACGAAGCCCGTCACCACGAAGACGAAGGTCACCAGCGCCGTGGCCGCCTTGACGATCTCCTCCACCCGCGTGTCGTCATAGCGCCGCCCCACGGTGTTCCAGAAGAACTCCGAATTGATGAGGGTCCACAGCCTCAGCACCCGCAGGAAGCCGAGGTTATAGAGCCAGGCCGGGAACAGCAGGGTCGCCAGGATCAGCAGGTCCACCCACGAACTGGGCCGCTTCAGCCAGTCCTTCCAGTCCGTGTAGGCCGAGGCCCGGGCCACCAGGTCGAAGGCCAGGATCGCGGCGATCACATAGTCCAGGGCGTAGAAGGTGAAGCCGCCGTGCGCCTTCAGCACCGGCGCGGCGATGAAGAAGGCGATGATGATGAAATCCACCGCGATGACGCCGAGGCGGAACTTCACCGCCGCGTCCGACGAACCGTGGTAGAGCGCCCGCATCCGCGCCTTCAGGCGCCGTCCGGCGCGGGGGGTCTCGTGCTCGTCAGCCGTCATGCGCGGTTCCTGGCCGGGCTCGCTGACGCGGCGCCGGATTTCCCCTATATGCGGAGCCCATGACGCATCCCTTCGTCAAGATGAACGGCGCCGGAAACGACTTCATCGTCGTCAACGCGATGGAGCGGCCCTTCTCGCCCACGCCGGATCAGGTCCGCGCCCTGGCCGACCGGGCCACGGGCGTCGCGGGCGGCTGCGACCAGCTGATCGCGATCGAGCCGTCATCGTCGGGCGACGCCTTCATGCGGGTGTGGAACGCCGACGGTGGGACGGTCGAGACCTGCGGCAACGCCCTGCGCTGCGTCGGCTGGTTGCTGACCCAGGCGAACGGTCGGACCCAGGTCGCCATCGACACCCTGGGCGGCATGACCACCGCCTGGCGCGTTTCAGGCCGTGTCGGGTCGGGAGATTCCGCAGGATCGACGAACGCGGCCCGGATAAAAGTGGACATGGGACCGCCGCGCCTGGCGTGGGACCAGGTGCCTTTGGCCGAGGACATGGACACGCGCGGCATCGAGCTTCAGGTCGGCCCCATCGACGCGCCGGTGCTGCATACGCCGGGCGCGCTCAGCATGGGCAATCCGCATGTGGTGTTCTTCATCGACCATGTCCCGGACGACGCCTTCGTGCGGGCGACCGGCTCGCTGATCGAGCATCATCCGCTGTTTCCCGAGGGGGTGAACGTCGGCTTCGCCCATGTTGAGGCGCGCGGCCGCATCCGCCTCAGGGTCTGGGAGCGGGGCGCGGGCCTGACCAGGGCCTGCGGCACCGGCGCCTGCGCCGCCCTGGTCGCCTGCGCCCGGCGGGGCCTGACGGACCGGGCGGCGACGGTGGTCGTGGACGGCGGCGAACTGCACATCGAATGGCGCGAGGCGGACGATCACGTGCTGATGACCGGCCCGGTTCAGATCGAGACCACCGGAACCCTGCCGTGACCGACGCCCTGAAGGTGCTGACCTTCGGCTGTCGTCTCAACGCCGCCGAAAGCGAGGCCATGCGGACCGCCGCGACGGCCCAGGGTCTTTCGGACGCCGTGCTGGTCAACACCTGCGCGGTGACGGGCGAGGCGGTGCGCCAGGCGCGCCAGGCCATCCGCCGCGCCCGGCGCGAGCACCCCGACGCCCCCATCATCGTCACCGGCTGCGCGGCCCAGATCGAGCCCGAAGCCTTCGCCGCCATGCCCGAGGTCACCCGCGTCATCGGCAACGCCGACAAGGCGAAGCCGTCCGCCTACGCCCTGTCCGCCGCGTCGCCCCGCGTGGCGGTGGACGACATCATGCGGCCGCGCCCCGCCGACCCCGCCCGCGTCGTGGCGGCGCTGAAGGATCGGGTGCGCGCCCATGTCGAAATCCAGAACGGCTGCGACCACCGCTGCACCTTCTGCGTCATCCCCTATGGCCGAGGGAACAGCCGCTCGGTGCCCGCCGGGCGGGTGGTGGAGCAGGTGCGCGCCCTGGCCCATGCGGGTGTCAACGAGGTGGTGCTGACCGGCGTGGACCTGACCAGCTGGGGCGCCGACCTGCCGGGCGCGCCGACGCTCGGCCGCCTGGTGCTGCGCATCCTGAAACTGGTCCCCGAGCTGCCGCGCCTGCGCCTGTCCTCCATCGACGCGGCCGAGATCGACCCGGACTTGATGCGGGCGCTGGCCGAACAGGAACGGCTCATGCCGTTCCTGCACCTGTCGCTCCAGCACGGGAACGACCTGATCCTCAAGCGCATGAAGCGCCGTCATTCCCGGGCCGACGCCCTTCGCCTGATCGATCAGGTGCGCCGCGTCCGTCCCGAGACGGCCTTCGGCGCCGATCTGATCGCGGGCTTTCCCACCGAGACCGACGCCGCCTTCGCCGAACTGACCTCTCTGGTGGACGAGGCGGGCCTCAGTTTCGTCCACGTCTTTCCCTTCAGCCCGCGCCCCGGAACGCCCGCTGCCCGCATGCCCCAGGTCGCGCGGAGCGTGGTCAAGGCGCGCGCGGCGGCCCTGCGCGAAACCGCCGCCCGCGCCCTCGGCCGCCATCTGGACCGCCAGATCGGCCGCACGGTGCAGGCCCTGGCGGAGAACGGCGGCGTCGCCCGGGCGCCGGACAACACCGAACTGGCCTTCCAGGGGGAGCCGGGAACTTTGGTTATGCTGAAAATCGTCGGCCGTGACGCCATGAGGGCGAAAGTCCAGCCTCTGTCGGTTGTGGGAAACGCGGCCGGGTTCTAGGGTCGCGCCTTCCCTTGCCGCGCTTGCGCGATCTGTCAGCGACCCATGCCCGAAAACACCGAGAAACAGACCTTCACCGACCAGGAAGCCCTGGATTTCCACACCGACCCGACGCCGGGCAAGATCTCCATGGCGCCGACCAAGCCCATGGCGACCCAGCGCGACCTGTCGCTGGCCTATTCGCCGGGCGTGGCCGTGCCCGTGCGCGCCATCGCCGAGGATCCGGACCTGGCCTATGACTACACCTCCAAGGGCAACCTGGTGGCGGTCATCTCGAACGGCACGGCCATCCTGGGCCTGGGCAACCTGGGCCACCTGGCGTCCAAGCCGGTGATGGAAGGCAAGTCGGTGCTGTTCAAGCGCTTCGCCGACGTGGACTCCTTCGACGTGGAGGTGAAGACCACCGACCCGGACGACTTCATCACCGTGGTCAAGAACATCGGCGACACCTGGGGCGGCATCAATCTGGAGGACATCAAGTCCCCCGAATGTTTCGAGATCGAGACCCAGCTTCAGGACCTGCTGGACATCCCCGTCTTCCACGACGACCAGCACGGCACGGCGATCATCTCCACCGCCGGGCTCATCAACGCCTGTCACGTGGCGGGCAAGAAGCTGGAAGAGGTGAAGGTGGTGCTGGCCGGCGCCGGGGCGGCGGGCCTCAGCTCCATCGCCCTGATGAAGGCGGCGGGCGTGAAGGCGGAGAACAGCGTCATCGTCGACCGCGACGGCGTGGTTTTCAAGGGGCGTGACAATCTGGACCAGTGGAAGGCCGCCCACGCCACCGACACGCCGCACCGCACCCTGGCCGAGGCGATGGTCGGGGCGGACGTGGTCATCGGCCTGGCGGCCAAGGGCGCCATCACCAAGGAGATGGTCGCCGCCATGGCGCCCAATCCGATCATCTTCGCCATGGCCAACCCGGACCCTGAGATCACCCCCGAGGAAGTGCGCGAGGTCCGCGCCGACGCCATCATCGCCACGGGCCGGTCGGACTACGCCAACCAGATCAACAACGTCCTGGCCTTCCCCTATCTGTTCCGGGGCGCCCTGGACGTGCGGGCGCGCCAGATCAACCACGAGATGAAGGTGGCCTGCGCCCAGGCCCTGGCCGCCCTGGCGCGCGAGGACGTGCCGGACGAGGTGGCGGTGGCCTATCGCGGCCGCAAGCTGAAGTTCGGCCCGGACTACATCATCCCCACGCCCTTCGATCCGCGCCTGATCTGGTACATCCCGCCCTTCGTGGCCCAGGCCGCCGTTGCCTCGGGCGTGGCGCGCAAGCCGATCGAGGACATGGAGGCCTATCGCATCTCGCTGCGCCAGCGCGTCGATCCGTCGGCGGCGCTGATGCAGAAGATCTCGTCGGCCGTGCGGTCCGGTCCCAAGCAGCGCGTCGTCTTTGCCGAGGGCGAGGAGCCGTCCGTCATCCGCGCCGCCTGGGCCTTCAAGCAGGCCGAGCTGGGCACCCCCATCCTGGTGGGCCGCGAAGACCTGATCCGCCAGAACGCCACCGAGGCCGGCATGGTCTTCGATGACCTGGGCATCGAGGTCGTCAACGCCCGCAACTCGGGCCGCAATGCCGAATATACCGACTGGCTCTACCAGCGCCTGAACCGCCGCGGCTACCTGCGCCGCGACGTGCAGCGCATGATCAACCAGGACCGCAACTACTTCGGTGCCACCATGATCGCGCGCGGCGACGCCGACGCCATGGTCACCGGCGTGACCCGCAACTTCAACATGGCCCTGAAGGAGGTCCGCCGCGTCCTGGACGTCAAGGACCGGATGATCGGCCTGTCGATCCTGCTGGCGCGCGGTCGCACCCTGTTCGTGGCCGACACATCGATCCACGAGCTGCCCAATGCCGCCGAGCTGGCCGAGATCGCCATCAAGGCCGCCGCCACCGTGCGCAAGCTGGGCCGCACGCCCCGCGTCGCCTTCCTCAGCTACTCGACCTTTGGTGATCCCCCCGGCGATCGCGGCGAGAAGGTGCGCGAGGCCATCCGCATCCTGGACGGCATGGACGTGGACTTTGAATACGAGGGCGAGATGCCGCCCGAGCTGGCGCTGAACCCCGAGGCTCGCGCCAACTATCCGTTCATGCGCCTGACCGGCGATGCCAATGTCCTGGTCATGCCGGCGATCCATTCGGCGGCCATCTCGACCCGCCTGGTGCAGTCGCTGGGCGCGGCGACCGTGATCGGCCCCTTGCTGGTCGGCCTGGAGAAGTCGGTGCAGATCGTGCCCCTGGGTGCCTCGGTCAGCGAGATCATGACCGCCGCCACCTTTGCCGCCTATGGCGAGGGCTCGGCCCAGGACTGAGCCCGGCTCATTTCCTGATCCCGATTGGAGGCGGCCTGCCCGGGCCGCCTCTTTTCGTTTCAGCCGTCGCCTTCGCCGGACAGGGCCTGACGGGCCTGGAGCGCGGTCTGCTTCGCCGCCACGACAAAGGCCAGGACGACGGCAAAGACGCCGATCACAAAGGAATAGAGGAAGAAGACCACATAGCCCGCCCCCAGGGCCGCGGGGGTCACGCCACTGGTTGCGGCCCCCTCGACCAGGGAGCCTGCGGGCAGGCGCGCGAAAAGGCCCTTCAGCGCGGCAAACGGCCCCCCGGCCTCGCCCCCCCCGGCCCCGGCCACGCCGAAGCGGCCGGACTGCG
>JAEZCL010000142.1 GCA_023433585.1 Pseudomonadota bacterium
GCCTCCTCGATGTGCTCCATGACGCCGCCGAGGTACAGCTCGGTGCCGTCGTACAGCGCGTCGACGTCGATCTCGATCGCGTCGTCGAGGAACCGGTCGATGAGCAGCGGCGGCAGGCTGCCGCCCCGGTCGCCGCCGAGCTGCTCGGCGATCGCGCGCTCGACGTACTACGTGAGCAGGTGCTCGTCGTAGACGATCTCCATGCCACGGCCCCCGAGCACGTACGACGGGCGGACCAGGACCGGGAAGCCGATACGACGGGCGGTCTCCCGCGCACCCTCGAGCGTCGTGGCCGTGCCGAACGCCGGGGCCGGCAGGCCCGCCGCCGCCAGGACGGCACCGAACTCGCCGCGGTCCTCCGCGGCGTCGATCGCCTCCGGCGACGTGCCGAGGATCGGCAGGCCCGCGTCGGACAGGCGCTGCGCGAGCGACAGCGGCGTCTGACCGCCGAGCGTGACGATGAGCCCGGCCACGGGGCCCGCGGCCTTCTCCGCCTCGTACACCTCGAGGACGTCCTCGAACGTCAGGGGCTCGAAGTAGAGGCGGTCGGCCGTGTCGTAGTCGGTCGACACCGTCTCGGGGTTGCAGTTGACCATGACGGTCTCGTACTCGCCCTTGAGCGCCAGCGCCGCGTGCACGCAGGAGTAGTCGAACTCGATGCCCTGCCCGATGCGGTTCGGGCCGGAGCCGAGGATGAGGATCGCGGGCCGCTCGCGCGGCTGCACCTCGCTCTCCTCGTCGTACGACGAGTAGTGGTACGGGGTGCGCGCCGCGAACTCGGCGGCGCAGGTGTCGACCGTCTTGTAGACCGGGCGCACACCCAGCGCCCAGCGGGTGCGCCGCACCGCGTCCTCGCTGGTCTGCCGCAGCGCGGCGACCTGGACGTCCGACAGCCCGTGACGCTTGGCGTGCTCGAGGACGTCGGCGGTGAGCGCCGGCGCGTCGGCGGTGTCCCGCGCGACCTCGTTGACGAGCTGGACCTGGTCGAGGAACCACGGGTCGATGCCCGTGCGCGCGTACACGTCGTCGACGGGTACCCCGGCGCGCAGCACCTGCTGCACGTCGACCAGCCGGTGCTCGGTCGGCCGCGAGATCGACGCCACGAGACGCTCGAGCTCCTCGCCCGCCGCCGGTTCGCCGTCCCAGTGGAACGTCGACCCCGTCTTGTCGATCGAGCGCATCGCCTTGCCCAGCGCCTCGGTGAAGTTGCGACCCAGCGCCATGGCCTCGCCGACCGACTTCATGGTCGTCGTCAGCGTGTCGTCCGCGGCCGGGAACTTCTCGAACGCGAACCGCGGGACCTTGACCACGACGTAGTCGAGGGTCGGCTCGAACGACGCGGGCGTCGAGCGCGTGATGTCGTTGGGGATCTCGTCGAGCGTGTAGCCGATCGCGAGCTTGGCGGCGATCTTCGCGATCGGGAACCCGGTGGCCTTCGACGCGAGCGCCGACGAGCGCGACACGCGCGGGTTCATCTCGATGACGATGACGCGCCCGGTGTCGGGGTGCACCGCGAACTGGATGTTGCAGCCGCCGGTGTCGACGCCGACCTCGCGGATCACCGCGATGCTGATGTCGCGCAGCCGCTGGTACTCGCGGTCCGTGAGCGTCAGCGCAGGCGCGACGGTGACCGAGTCGCCGGTGTGGACACCGCCGGGGTCGACGTTCTCGCTCGAGCAGACGACCACGACGTTGTCGTGCTTGTCGCGCATGAGCTCGAGCTCGTACTCCTTCCAGCCGAGGATCGACTCCTCGAGGAGCACTTCGGTGGTCGGCGAGTAGTGCAGGCCCTGCCCCACGATCCGGCGCAGGTCCGCCTCGTCGTACGCGAGGCCCGAGCCGAGGCCGCCCATGGTGAACGACGGCCGCACGACCATCGGGTAGCCGAGGTCCTCGGCCGCGACGAGCGCCTCGTCGACCGTGTGGATGATCGCCGAGCGTGCGGACTCCCCGCCCGCGACCTCGACGACCTCCTTGAACGCCTGGCGGTCCTCACCCTTCTGGATGGCCGCGATGTTCGCGCCGATGAGCTCGACGCCG
The DNA here is from genome assembly GCA_023433585.1 of Pseudomonadota bacterium. Classification (GTDB taxonomy): domain Bacteria; phylum Pseudomonadota; class Alphaproteobacteria; order Caulobacterales; family Caulobacteraceae; genus Brevundimonas. The sequence continues at coordinate 2,041 of JAEZCL010000142.1, forward strand.
TACTTCTCGAGCACGCCGGCCTCGTCCAGCGCGATCGCGGCGTTGAGCGCGGTCTGGCCGCCCAGCGTCGGCAGGAGCGCGTCGGGGCGCTCCTTGGCGATGATGGTGGTGAGGACCTCGGTGGTGATCGGCTCGACGTAGGTCGCGTCGGCGAACTCCGGGTCGGTCATGATCGTGGCGGGGTTCGAGTTCACGAGGACGACCCGCAGGCCCTCCTCCTTGAGCACGCGGCACGCCTGCGTGCCGGAGTAGTCGAACTCGCAGGCCTGCCCGATGACGATCGGGCCGGAGCCGATGACGAGGACGGACTTCAGGTCGTCGCGGCGAGGCATCAGGCGGCGCCCTTCCCGGTGGTCGCGTCCGGCGTGACGCCGGCGTCGCGGTGCGTGGTCATGAGGTCGAGGAAGCGGTCGAAGAGGTACGCGGCGTCGTGCGGGCCGGCCGCCGCCTCCGGGTGGTACTGCACCGAGAAGGCCGGCAGGTCGAGCGCCTCGAGGCCCTCGACGACGTCGTCGTTGAGGTCGACGTGCGACACGCGGACGCGGCCGTACCGGCCGCCGTCGAAGGGTGCGACGGTCTCGGCGTCCAACGGGGCGTCGACCGCGAAGCCGTGGTTGTGGGCCGTGATCTCGACCTTGCCGGTCGTGCGGTCCATGACCGGCTGGTTGACGCCGCGGTGCCCGTAGCGCAGCTTGTAGGTGCCGAAGCCCAGGGCTCGGCCGAACAGCTGGTTGCCGTAGCAGATCCCGAAGAAGGGGATCCGGCGGTCGAGCACGCCGCGCAGCACGTCGATCTCGTGGCGCGCCGCCGACGGGTCACCCGGACCGTTGGTGAAGAACACGCCGTCGGGCTGCACCGCCAGGACGTCCGCGATCGCCGCCGTCGCCGGCAGCACGTGCACCTCGATGCCGCGCTCCGCCATGCGCTGCGGGGTCATCGCCTTGATCCCGAGGTCGATCGCGGCGACACGGGCGACCGGCGCGTCGAGCGGCGCACCGTCCGCGCCGAGGGCGGGCACGACGTACGCGGCGTCGACGCTGACCTCGCCCGCCAGGTCGGCACCCGCCATCTGCGGGGCCGCGAGCACCTCGTCGACGAGCTCGTCCACGGGTCGCCGCTCCCCCTCGGGGCGCACGAGGGCCGCTCCCGAGAAGATGCCGCCCCGCATGACGCCGCGCTCGCGCAGGTGCCGCGTGAGGGCACGCGTGTCGATGCCGCTGATGCCGACGACGCCCTGCGTGACGAGGTCCTCGTCGAGGGTGCGGCGCGCGCGCCAGCTCGACGAACGGCGCGCGGGGTCCCGCACGACGTAGCCGGCGACCCAGATGCGGGTCGACTCGGGGTCGTCGTCGTTCACGCCGGTGTTGCCGACGTGCGGTGCCGTCATCACGACGATCTGCCGGTGGTACGACGGGTCGGTCAGGGTCTCCTGGTAGCCCGTCATGCCGGTGTTGAAGACGATCTCGCCGACCGTCCGCCCGGTGGCCCCGTAGGCCCGGCCGGTGAACGTGCGGCCGTCCTCGAGGACGAGGATCGCGTCGCTCATGCCTGCTCCTCCTGCGCCGCGG
>JAEZCL010000134.1 GCA_023433585.1 Pseudomonadota bacterium
TCAGAGGGTTGATCTCCGGGGCGCAGATCTGCGCGGACTAGACCTCCGGCACCGCGATCTAAGCGACTCCCTGCTTGAGAAGTCACAATGCCAAGGCACGAACTTCTCGGGGGCCAATCTTAGTTCAGCCAAACTTTCCTTCGTGAACGCAGACAACGCGAATTTCAGTGGCGCGATAGTCAGCGGACACGCAGTAAGCCACGCGACTTTCCGGGCAGCGGATTTTCGGAACGCCAAGGCCTCGCGGTGGTACATCGCCAACAACGACTTCTCCCATGCCAATTTTTGTGGCGCCGATCTATCTCACTCAACGATAAGGGAAGACAATATCTTCAACGATAGCCTCTCAGACGAGAACACAAATTTCGACGGGGCGAGCATCCTTAGGTCTACAGCGCGACTACCGCTCTTCCGTTTTTATGATTTCGTCTCTGGGCGACTCGAGCGTATCGATTTGTTCGGTCGTTCGTTTTCGATTTCCCTAGCTACTCCGCTCTTCTTCGTCGAGCGCTCCTCGCACTTACGGAGAATTCTCCTGCCGCTCGCGTGATTATCTATGATAGAGCGAGGAAGGCTCTGAGCGTTCAGTTAGGCCTGCTGAAACCTGCCCCTTCCGACACAGTCAAGGAAGCTCACCTGGCTGTACTTGAAACAAGCATCAAAGAAGTCGAGGACGAGTACCTTTCGGTAGAAGAGATCAAACCTCGACACTCGTCGCGGACGTCAGCGAACAATATTGATCCTGACAATAACGATTTAGCCGAAGCTCTCCGGCAACGTGTCGCCGCCTACCAGTTCTCCGCGGCCTCCGGCACCGTCGTCGCCGTTCCGGCTGGCAGTGCCCAACAGTCTGAGCTGGCGAGCGATCTTCTTCGCGAGCTGTTGCAAAAGGCGATGTTCGCCCGGGAGCGGCTAGGCCAAGGACCGGATTTTCTCCGCGGTAGCTTCGATCGTCTACAGACATACTTGGCTGGCGGCCTAGAAGGCATTAGGCCGGGACCCCTGTTAAGTAGGCTCCGGACTTTTCAATCTTGCGTCGCGGCGGCTAATTCAGGGGAAGTCCTGCCGGACGGAGCAGCAGCGATCAGCGATTTTTCTAGTTCCTTGGAGGACTTCGCCAGTCTTTTTCCAGAGATTGCGGCGATCGAGTCTGCGCGCATTGCGCAAAGAATATTAGAGGGCCACCTTGACAAAGCTTTCGCTGGAACGCTTCAACTTGCTGATATAGCAAGAGAGTCGCCGCAGGTTGACAGTTCCGCAATAGCGGCGCTTACCGACGCTCTGCCAGATGTTGCAGAAACTGAGAAAATCATCTCGCTTAGCAACGACGAAAGCGTCAATGCGGCCGCTCTGGAAAGTCGGGCGAAGCTCATTGCTCAACATATCCTCAGCGTTAGAAATTTCGCCGCTGCCGTCATCGTTGCCGCTCAGCGCGAGGTCGCTGCATATGGCAAAGAAGCCTTGCCGAGGCTCCGTAAGGGATCCTTGGCCGGCATAGAGGAAGGCACAAAAGGGCTGGTGAAGGGGGGGGTCGTTGCCCTTGCCTTGCATCTCGGGGGGGTAGTGGCAGCAATTGCCGTAGGAGTTGCTTCTTTCGGGCCCTTCACAAAGAAGCTTACTGAGCTAGAGGCTCAGTCAGAGGGCCGCCGAGCCGCGAGCGTGGTGAATGTGACTGGCGACCATGATCCGTAGACGAGGGTACCAATGGCCGCACAGCGGAGTAACCGATCCATCAGCCAAGGGCTGGTGCACCTAATCAATCACCACCCATCCGCAGAAGTCGTCGACTTCCGTGGCCATGAACCATAGCCGCTTTGTGGCACCCGATCGTAGCCGGACGAGAAGCCCACACCAACGCTCATCCCTAAGTATCGGGGAGAGAACGGTCGCACCGGCGAGAATGGGAAGAACACGCTCCGCCAAGTAGCGCGCTTGAGTGTACTCCTTGGCGGTCTGTGTACTGGCGTAGGCTCGCCCTAACTCAGCGTCAGTCTTTATTTTGAGCTTCCTTTTTATGCTCCGCTTCCGACGCTGTACGGTTTCGACGCTGACGCAGACGAGTTCGGCAATGTCGCCGATGCTGTGCCCCTCTCCAATCAATGAGAGAACGGTTAGTTCGGGGGGCGACAACATGTACTCTGGCTGAGGACGGTCATAGACGAACTGCAGACCCTGCTCATAGAAAGCCTTGCTCCTACCCGGCACTTCTCACACCGTCACGGTCATCTGTTGGTAAGTTAAGCCTAGTCAGTACGTAACTATACGCACAACCGCGCATGCAGGCTTTTCCCCCGATGACGGCCAGCTGTGAGCCACGAACCCGAGGGCGTGGCAGAGCGGTGCGCCCGGACCTCGTCCTTCGACAAGCTCAGGATGAGGTCCTCAGAGGGTCATCGGCCTTGCGGCACTCACCCGTCCCGCTTTCCCCGCGCCAACCTCGCCAACCCCTCCCAATCCTCCCGCATCAGCGCCTCCTTCTTCGCCCGCGACCACCGCTTGATCTGCCGCTCGCGCGCAAACCCATCCAGCAGCCGCTCGTACCGTTCGGCGTAGACCAGCGTCACTGGCCGCCGGCTGTGCGTGTAGCCGGGCACCACCCCCTCGTTGTGCTCCCACTCGCGCGCCTCCAGCGTCTTCTTCGTGCTGCCCGTGTAGTAGGAGCCGTCCGCGCAGCGCAGGATGTAGACCCAGAGATGGAGAGCGTCGTCCATGGAGCAGATGGTGAGCCCGGACCTCGTGGTTCGACAAGCTCACCATGAGGTCCTTCGAC
>JAEZCL010000299.1 GCA_023433585.1 Pseudomonadota bacterium
GCGTCACGCTGCTGAGCCCACGGCCCGGCCCGGACGAACTGCGCGCCCTCACCGAGGCGGCGCTCGCCGAGGGCGCCGCCGGCCGGCTGCGACCGCAGATCGGGCAGCGCTTCCCGCTGGACCGGGCCGCCGACGCGCACGCCGCGATCGAGGCCCGGCAGACCGTCGGCAAGACCCTGCTCGACGTGCGCTGACCCGGCTCAGAGGTACATGCCGGTGCGGTGCTCCTCGGCCCGCGCCGGCTTGTCCCCCTCGCCGAAGAAGCGCTTGCCGCCGAACTCGCCGTGCAGACGGTCGTCCAGCTCGTCCGCGAGACCGGTCATCACCTGCACCGCGAGCATCAGGTGGGTGGGCTGGAAGTTGCGGCCGAACACCGGAATCGAGGCCCACACCGTGTCGTCGGCGCAGTAGAGCCGCCCGATCGGCATCCGGTTGGTCAACTCGGACAGCTTCACGTACAGGCGCTCGGTCGGCTCGACCTCGGTCAGCACCGGCGAGAAGACGTCCACGAGCGGCGGGTTGTCGCGCACCCGGACGAACACCATGGCCGAGCCGGCCCGGATGTTGATGTCACCGTCGGAGTCGACCTGAAGCTGGTCGGACGCGGACTTCAGCATGGTCGACACGACGGTGCGGACCCGCTCCTCCAGGGCCAGCACGTCGTTCTCGCCGGACTGCGCGGCCGCCGCCGCGGCCAACGCCTCGTCCAGGTCGGCCTCGACGTCGCGGTCCGGGCCGAACTCGCTGCGGGCCGTACCGAGCGGCTCCACCGGCAACGGCTCACCCTCGGTGTCGTGCACCAGGTAGACGAGGAAGGCGGGATGCGGGGCGCCGTAGACGTCACGCAGCGTCCGGGACAGCACGGCGGCCAGCCGGGTCGCCTCGTCGGTGCCGCAGTCCAGCCCGAACTGCTCACCGGAACCCGGCACCACGCCCGGCGGCGACCAGCCGAGCGCCACCATGTCGGCCACCGCCGCCCGGTCCAACCGGTAGCCCTGGGGCAGCGTGGCGTTGCCGACCGCCCGGGCCGAGAGGCGACCCTCCTCGCCCGCGTCCACGCTCACCGAGTAGACGGCGTCCCCGGTGCCGGAGGCGGTCGGATCGAGTGTCACCTCCAGGTGACCACCGGCGGGCAGTGCGCGTAGCCGCTCGGCGAGCGCCCGCGCGAACTCACGCCAGGCCTCGGTGACCTTGGCCCGCAGATCAGCGGTGGTCGGCTCGTCGAGCAGGATCGACTCGTGATGCTCCGGCGCGCTGCCGGTGGCGTGGTGTTCCGGCGCGCTGCCGGCAGGCTTGTCGACCGGCGCCGAGGGGTGGTCTGCCGTCATGATCGCCTCCGTCCGTCCCCGCCACCCTACCCACGCGCGGCGGCCACCGAATCACGCGCAAGGCGCTATTCCGCGGGCATGGACCCACCCAGATCCCCCGGCCACGAGCCGGCCAGCGCGCTGAGCCGCTCGGCCGCCGCCGCCGGGTCCGCCCCGCGCCCCACCGCCACCCCCAACAGGTACGCGGTGACCGGCGCCCCCGGCCGGACCACCTGATGCGCCACGTCCCGGGCCACGTCCAGCACTGTCGGCACCGGCACCCCGGCCGGGTCCAGGTCCAGCTCGGCGCAGACCGCCGTGACCCAGTCGTCCAGCACCGTCATCTCGACCACTCCTCCGCCCGGCGTACGTCCTCGTCAGTGTCGCAGTCGAACCAGGGCGGAGGACCCGAGCCGGACCACGACACCTCGCGTACGGCGACACCGGTCAGCAGTCCGCGTACCGGCGCCCCGTCGAGCGTGCCGCCCCGCGTCGCGGCGAGCCGGTCGAGGGCGGCCCGCAGGGCCGGTAACCGCCACACCGCGCAGAGCTGCTGGCGGCGGCCGTCGCCGTCCACGTAACAGGCGAGGGCGACGGTCGGTCCGCGCGGGGGGAGCGCTGATGCCCGCTCGGTAGCGCGGTCGAGTTCCCGATCAGCGGCCGGTTCGCGTTCCCGCTCGGCGGCCCGATCGTGTTCCCGCTCGGCGGCCAGGTCGCGTTCCCGTTCGGCGGCCGGGGTGTCGAGCGCGCGCCGCAGCTCGGTCACGGCGGCGGCGGTGAGCAGCGGGAGATCGGCGGCGAGCAGGGCGACTGTTGTCGTACCCGGGTCGAGCAGCGCCAGCCCGGCCGCAATGGCGGCCACCGGCCCGCCACCGGGTGGCTCCTCACGTGTCGTCCGGACGCCGCCGGGCACCGGACCGGACGGGCCGACCACGATCCGCTGGTCCGCGTCGGCCACCGCGGCCAGCACCCGGTGCAGCATCGGCCGGCCGCCGACCGGGCGGGCCGGTTTGTCGACGCCGCCCATCCGCCGGGCCGCGCCACCGGCAAGGACCACCGCCGCGTACCCCGTCACCGCCTCACCCTATCCACGGCCACGACCGTCGAATCCCGGCTCGGGCACGAGGCCCGGGCCCGTGCCCGGCTTCGCTGGCGGTTTTCCGACGTTGATCAACTCCATCTCGCCGAAGTGGCGGCATCCGGGGCCGTCCGATACCGCCACTTCGGCGATCTGGTGTCGATCATGATCGGCTGGGCCGGCGGGGCACATGAAGGAGTGGGGGTGGGGTGCGGGCAGTGGAGGGGCCGGGGAGGATGGCGGGATGGGACGGGCGACAGACCGGCGGAGCGTGCTGCGGATCGACCTCGACGCGACGGGCGAGGGCCGGGGCCGGATCCGCCGCCAGGACACCCTGGCCGCGGAGGAGCCACTGGAGATCCGCGTGGGCGCGGCCGGGCCGGGTCGGCGTCGACCGCTCGCGGTGACTATGCGTACGCCCGGCGACGATCTGGACCTGGCGATCGGCTTCCTGCTCACCGAAGGACTGATCCGGTCGGCCGAGGACGTGCACACCGCACAGCTCTGCGCCGGTGCGGAGACCCCGAACACCTACAACGTGGTCGACGTGGCGCTCACCCCCGGTGTTCCGGAGCCGGTCACCGATCCGTCGCGCAACTTCTACACCACCAGTTCGTGCGGCGTGTGCGGCAAGGC
>JAEZCL010000162.1 GCA_023433585.1 Pseudomonadota bacterium
CGCTTTTCGCTGCATGCGGCCCGGTGATTGTAAAGTCGACCCGGATTCCCTCCAGCGGGTTATTCGACTGATCTTTTACCAGGGCATCAAAACACTGTTCATTGCCCACTGTTCCGCTGCCATTTAGTGGCGTAAGAGTAAGCGTGTTTACAATAGCAATGGCAGAGAATGACTGCCCACCCGGATAACCATATGAATCGTCCTGGTTAAATCCGTACTGAAACACCCCAAACGGCAGTGTTCCATCCAGGTTATGGGTTCCCGGCTGCACTTTCAGTTTCGCCCCTGAAAATCCGGAACTTCCAATGGCGGTGAATTCCGATGCGGGAACGGCCACGCCGTTAAGGCGAAGTGAACCTACAATCGAGCTGGGAGCCACGATATTGATATAGTGAGAAACATACCCTGACACAGTGGTTACTGTATATTTTGGTAGAAACTGTTCAAGAGATGGAATAAGCATCATGAATGGATCGCCAGGATTTCCTGAAAAGGTTGATCCATTTGAATATTGGGCCGCCAGTATGGGCTTGTCTGATTCAATTACAGACTGGGCGGAAAGTAATTTTTCTCTCCACTGGCCTTTATTGATAGCGGGTTCAGCCACGCCATTGATTTTTATAACGGTTCCATTTTCGGAAGCTAAAAATCTCCAGGTATCGCCATTTGTCCTATCGCGAAGCGGCACCGTAGCGAACTTTTTTCCATACGTTTCCAAAGGCGGAAGCATTTCAACGATATGATCGCAGTAGGAAGCATTGGGAGGAATATTTGCGCAGGAACTGGAACCCATCACTCCGATGGGCTTATTGGCTACCACTCTTGTACCCGACATATCGGTACCACCCGATAATTCGTAGGTCTGGCCCTGGTTCATCGTGATTGTATACGGTACATTCGCCGCTCTTCCACCCGCGCTCACCGATGGCGTAATCGTAACGGTTGTGGCATTTTGAGTGGCCACAATACCGAATTGACTGCGGGCAGCAAGACCTCCGTAAGTAAGTACAATGTATTCCAGTCCCAGCACGTCGGTAGGTAAACTTAAAAACGCATCCGTTGTAAAGGGAGCGTAGTTGAGTCCGTAAACAGTTACTTCATTCTGGGCAACAATATGCACGCCCTTGTTGTCGATTACATTGTTTGAATGCGTGGCTACAGCAACGGGCAACACTACCGGCGTTACCGTGTTTGCATTCACCGTAAAATTTTGAGTAAACGACATTCCCGGGATTGTAACGGTTCCGGATGTATTTACATCGGAGGTTATAAACACGGTAATGGTTGGCGTACTTAAATTGCCATTGAACATAATCCAGAAATCGGTACCGCGACTATCTTTTGCCTGCGAAAACCCATTCAGGGTAAAGCCCAGGAAAATTGCCAGAAAATAAAGGATCCGGAAGCGGTTTTGTAGGGAGGGTAAATTTGGTTTCATGCCAGATGAATTAATAGGAGTAAAGGTTTGTGAATAATATATGTCAGGTGCCAGTTTCAGGATATAGCAATGCCAAACGACCATAAAATGGCCATTACGAACAGCACTGTTTCATTAAGGAAACAGCGAAGCTGTTCAGCTAATCATGAAATACTAATCATGGCTTAACACTTCCCGTAGTTGGAAGTCTACATCATATAAATTGCTTAACCAGCTGAAAGGGGACGGAACAACGAAGGCCTTTTGAAACGGTGGTTTGACGGAGTGGATTCTGCAGTGACGGTAAACATAAATACAATTTTTAACATTTTCAAAAACTCTGCACAAAAAATTTTTTCACTCCCGTTTTTCATTAACAGTTTTTTTGTCTTTTAAGATGTATCCTTTTGCGAACCAGTGCGTCTAACAGGTATATATAACTTAAAACTCCGGGATATGAAACCAGGAACCCAACAACAGGAAGTTTTGCTATTCACCCATACCGGTTTTGCGAACCGGGAATGGAGCCCCATTGCCAGCTCTGATTCGCGCCGCCTGAATCCGGTTGAACGTTTTGAAGAGGCATGCTGGAACGGAATCATCCGTGAAGTCCTTCCGGAGATCTTTAGCAGTCCGTATTCCGCCAGCTCCGTTCGGCTTTGGGAAGTGAGGGAGGCAAGATCCTGCCTGCAACTGGAACTTGGAAACTATCCGGCAGATCTTGAAGCTGCCGGCTCTATCAATCCATACCTGTTCTGCGAGGTTCAAAACCTGAATTAGTTTGTACTGAAATATTGGTTTGCCCGGGAGCTTTATAAATTTTTATGAGCGAAACACAAATCCCTTATGGGTCTGGATTGCGTGAATTTATTTCTTTCCTTATCCCACTATTTAAAAAAATTGGAGCAAAAATCGGGTTCCGGAGAAGAGTGATTGATTCGGGAATCCATTCAGCAACAGCATTCCTTCTGTTGTTTTGCTGTCCTTATTACCTTACTATACCACTTCACTAAAAATCTTCTTGCTGCAGGGAGCTTTTTCAACGTTATATCGTCTCAACGTTTCATACATACCTAATTCACTTTACTACATTTCATCAAGAAAAACCTTCCGGATGTCATAGTATTTTCCAATCTGCTTTGGGATGAATTTCCTTTGTTGTAGATATTCGGCAACTGATTATTCATTCTAAAACTTAATAC
>JAEZCL010000048.1 GCA_023433585.1 Pseudomonadota bacterium
ACCCCGCCGGGTGGCGGGTCATCCTGGACGAGGCGGTGACGCGTGTCGCTGGCCGGTTCGTGCGGGCAGAGCCGCGTCGGACCGCCGGGCAGTTCGTGGAAGGACTGCTGTCGGGCGTGGAGCGCAAGACCTGCTGGTCCATCGCGGAACGGGCTGGCCACGATGATCCGCAGGCGATGCAGCGGCTGCTGCGCACGGCTGTGTGGGACGCCGACACCGTCCGCGACGACGTTCGGGCCTGGCTGATCGAGCAACTCGGCCACCCCAACGCGGTGCTGGCCTGCGACGAGACCGGCTTCCTGAAGAAGGGCCTGTGTTCGGTCGGGGTCCAGCGGCAGTACACCGGCACCGCCGGCCGCGTCGAGAACAGCCAGGTCGGGGTGTTCCTCGCCTACGTCTCACCTCTGGGGCGGGCGATGATCGACCGCCGGCTCTACCTACCCGAGACGACGTGGTGCGACCGGCCTGAGCGTCTCACCGCCGCCGGCGTTCCCGACCAGGTCGGGTTCGCCACGAAGCCGGCCCTGGCCCGGCAGATGATCGTCGCCGCGGTGGACGCCGAAATCCCGTTCGCGTGGGTGACCGGCGACGAGGTCTACGGCGCCGACCCCGGCCTACGCGCTGACCTCGAACACTATGGGATCGGTTACGTGCTGGCCGTCGGCTGCGACCGACGCGTGGCGGTCAACAACGGCCGCACCCTCATCCGCGTCGACGACCTCGCCGAGCGGATACCCACCCGCGAATGGCAGCCCCACAGCTGCGGGCCGGGCGCGAAAGGTCCCCGCGACTACCTGTGGGCCTGGATCACCACGGCCACCCAACCTGGCGAGCACCGATGGCTGCTTATCCGCCGTAACCGCACCACCGGCGAGCTGGCCTTCTACCTGTGCTGGTCACCCCGCCCGGTGCCGCTGCACACCCTCGTGACCGTCGCCGGCTCCCGTTGGAGCATCGAGGAGCTGTTCCAGACCGGCAAAGGTCAGGTCGGTCTGGACCATTACCAGGTCCGCAGTTGGACCGGCTGGCACCGATTCATCACCCTGGCCATGCTGGCCCTGGCCGTCCTGACCATCCTCGCAGCCCAGCAGCCCGACACCGACCCGAAGATCATCGCGTTGACCGTCGCCGAGATCCGCCGACTCCTCAACGCCTTCGTCCTCGCCACATCGCTCCCGCCAGAGCACACCCTGCACTGGTCGCTCTGGCGACGAACATCCCAAGCCCGCGCCCGCCGATCCCACTACCAGCGCAGACAGGCCAAATGACGTTGGAGTATTAGGCCACTCGGATTGCTCAGTGGCGCAGCCGGCCACGGCCTGTGGACGCTGGGTGCCGTTCCTCACCCTCGCCGGACCCTGCGGCCACATCGCCAGGTGGCGAACGCGCACAGCCTAACCCCCTGTCTGACCACGGCCTTATCGTCGGCTGGCAGGCGCCCGTCTGACCAGCATCAGCGCCAGCACCGGCGGATGGGGACGGCTGATGCAGCGCATCGGCGTGGTCATGGTCGCTGGCGGCGCGGTTGTTACCGCGAAGCGGGCGTGTCTCAGCACCTGCATGGCGACTCTGAAGTGGACGTTGAGGTCGGCCAGGAGGGTCGGTCGGACGCCTGCGTCTTGTTGTCGCGGTGCAGCAACTGTCCGCGTACGCGTTGGAGCGGGCGGCCGCTGGTGAACCGCCCCGGGTTCTGTGGAGTGGTGAGTCTTCTTAATGCCGAATTACTCCCGTTCGGATCAAGGCGATTTCCAAGCTGACGCGGAGCACCTTGCAAGCTGACGGCTCCTGGGGTCCAAACCTCGATGGCATGGTGATTCCGGTCGGCCTTGGCCTGCTGGCGGCGCGAGCGCCGGTATCGGTCAGGCGTCGGGCGGCTGGATTGGGCTGTCATGATGACGACGTGTTGTCCTGGACCCGGCCGTATGAAGATCCGATGCGGCTCTTCACCGGCACACTGGCGGTGCTCGGTACGTTGCTCTTCGCGTTTGTTGCTTTTCAGGTGGCCGCTCACTGGCAGCAGGTTCGGTTGGCTGCGGTGTTGGCATTCGCTGGATTCGCGGCGGTATGGCTCACCTTCGCATGGCGGTTTCACCGTACTGCGCTCGTGGTCAGTCGATCGGGGGTTCGGGTGCGCTGGCTGTGGCGGACGCGCACGATCGTGTGGGAGCAGGTTCGAGGGTTCCACAGCGGTCCCGATTGGCTGGTGCGGGAGCGGCTGTGGTTGCAGCTGTGCGACGGGACCAAGGTTCGGACGCCGGTCCGGAGGCGCCGCGCTGGCGTAAACCGCCTTCGCGACGGCGGCACGGTTCTCGCATCAGAACGCTACGAGGAGCTGCTTGCGGACCTCGCGAGCTGGAAAGCGGGCGTACGTCGTTGAGTGCCCGTTGGTTGCCCTGGCCGGCTCTCGACAGTGACGGCTACCGACGTAGACGGCTGCAGCAATCGGTCCAGACGAGGCGGGTCGCCAGGCTCGGCGTTGACAACAGTAGCCCAAGGTCGCGGACGGCCCCGCTGGCCGACGTGCTCAGAACTTGCAGGCGACAGCTCTAGCGCAAACGGTCGACGAGGGACTCGGCACAGCAACAACACTCGGCGTGCGATTCGGCATGCGCGAGCTGGGGTGCCGTTTAAGCGGGTGCGCCTGGCTGGCCATTGCCCGGAGGGAGCGGTCTGGGAGCTGAGGGACCCGGTGCAAGCGAGGCGGCAACCGCGCCGCAGCTGAGGGCTCGGCACCGCGCGTCCAGTATCAACCCGGGCATCGGCCTGCGCGATATGGACCGCGACCGCCGACAAGATGCGCGGGGCCTCGAGCCCGGAGATTGGGGGAGCAGGCTGGGAGCAGACGGATGCAGTGAACGGCATTGAACAGCCGCCAACCGCACTGAACGGCGCTCAACTGCACCCACAATGACCTGCAGGTTCTCGTTGTTGCAGGTCAGAGTCGGTGCGGCGTCCTGCTTCACACAACTGCACTCAACGGCAGCGAACAGCAGTCAACGGCACTGAATATCGCCTGGTGGGGGAGTGTCTGCAGGTCAGGCCGGTAAAGGGCTTGTGGTGGCTCGTACCTTACATATGGGTGCAGATTGGGTGCAGGTTGTCGAAGTGGTCACCGCACCCGAAGTGCTCACCCATGCCGGGAAGAGCGGATGGCTTCACCTGCGGCGATGTGGGCATGCGCCTGGCGTGACCTCCCAGAGAACGCCGAAGTGGTCATCTCCGGTTGCTTCCCGCCTGCCTGCTGTCGGCTTCTTCGTCCTGGGCTCGCTGACGCCAGTCGCCGGGACGATCCTGCATCGACGTGCGGCTCTAGATCCGCGACGGCGGAGTTGGTAGGGATTCCGGCAGTTGAGACTCGAATCCCACTGGCAGCCATCTGACCAGGGCTTCCTGGGCGGTGACATCTTCGGCGCGCCCGAAAGCGTCAGCACCGGCGGCTCTGCTTCATAGACCGACGACGTCCGCTCATGCCGAATTGAGTGCCCCCTGCGGGTCCGAACGCATAGGTTGGCGCACATGGTGGACGCGCCGTGGAAGGTTCAGCAGTATTGCTACTTCTGGCTCGACAGCGAGGCGGTGACGGCCGAACAGATCACGGAATTTCTCGGGCTTGAACCGGATCGAACCGCCGCCATGGGAAGCCGTCGCACATCGCCGAGGCTGGTCCCGGCAGCGCATCGGTGGGAGATCCGCTGTGAGACACACGGACGAATCGACGAACAGGCGTCCGCCGTGCTTGCACGTATCGCGCCGGCGGCTGATCGGGTGCGAGCCCTCGTCGACGGCGGCGACGTCGACGCAGGTCTGATGATGGTTCGCTGGTTCGACGACCCAGACGGCGGCTACAACGCGATGGGCTGGCGGCTGAGCTGTGAGCAGATCCAACTGCTTGCACGGATGGGCGCAAGCGTCGAATCGGATGAGTACGCAGGAGACTTCACAGCCCATTCGAGCCGATGACCGTCCTCATCTGCCGCTGGCCGCATGCCCGGTCAGCATCCGCTCGTCCCGACGATCGGAGCTGATGGCTCGGCTGCTTTCAGTCCTTGAGTGGATCCCAGTGGTTGCTGTAGCGCAGCAGTGATTGGGCCAGGTCGGGGTGAGCGGCCGCCCACACGGTGTCGAAGAGGAACCACTGCTGGTGCCCGAATGACTGGCCACAGCGCATGGTGACTTGGGCGAGATGTTCGTCGACCTTGATGCGCGATGCGTCGGGGAGTCGGCCGTCGACGTATCGGCCCATTGTGAGGAGCTTTATGGCTTCGCCGTGGGCGGCGCGCACATCATGTGAAGCCAAACCGTCACAGGTCAACCGGACGACGGCACAGCCGGCTGCCGGCCGGTGTGGGAGGACTTTCTGTACGTCTATCAAGGCGGCC
>JAEZCL010000067.1 GCA_023433585.1 Pseudomonadota bacterium
CCTTCGGGCGCGACCTGGGCCGGCTGATGAAGGCGGCGAGCGGGGCGGCGCTGTTGATCGACTATGGCCGCGCACGGGCCGAGGCGGGCGATACGCTCCAGGCCCTGCGCCGTCACGCCAAGGTCGATCCCCTGGCCTCGCCGGGCCAGGCCGACATCACCATGTGGGCCGACTTCCCCGCCGTGCTGGAGGCCGCCGTGCGCGCCGGCGCCGACGTCACCGGATGCCGGGGCCAGGGTGATTTTCTGCGCGCGCTCGGGATCGAGGCGCGCGCGGCGCGGCTGATGCGGTCCCGCCCCGACGCGGCGCCGGTGATCGAACGCCAGCTTCACCGCCTGACCGCCCCGGACCAGATGGGCGAATTGTTCAAGGCGGCCTGCGTCTTCGCACCGAAGAGCCTGGCGGTTCCGGGGTTCGAGAGCTGAGATGGCCGAATATCTGACCCATCCCCTGCTGGACCTGCCGGGCGTCCGCCACGCCTTCTTCACGCGCGACGGCGGCGCCTCGACCGGCCTCTACGACAGCCTGAACCTGGGCCTCGGCTCAGGCGACGATCCCGAGGCGGTGCGCGAGAACCGGCGTCGCTGCGCCGCCGTGTTCGGGGTGGAGGCCGACGCGCTCCTGACCGGCTATCAGGTCCATTCCGCCGTGGTGCATCGCGCCGACCGTTCCTGGGGCGAGGACCGGCCCGAGGGCGACGGGGTGGTCGCGGATCGGCCGGGGCTGGTGTGCGGCGCCCTGACCGCCGACTGCGCGCCGGTGCTGCTGGCGGACGCCGAGGCCCGCGTGGTCGGCGCGGTCCATGCGGGGTGGAAGGGCGCCCTTTCCGGCGTGGTCGAAAGCGGAGTGAAGGCCATGCAGGCCCTGGGCGCCGATCCCGGCCGCATGACCGCCGTGGTCGGCCCCTGCATCGGGCCGGACAGCTATGAGGTCGGCGCGGATTTCCAGGAACGGTTCGAGGCGGTTCATGCCGAGGCCGACCGCTTCTTCCGCCCCGGCGCGGCGTCCGACAAGCGCCTGTTCGACCTGCCGGGCTATGTCCTGTGGCGGCTGGCGCGCGCGGGCGTGGCCCGGGCCGCCTGGACGGGCCACGATACCTGCGCGGACGAGGCCCGCTTCTTCTCCAACCGCCGGGCCTTCCGGCGCGGCGAGCCGGATTTCGGCCGCCTGCTGTCGGCGATCAGCCTGACCGACTGATCTTCAGCCGCCCGGCGTGTAGAAGGTCGGCGAGCCCGGCCCGACCGGCAGGCCCAGGCCGAACACCCACAGATAGAACAGCACCGTCCAGCCGATGGTGAAGAAGATCGAATAGGGCAGCATCATCGCGATCATCGTGCCGATGCCCACGTTGCGGTCGTATCGCGCCGCCCAGGCCAGGATCAGGCCGAAATAGCTCATCATCGGGGTGATGATGTTGGTGGTGGAATCCCCGATCCGGTAGGCGGTGGCGATCAGCTCGGGCGAATAGCCGATCAGCATCAGCATGGGCACGAAGATGGGAGAGGTCATCGCCCACTGGGCCGAGGACGAGCCGATAGTCAGGTTCACCACGCAGCAGATCAGGATGAAGCCCAGGAACACCGCCGGCCCGGTCAGCCCGGTGGCGTGAAGGAAATTCGCCCCCGTCACCGCCGTGATGGCGCCCAGATTCGACCAGCTGAAGAAGGCCACGAACTGGGCCGCGAAGAAGATGATGACCAGATAGAGCGCCAGGGTCGACAGCGCACTGGCCATGCCGTCGATGACGTCGCGGTCGTTCTTTATCGTGCCCACGATGCGGCCATAGACCACGCCGACGATGACGAAGAACAGCAGGATCCAGGTCACGAAGCCGCTGAAGAACGGCGAGCGCAGGCGGCTGCCGGTTTCCGGGTCGCGCAGCAGCCCGCCCTCCGGCCACAGGGTCAGGGCCATGGCCAGGAACACGCCCAGGACCGCGACCCCGGCCCAGAACAGGCCCTTCTTTTCGGCGTCTGTCAGCTGATTCAAGGTGATGGTGTCCAGAACGCCCTTCTCGGCGTTCTTCGGCTCATACGGCCCCAGCTTGGGCTCGACGATCTTGAGACTGACCAGGGCGCCGATGGCGGTAATCATGGGCACGCTGACGGCCATGAAATACCAGCTGGAGGTCACCGCCACCGTATAGGTCGGGTCGATCAGCCGCGCCGCCTCCTCGGTGATCCCGGCCAAGAGCGGGTCGATGGTGCCGATCAGCAGGTTCGCCGCATAGCCGCCGGACACCCCCGCGAAGGCCGCCGCCATGCCCGCCAGCGGATGCCGCCCCAGCGAATAGTAGATCGCCCCGGCCAGGGGGATCAGCACCACATAGCCCAGCTCGGAGGCGATGTTGGACATCACCCCGGCGAACACGATCACCCAGGTGACGGCCTTGGGGCTGGCCGACAGCACCGCCCCGCGCACGGCCGCCGACAGCACGCCGGACTTTTCCGCCACGCCGATGCCCAGCATGGCCACCAGCACCACCCCCAGCGGCGCGAAACCGGTGAAGTTCGACACCAGGCCGGTGAAGATGCGGCGCAGCCCGTCGGCGGTCATCAGGCTGACCGCCTCGATCATGCCGCTCTCGGCCCGCCCCGGCGCGCCCACGGGCCTCGGGTCCTCCACCGCCACCCCCAGCCAGCCGAACACGCCCGACAGCAGCACCATGAACACGGCGATCAGGGCGAACAGCGTCACCGGATGCGGCAACAGGTTGCCCAGCCACTCCACCACGTCGAGGAAACGGGTGAAGGCATTGCGCTTCGGAGCGGGCGGAGGAGAGGATTGGGGTGAACCGTTCGGGGTGGCCGGCGTGGCGTCGGTCATCGGGGGTCCATGATCTGTTGGATGGCCGGGAGCCTGACCGGCCCTCGCCCGCCTCTACGCCCCCAAGTCGGGGATCAGTTTCAGCGGATCGGCGCGGATTTGTCCAGCACGACGGTGGCCTTGGGCCGCCTCAGGCTGTTAGGAAGACGCCTTCATCACCCTTGGAGCAGCCCGTGACGGAACTCACATCCGCCATCGTTTCCCTGCGCGCCCAGATCGCCGAATATCCGGCGGCCGAGACCGCCGCCGGCCTTCTGCTGCTGATCCTGGCCGCCGTCCTGGCGGACTGGATCACGCGCAACGTCCTGATCCGCACGGCGCGCCGGCTGCTGGCGAAGGTGCAACTGGCGGAACGGGTCGCGCCGCTGGCGGGCGTCACGGACCAGCTGGCGCGGATGGCGCCGGCCTTCGTGATCCATGGCGGAATCACCGCCGTTCCGCACCTGTCCGCCGGGTTCGTCACGGTGGTCCAGAACGTGGCCTCCGCCTTCGTCATCGTCACCGTCGTCATCGCCATCGGCAAGGCGCTGGACCTGTTCAACGTCGTCTATTCGCGCAAGCCCCAGGCGGCGTCCCGGCCCATCAAGGGCTATATCCAGGTGGTCAAGATCGCGCTGTACGCCATCGCCGCCATCCTGGTGATCGCCACCCTGATCGACCGGTCGCCGCTGCTGCTGATCTCGGGCCTAGGCGCCATGGCGGCGGTGCTGATGCTGGTGTTCAAGGACACGATCCTGTCGCTGGTGGCGTCGGTCCAGCTGACCTCCGACGACATGCTGCGCGTCGGCGACTGGATCGAGGCGCCGCACCTGAACGCGGACGGCGACGTGGTCGACATCGCCCTGCACACGGTCAAGGTCCAGAACTGGGACAAGACCATCACAACGATCCCCACCTGGAAGCTGGTCTCCGAGAGCTACAAGAACTGGCGCGGGATGCAGGAATCCGGCGGCCGACGCATCAAGCGCGCCCTTTTGATCGACCAGCAGAGCGTGCGCTTTATGGAGCCCCAGGAACGCGAGACGCTGCGCCGCTTCGCCCTGATCGACGACTATCTGGAGCGCAAGCAGGACGAGATCGACACCTGGAACGAAAAGCTGGCCGAGGCCGGGCGTGAACCGGTGAACACCCGGCGCATGACCAACCTGGGCGCCTTCCGGGCCTATGTCGGCTCATACCTGAAGGCGCATCCGGGGGTGAACCAGGGCATGACCCAGATGGTGCGCCAGCTGGCCCCCACGCCCGAGGGCCTGCCGCTGGAGATCTACTGTTTCGCCGACACCATCTCCTGGGTTCCGTATGAAGGAACCCAGGCCGACATCTTCGACCACCTGATCGCCATCCTGCCGGAGTTCGGCCTGCGCCTGTATCAGCAGCCCAGCGGCCAGGATCTGGCGAACGCCTTTGCTCAGCCCTCGGCGTCGTCGCGGAAATAGGGCTCGACCGGCCCCTGCAGCTTGACGGTCAGCTGATTGCCCTTGCGGTCGACACGGTTGCCGACGGCCAGGCGCACCCAGCCCTCCGACACGCAGTATTCCTCGACGTTGGTCTTGTCCTCGCCCTTGAAGCGCACGCCCACGCCGCGCGCCAGCACGGCCTCGTCATGATGGGGGCTGCTCGGATTGACGGACAGGCGGTCGGGCGGGGTGTCGGACATGTCGGCTCTTCTCGGCAAGGAACGAAGGGGCCGTTTAGCCGAGAGCGTACCGGATCGGAAGGCTTCCCCGCCTTATCCACCGCTCATCCTGGCGAATGCCGGGATGAGCGGATGAGGGGAAACAGCAAGAACAACCGCCCTTACTGCACCGTCTGGCGGGGGGGCGCGTCTGCGGCGGCCGGCTGATAGGGCTGGGGCGCCCTCGGCTCGGGCGCGGGGGTGGCGGCCCGCGCCGGGGTCCGGCCTGCCGACGGGGGCGTCGAAGGGGCGGTGGCGCGCCGACTTCATCGCCGCGACCTGGGAGGAGCTCGACCATCCGTGCGCCGAACGTACGGTGGCGCACGCGCTGTCCTGTGTGGAGC
>JAEZCL010000148.1 GCA_023433585.1 Pseudomonadota bacterium
TGCCGAGGTCGACATCTCCTGCATGATGTGCGGCGGCCAAGGCTGCCGGACCTGCAAGGGCAGCGGCTGGATTGAAATTCTCGGCTCAGGCATGGTGCATCCGAATGTGCTGCGCGAGGGCGGATACGACCCCGAGGTATACAGCGGGTTTGCCTTCGGGATGGGCGCTGAACGAATTGCTATGCTCAAATACGGCATCGACGATATCCGCCACTTTTACACCGGGGATTTGCGCTTCCTGCGCCAGTTCAACCGGATCTAGAAACGCCGGGCAACAACAAGTGATAGGTGAGCAGCAGGGCGAACGGAACGTCAAGTCAGCTATACCATAACAAGTAGGGATGGGGATCAAATATGAAGGTATCTTACCGGTGGTTGTCCGATTATGTGGATTTAACCGGATACAGCGCCAGTGATCTGGCGGATAAATTGACAAAAAGCGGCGTTGAAGTGGACGCGGTAGAGCAACTGAACAAAGGCGTGTCGGGTGTAGTGGTGGGTTACGTCAAAGCCAAAGCCAAACACCCGGATGCCGACAAACTGAATGTGTGTACCGTTGATGTGGGCGCCGAGGAAGACCTGCAGATTGTTTGCGGCGCAGCCAACGTCGCCGCCGGCCAGAAGGTGCCTGTCGCCATGATCGGCGCCAAGCTGCCGGATGGCCTTGTGATCAAACGCGCCAAGCTGCGCGGGGTGGAGTCGCAGGGAATGATCTGCTCGGCCAAGGAGCTGGCAATCAACGACAAATACCTGCCCAAGGATGTGCAGGAAGGCATTCTCGTGCTGCCGGAGGAAACGGTGCCCGGCTCCGATATTCTTGAGGTGCTTGGCTTAAACGACGAGGTGCTGGATCTCGATCTGACGCCCAACCGTTCCGATTGCCTGAGCGTATTGGGAACGGCGTATGAGATCGCGGCGATTCTGGGCCGTAAGGTAAAGCGGCCGGATGCCCATACCGGGCTGCAAGAAGAAGGTCAACCGGCAGCGGGCCGGTTTGGCGTAACGGTGAGCGATGCCGAGGCATGTGAGCTGTATACGCTGCGTGTCATCGAGGGAGTGAAGGTAGGACCCTCCCCGCTCTGGCTGCAATACCGGCTGATGGCGGCCGGGATTCGCCCGATCAGCAATGTCGTCGACATCACCAACTATGTGCTGCTGGAATACGGTCAACCGCTGCATGCCTTTGACGCCGACAAGCTTGCCGGCAGTCGCATCGATGTCCGTTATGCCCGCGAAGGCGAGAAGCTGGTGACACTTGACGGCTTGGAGCGTTCGCTCACCCCTTCCATGCTGCTGATTACCGATGCAGAAGGCCCGGTGGGCATCGCCGGGGTAATGGGCGGTCTGAATTCCGAGGTGACCGGAGATACGGTCAACATCGCCCTGGAGTCGGCGAAGTTTAACGGGCCTTCCATCCGCCGCACCTCGCGCCAGATGGGCTTGCGCTCGGAAGCGAGTTTACGCTTCGAGAAGGGCGTCAACCGCGAGGCTGTGGCCGAGGCGCTTGACCGGGCAACCGCGCTCATCTTCCAATATGCCGGCGGCAAGGCGACTCCCGGAATCATCGAGGTTGCAAGCCAAGACAACGGCCGCCGGTCCATATCGCTCGGCTTAACCAAGGTAAATGATTATTTGGGTACCGCGCTATTGGCACAGGATGTGAAGGATGTGCTCGACCGGCTGCATTTTGATTATACGGAGCAGCCGGAGAACGCCGAACTGCTGAGCGTGACGATCCCCGGGCGGCGCGGCGACATTGAACGCGATGTCGACCTGATTGAAGAGGTTGCCCGTCTATACGGATATGACCAGATTCCCACCTCGCTGATGACCGGTGTCACCACGCCGGGCTCACTCACACGCGAGCAACAGCTGCGGCGCAATCTGCGCAACCTGCTGGCGTTAAGCGGTCTCCATGAGCAGATTACGTATTCCCTGGTCAATCCGGGCAGCATCGCCCGTTATCCGGGCGCTTATACCGACAGCCGTTCGGTTGCCCTGGCGATGCCGATGAGCGAGGACCGCAGCGTGCTGCGCCCCAGTCTGATCCCCCAGCTGCTGGAAGCGGCGCGTTACAACCGCAACCGGGGAGTGGACGATCTCGGCTTCTTCGAGATCGGCAAGGTATTCCTCACCACGGAAAGTGCCTTGACCCGGCTGCCGGAAGAGAAGCAATTGCTTGCAATTTTGCTTGCAGGCAACCGCAGCGGTGCCCATTGGTCGGGCAAGCCGGTTAAAGTCGATTTCTACGACCTCAAGGGAATCGTCGACAAAGCCGTCTATGCTTTGGGGCTGGGCGAACTGCGCTATCAGGCGGCTTCTGATCTGGATGGGTTGCATCCGGGCCGGACGGCGTTATTGTATCTGCCGCAGGCGGACGGCGAGGTTTGGATCGGCCGCATCGGCCAGCTTCATCCCGACCTGCAAACGGAGCTTGATCTGGAGGACACCTACGTCCTGGAGCTTGAGCTGGACACCTTGATCGGACAATCGGGCGAAACCGTCGGTTACCGCACCTTGCCGCGTTACCCCGCAGCCATCCGCGATATCGCGGTAGTCGTCGGACAAGAGGTGCCGGCAGGCGAACTGCTGGCAACGGCACGCCAAGTGGCAGGTGCTCTGCTGGAGTCGAGCGGAATTCTCGAAGTGTATACCGGGGAACGGTTAGGCGTTGGACGCAAGAGCGTTGCGCTGACATTGACCTACCGCAATCCGGAGCAGACGCTGACCGATGAAGAGGTTTCCGAGGTGCACGGCAGGGTGCTTGCCGCCCTGGAACAAACTTTTGCAGCCGAATTGCGCAGGTAGCAGGAACAAGTGCCGTGTTTCGCGAATATGTAAACATGCGCGAGAGGAGGCCTTTCCATGGGCAATGAGGAGAAAACACGCCTAACGGTTGACATATACGGGACACAATACAAGCTTAAGGGCAGCTCGAGTCCAAGCTACATGAAGCGGATCGCCGCGTTGGTGAATGAACAGATGCATACAATCGCCGGGGCCAATGAGCGGCTGGACACGATCAAGATCGCTGTCCTGGCTGCTTTTAACCTGGCGGATGAGCATTTGCGGATGCGGGAAGCGGTGGAGAAAACCACCGTGGAGCTGGAACGCCTCGCTGCCAGCGAGCAGGAGCATCGCAGCCGGGCTATCCGGGCGGAGGAGCAGGCGGTAACCGTTACGGCCAAGCAAGCGGAGATCGAGGAGTCGCTCAAGCAAGCGCTTGCCGACCAAGAGCAACTGCGGCAAAAAGCCAATGAGGCGGAGATCACGCTTGCGCGGCAGCAGCTGGATATGGAGAACGAACTGGATCAACTTCGCCGCCAGAACCAGCATCTCACCGCCGAGCTCAGCCGCCAGACGGAGGATACGGCCAAGCTTGCGGAACGCGTCAAGGAGCACGAGAATGTGCGCAATTCCTTGATGCAGGAGCGCAAATCCCTTCAGGATAAAGCTCAAAGCGCCCAGGCGGAGCAGGGCAAGCTGAAGCAGGAGCTGGAGCAGGCACGCATCCAGATCAACCAGTTAAAAACGACCGAAGGAAACAACCGCAAGGCGTTGGAGGAAGGCAAAACCGCGCATGCGGCCGCCATCAAAACCATGAAGGAGTCGCATGCGGCGGAGTTGAATAAGCTGCGGCAGACGCTGGTGGCGGAACGCGAGCGGGAGACCGGCGAACGGCGGCAGGAGCTGCGCCAACTGCAGGAAAACCACTCGGCCGAGCTGCGCAAGCTGCAGGAGAATCATTCCGCCGAAATCCGCCGGCTGCAAGGCAACCACGCCGAGGAACTGCTGCAAATGCAAGACACCGAGGCGGGGGCGATCGCCGAGCAGGCGCGTGCGCATGAGGCGGAGCTTGCCGGACTGCGGGAACGGCTTAAGGAAGCCGAAAGCTATTTGCTTGAGGAAACGGAGCGGCTGCGGGCCGGGGAAGAGGAAGCGCGAAGGGCGCTTACTTTATCCTTCCAGGAGGAGCTGGAGCGCAAGGACCTGTTCCTTGCCGAGGAACTGGAGCGGCAAAAAGCGGTGCTGGCTGAAGAGGCGCGAGTCGCCTCTGTCCGCTGGCAGAGCGAACGGGAGCAGGAGCTGGAGGAGCGGCTTCAGGCCCAGGCCGCCGAGCTGGAAGCTGCCCACAAGCTGGCCCTGGAGCAGCAGGAGGAAGAGCTGCTGGAGCGGGAGATTGCACTGGCCGAGCTGCAGGAAGCGACTGCCCACAGCCGCAACGAACAAGCGGAGCAACACCGGCAGGAGCTGGAGGAGTTGCGCGAGTCCCATGAAGCGGCATTGGTTGCGCTTCGGGAGCAACTGGCCCAGGAACATGCGGAGCAGCGCCGCTTGAAGGAGCAGGAGCTTGCCGAATGGAAGCGGACGAAGGAAGCCGAGTCGGAGGTGCTGCTGCGCGAGCTGGAGGACGAGATCAAGATCCAGCTGGCGGCTGTAGAGGAATCGGCGCGGCAACGCTCCCTGGAGCAAGGCCGCGATTGGGATAACCAAATTGCCCAGTTGAAGAAGCAACTGCAGAAGGCCGAGCAGGATTCGCTTGAGCTGCGCGGCACTGCGGAGCAGCTGGAGCAGCAAAAAGCGGTCTGGAGCGAAGAAAAGGACCGGCTGGAGCAGCAAAAAACCGGCTGGAGCGAGGAAAAGCAACAGCTGGAGCAGCAGCAAGCCGCTGCTTTAAACGAGCTGACCGCCCTATTGGAGCAGCAGAAACTGGCTTGGAACGAAGAGAAGGACCAGTTGGAATATAC
>JAEZCL010000170.1 GCA_023433585.1 Pseudomonadota bacterium
CCGCGGCCGACACCCCCGTGGCCACGTCGGCGCCCAAAGGTCGACCGGCGACCGGCGCCCCCGCCGAGCCGGAGACGCTGGACCTGCTCGACATCGCCGGTGGTGCCGTCGTCAAGCGCCTCGTGCCCGTGCTCGTCGGGATCGTCGTCATCGGCGCGGTGATCGCCTGGCGGGTCGCACGCCGGTGAGCGCCGGTCTGCTGCGCGGCGTCGACCGCGCGGCGTTCGCGACGGCCTTCGCCGGCCGGTTGCGGCAGGCCGGCGTACCCGCCGGGCTCACCGAGGCCGGTGACTTCGTCCGTGCGCTCGGCGTGTGCACACCCGGGGAGACGACGACGCTCTACTGGTGCGCCCGGATCAGCTTCGTGCGGCGGCACACCGACCTCGCCGCCTTCGACCGTGTCTTCGCCGCTGTTTTCGCCGACGCGCCACCGCTACCGCTCACCCGGTCCGCGACGCCGCCGGGCGCCCGCGACGACGTGCACATGCCGGTGCCCGCCGACACCGACGACACCGGCGACGGTGGCGGGCTCCCGTGGGCGACGTTGCCGTCGCCCGTCGCCGAGGACGAGCCCTCCGATGCCGGGCTGCGACTGCCCGAACGACGGCCCAGCGACCTCGCCGGGCTCGCCGACCGGCCGTTCGAGGACCTCGACGGCGCCCAGCTCGAACTGCTCGGCGAGGCCCTGCGCGAGGCCGTCGCCCGCTGGCCGTCCCGGCGCACCAGGCGGCACGCCGTCGGTCCGGCCGGGCGGCGGGTCGCGCTGCGTCCGACTATCGCCCGGGCCCGTCGCACCGCGTGGGAGCCCGTCGAGGTCGTCCGCGAGCGACAGGTACGCCGACCACGCCGGGTGGTGCTGCTGTGCGACCTCAGCGAGTCGATGCGGGCCCAGGCCCACGCGTACCTGCACCTGCTGCGGGCCTTCGCGGTGAGCACCGACGCGGAGGTGTTCGCCTTCGCCACGATGCTCACCCGGCTCACCGTCGCGCTGCGGCACACGTCGGCGTCCGCGGCGATCGCGCACGCCGGCGCCGCCGTGACCGACCGGTTCGGGGGTACGCGCATCGCGACGAACCTGCGGGCACTGCTCGCGTCCCCGCACGGCGACGCGGTTCGCGGGGCGGTGGTGCTGATCGGCTCGGACGGCTGGGACAGCGACCCCCCGGACGAACTCGCCGCCGTGATGGCACGGCTGAGCCGCCGCGCCCACCGGATCGTCTGGCTGAACCCACGGGCCGGCGCCCCCGGCTTCGCTCCCCTGGTGGCGGGCATGGCCGCGGCCCTGCCCTACTGTGACCGGCTGCTGCCGGCCGCGACGTTCCGGGACCTGCTGGACGCCGCCGGTCAGCTCCAGAGCGTCACGTGCACCGAGGGCCGGAAGCGGTTCACCGCGACGCCCACGCCGCGCATCATCGCCTGAATCGCCCGGGGCGTCGACGCGAAGCGGCACAGTTCCGCTGCCACGGACGGTGTGCCGGGTGTGACGAGCACCAGCGAATGCCACACTGCCTCGGCCTTGGCGTGCGGCCCGGACAACGCCACGAGTTGGCCGCTGCGGAGATCCGGCGCGACGGTGAACGACAGCGCGGGCGCGATCCCCCGGCCGCGCTGCGCCTCACCCAGCGCCGCCGCGTGGCTCTGGAAGATCTGCTGCCGCTCCTCGGGTACGCCGAGCCGGCGCAGCATCGCCGGGACAGCGCCCACGGTGTCGGTGGCCGAAGGGCCGAGCAGCCAGGTCTGGTCACGCAGCTGCCCCGGCGAGGCCGGCACACCGGCCAGCGGATGGTCCGGGCCGAGGACAGTCACCAGCCGGTAGTTCATCATCGGCCGGCCGGAGATCGCCGGATCAGCCACCGGCGGCAGCGGCCCCATCGCGACGTCCGCGGCCCGGGTCAGCAGCAGCGACTCGAAGGAGCCGGGGTCGCAGACGCTCAGCTCGATGTCGAGGTCGGCGGCGCGTCTGGCGAACAGCTCGATCAGTCTCGGCGCGGCGAACTCGGCGAACTCGCTGGAGGCGGCGACCCGCAGCATCCGGCGGCCGTGTGCCGCCGAACTGACCTCCAGGACCGTACGGTCCTGCAGGCCCAGCATCTCGGCCGCGCGGCTGGCGAGCCGCAGCCCGCCGGGGGTGAAGGCCAGCCCCGCCGCCGTCCGGGTGAACAACTGGTCTCCGAACTCCCGCCGGAGCTGGCCGATGAGCAGCGAGACCGCCGACTCGGAGACCTCCAGTTGCGCGGCGGCCTGCTTGACGGATCCCAGCCGGACGACAGCGACGTAGGCCCGTAGCTGCGTCGGAGTCATCGGCGTCGACCCGCCCTTCTGCTGCGCCGTGGACTGCTGCGGGCAGCCCGCGGTGTACCCCGATCATTCCCCGCCGATTGCCTCGCCGCCAGGGACAGCGCGCCCGGAGCGATCCGGCCGGTACGCGGGGTGAGTGCCCGATCAGGCGTCGGTGTCGGTGAGCAGCCGGGCGGCCAGGGAGCGTATCTCGTCCTTGAGTTCGTCCGGGCGCTCGATCGTGAACGACCAGCCGAGCCCGGCGAGCATCTGTGCCGCGCCGTCGAGCCGTTCCGCTCGGGCGGTGAGGCGCACTCCGCCGGGAACCTCGGTGAGCGTGCCG
>JAEZCL010000233.1 GCA_023433585.1 Pseudomonadota bacterium
GAGCCCCCCGGTGGGCGCTGCCGCCCCCCCGTAGCGGCCGGGGCCCGGCTCCGCGCACGGATGCGCGAGCATCCGTTCTTGCGCGGAGGGTGAGGGGTTACGGCGCGAACCGGCCGGCCACGGACCCCCTCATCCCCCGCGCACCGAACCTTCGCGCCATGCGCTCCGGTGCGCGGCTTCCCCCTTCTCCCGATGGGAGAAGGTTACATGCGGGGCGGGAGAAGGACGCGGCATGAGAATCCTCCTGACCAACGACGACGGGATCGAGGCCGAGGGCCTGGATGTTCTGGAGCGCATCGCGCGCGAGCTGTCCGACGATGTGTGGACCGTGGCGCCCCAGGTGGAGCAGTCGGGCAAGGGGCGGGGCCTGACCCTGACCGAGCCGCTGCGGGTCAACCGCATCAACGACCGGCGCTTTTCCGTCACCGGCACGCCGACGGACTGCGTCATCCTGGCGGTCAACGACCTGATGCCCGAGCCGCCGGACCTGATCCTGTCCGGCGTCAACCGGGGCCACAACCTGGGCGAGGACGTCAGCTATTCCGGCACGGTGGCGGGGGCGCTGCAGGGCATGGCCTTCGGCATCCGCTCCATCGCCCTGTCGCAGTCCCTGGAGCGTTTCCACGACGAGGTGCGCGCCTTCTGGGAGACGGCCGAGGAATTCGGCCCGGCGATCATCAGCCGCCTCCTGGAGCAGCCGTCCCGCCCCGGCGTGGTGATGAACATCAACTTCCCGCCCCTGCCGGTCGAACTGGTCAAGGAGGTGGAGGTCACCACCCAGGGCTTCCGCGACGCGGGCGAGCTGCATGCGGTGCGCCGCACCGACCTGCGCGGCCGCGACTATTACTGGATGAGCTTTCGGGGCGCGAAGCAGGAATACGCCGAGGGCACCGATCTGCGCGCCGTGGCCGAGGGACGCATCTCGGTCACGCCCCTGCACATCGACCTGACCCACTGGGCCAGCATGGACGACCTCAAGGGCGTGCTGGGCGGCGCCGCACCCCGCGCGGTGCGCCGCAAGTCCCTGGGAGCCGCCGCTGAATGATGGACGACCGCGCCGGACAGCTGATCCTGGGCCTGCGCCGGCAGGGGGTCACGGACCCGCGCGTGCTGGCGGCCATGGAATCGGTGGACCGGTCGTTGTTCGTCCACGAACGCTTTCTGGACCAGGCGTGGGAGGATCAGGCCCTGCCCATCGACTGCGCCCAGACCATCAGCCAGCCCTATGTGGTCGGCCTGATGACCCAGGCGTTGCAGGTCGGCCCGCGCCACCGGGTGCTGGAGATCGGCACCGGCAGCGGATACCAGTGCGCCATCCTCAGCCGTCTGGCCCGCTTCGTCTATACGGTGGAGCGCTATCGCAGCCTGCTGAAGGAAGCCGAGGCGCGGCTGAAGGCGCTGGGCGTGGAGAACGTCTTCACCAGGCATGGCGACGGCGGCGAGGGCTGGCCGGAGCAGGCGCCCTTTGACCGCATCATGGTCACCGCCGCCTCGCCCCACGAGCCGAAGGATCTGCTGAAACAGCTCAAGCCCGGCGGGATCCTGGTGGCGCCGGTGGGGCGCAGCTCGGTGCAGATGCTGAACCGCTACACCGCCGAAGCGGACGGAACCTTCAGCCGCGAGAGCCTGCTGGAGGTGCGCTTCGTGCCGCTGGTCGAAGGCGTGGCGCGCGAAGGGTGAGACTTCGATCTGGCGCCGTTAACCTTTCCGCCGCAAAATGGCGCCGTTCGCGCGCTTGGATGCCGCGCACGAATCGAGACTGAAAGAAAAGAGGGCGGGATGATCGGCTGGACCCGGCTGGCGCGCAGGATTCTGATGGTGGCGGGGACGGCGGCGGCGCTGGCGGCCTGTTCGACCTATCCCAGCGAGCCGCGCTATCCGACACGGCCCGTGCCGACGACGGGTCCCCAGACCGGCCAGCCCGCCTGGCCTCAACAACCTGGACCCCAACAACCGCAGCCTGAGCCGGAACAGCCGCGCACCGTTCCCTACGAACCCATCGAAGCCCAGCCGCTGCCGCCCACGGGCGAACCGATCCGAATCCCCCCGTCGTCCCAGCCGGGCGCGCAACAGCCCGACTATCTGCCGGACCTCAGGCCCGGCGACACGTCGTCAGGCCAGCCGAGGCCGGGCGCCGCCTACGTCATCCAGCCGGGCGACACCATCTCGGGCGTCGCGCGGCGGTTCCAGACGCCGGTGCAGGTGCTGATCGACCTGAACGGCCTGGCGCCGCGCGCCGACATCTCGGCCGGGCGCAGCCTGATCCTGCCAGACAACGCCGTGGACACCGGGCCGGACCCCTACGCCACCGGACCCTCGCCGCGCGGGGTGCTGGCGCCCAATGACGGCGTCCCGCCGCCGCCGCCTCCGCCGCCGCCCTCGGGCAACCCCGCCGCCCCGCCCCCGGTGGAGGACTCCACCGGCCAGGGCATGTTCGTCTGGCCGGTGCGCGGCGAGATCATCCGGCCCTTCGGCCAGCTCGGCGTCAGCGAGCGCAGCAACGGCGTCCACATCGGCGCGGTGGCCGGATCGCCCGTGCGCGCCGCCGCAGCCGGGCGCGTGGGCTATGTGGGGTCGGACCAGCCGGGTCTGGGCCTGGCGGTCATCATCATCCACCGCGACGGCTGGCGCACGGTCTATGCGCACCTGGGATCGAACACCGTCTCGTTCGGCGACGAGGTGCGTCAGGGCCAGGAGATCGGCACGGTGGGCCTGACGGCGGGGGACGGTCGGCCCTCGGTGGCTTTTGAAATCCGCCACATGCGCGGCGGCCAGCCCGTGCCCGTGGACCCCGCGACGGTGCTGCCGCGCTGACTCCTCACTGAACCGCGTTGCAAAGGTCGCGCGACATCCCTAGGTTCCGCCCCTATTTCTGACGGGGCGCATGGTCGCCCGCGCATGAGCTCTGGGAGACACCATGTTCGCAACCCCCGCCTACGCTTCGACCGCCGGGGCCGCCGCCGCCGGCGGCGGAATGGCCGCAGCCGTGCTGCAGTTCCTGCCGTTCATTCTGATCTTCGTGCTGTTCTGGTTCCTGCTGATCCGTCCGCAGCAGAAGCGCATGAAGGAGCATCGGGCGATGGTCGAGGCGGTCAAGCGCGGCGACACGGTGGTGCTGTCCAACGGCATGGTCGGCAAGGTCACCCGCGTCGAGGACGCCGAGGCCATGGTCGAGATCGCCCAGGGCGTGAACGTGCGCGTGGTCAAGTCCATGATCGCCGAGGTGCGCAATCGCACCGAGATCGCCGCAAACGACAAGAAATAAGCCTCTCCAGGGCCAGCCGGGTTTCGTCTCATGGTTCAGCTTACACGCTGGAAAATCATTCTCGTCGCCGTGGCCGTGTTGCTGTCGGCGCTGTTCGCATTTCCAAATCTGCTGACGCCCGGCCAACGCGCGGCGCTGCCGGGCTTCGTGCCGTCCAACATCCTCAATCTGGGCCTGGACCTGCAGGGCGGATCCTACCTGATGCTTCAGGTGGATGTGGACGAGGTGCGCACCGCGCGCGTCAACAGCCTGATCGAGGACATGCGCGTGACCCTAGGCGAGCGGCGCATCGCCTTCTCGAACCTGCAGCGCCAGACCGGCGGGTTCATCATCACCATCACCGATCCGAGCCGCCTCGAGATCGCTCAGCGCGAGCTGACCCAGCAACTCGCCCGCCCGAATTCCCAGGGCGTGGTCGAGGTTTCGGTATCGCGTCTGTCCGGCGGCCGCATCCGCGCGTTGTTCACCGATCAGGCGCTCAACGCCATGTCGGCCAACGCCGTGGACCAGTCCATCGAGGTGGTCCGCCGCCGCATCGACAGCCTGGGCACCCGCGAGCCGTCCATCACCCGCCAGGGCGCGGACCGCATCGTGGTTCAGGCGCCGGGCGAGAGCGACCCGGAGGCGCTGGAGCGCATCATCGGCCAGACCGCCCAGCTGACCTTCCAGATGGTCGATCACGAGAATTCCCTGGCCGAGGCCATCGCCGGACGGGTGCCGCCGGATTCGATCCTGCTGCCCACCGACGACCCGCGCGAACCGCAACTGCTGGTCAAGCGCCGGGTGCTGGTGTCGGGCGAGAACCTGACCTACGCCGGGGTCGGCACCGACCAGAACCGGCGCACCGCCATCGACTTCCGTTTCGACGGCGCGGGCGCCCGCCGCTTCGCCGAGACCACCAGCCAGAACATCAACCGCCGCTTCGCCATCATCCTGGACGGCACGATCATTTCGGCGCCCAACATCATCAGCGCCATCACCGGCGGCTCGGGCCAGATCACCGGCAATTTCAGCGTCTCGGAGGCGGCCGAACTGGTGAACCTGCTGAACGGCGGCGCCCTGCCGGCGCCCCTGACGGTGGAGGAGCGCCGCGTGGTCAGCGCCGGCCTGGGCGCCGACGCGGTCGAGGCGGGCATGAAGGCGACCCTGCTGGGCTTCGCCCTGGTGGTGATCTTCATGATCCTGTCCTACGGCCTGGTGTTCGGGACCATCACCACCATCGGCATGGCCATCAACGGCCTGATGATCGTGGCGGCCATGTCGCTGACCCAGGCGACCCTGACCCTGCCCGGCATCGCGGGCCTGATCCTGACCCTGGCCATGGCGGTGGACGCCAACGTGCTGATCTATGAACGGATGCGGGAAGAGGCGAGGGCCGGGAAATCGGCCATCATGGCCGCCGACGCCGGCTTCACCCGCGCCATGGCCACCATCTTCGACGCCAACCTGACCACCCTGGTCGCCGCCCTCATCATGTTCCAGTTCGGCTCCGGGCCGGTGCGCGGCTTCGCCTGGACCCTGTCGATCGGGGTGTTCACCTCGGTGTTCACCGCGGTGCTGGTGACCCAGATCGGCACGGCGCTGTGGTTCCGCATCACGCGCTCCAAGACGCTTCCCATTTCGTGAGCAGTCCCATGAAATTCTGGCCACTCGTCAAGCTGCTTCCGCAAAAGACGAACTTCCGGTTCGTCCGTTACGCCCCCTGGCTGGGCGGCCTGTCGGCGATCCTGGCGGTGCTGTCGCTGTTCTTCACCATCTGGCCGGCCCAGTCGATCTGCGGCGGCCTGAACTGCGGCGTGGATTTCACCGGCGGCATGGTCATGGAGATCGCCGCCGGCGGCGCCACGATCGAGCTGGCGGAAGTGCGCGAAGCCATGAACGGGCTGGATTACCAGGACGTCCAGGTTCAGACCTTCGGCGGCGACACCGCCGCCCTGATCCGCTTCCAGACGCCCGCGGGCGAGCCCGCCGCGGTCGTGGGGGCGGTGGAGTCCACGCTGCAGGCGGTGCATCCCCAGATGGAGATCACCCGCACCGAGGCCGTCAGCGGCCAGGTGTCGGGCGAACTGATGATGAACGGGGTCATGGCGCTGGGCGTCGCCATGGTGCTGATGATGATCTACATCTGGTTCCGCTTCCAGTGGACCTTCGGCCTGGGCGCTTTCATCGGCCTGATGCACGACGTGATCCTGACCTTCGGCCTGTTCGCGTTCACCGACATGGAGTTCACCCTGACCAGCGTCGCGGCGGTGCTGACCATCATCGGCTATTCCATGAACGACACGGTGGTGGTGTGCGACCGGATGCGCGAGAACCTGCGCAAATACAAGAAGATGTCCCTGAGCGATCTGATCGACCTGTCGCTGAACGAGACCCTGTCGCGCACGATCATGACCGGCTTCACCACCATCCTGGGCCTTCTGGCCATCGCCCTGCTGGGCGGCGAGGTGCTGTCGGGCTTCGCCTGGGCGATGATCTTCGGCGTGCTGGTCGGCACCTATTCGTCGGTGTTCATCGCCGCGCCGGTGATCCTGTTCTGGGGCGTCAAGCGAGGCGACGAGGCGGACGACGCCTCCCCGATCAAGCTGGGCATGGCGTCCAAGCCGTAGGCCGCTCTGCCTCTTCCGGGAGGGGGAGGCAGAGGATCGGTTCCCCCCGCGCCCGTGCGCGCCTATCGTGGCGTCCAGCGATTCACGGGAGGAACCGTCATGACCGGGCTGTTGTCCAATTTCCGCGGCACCCTGCTGCTCAGCATCCTGCTGGCGCTGGTGATGATCTATGCGTTCGGGGCCCAGGCGCCGGGCGGGTTTGACGCCATCTTCTGGCAGGCGGTGTTCCGCTGGGTCCACGTCCTGGCCGGAATCCTGTGGATCGGGCTGCTCTACTATTTCAACTTCGTCCAGATCCGGAAGATGCCCGAGATCCCCGCCGAGCTGAAGCCGGCGGTCTCCCGATACATCGCGCCCGAGGCCCTGTTCTGGTTCCGCTGGTCGGCGCTGGCGACGGTGCTGGCGGGCCTGGCGGTGGCGTTCATGCGCGGCCACGCCTATGCGGCCGAGCTGTTCAGCCTGGGCTTCGCCGGAGGGTTCGTCGAGGGCGACCAGCAATACGCCCTGCTGGGAACCGGGGTGTGGCTGGCGGTCATCATGTTCCTGAACGTCTGGGGCGTCATCTGGCCGAGCCAGAAGCGCGCGCTGGGCCTCGTCGAGGCGGACGACGACACCCGGGCCAAGGCCGCGCGCATCGCCATGTTGGGCAGCCGCACCAACCTGCTGCTGTCGCTGCCGATGCTGACGTCGATGGCCATGTTCCAGACCCTGTTCGGCTGACGGTTTGCGCGACCCTGACGACCGGTTAGACGCCCAGGTCCGCGCGGCCGATCCGGATCGCTGGCTGTCCAGCCGCTTCGTGGCTGACCCGGACCGGCGCGCGGACCTGACGGCGCTCTACGCCTTCGAGGCCGAACTGATGGTCATTCCGTCCAGGGTGACACAGCCGCTGCTGGCCGAGATGCGCTTCACCTGGTGGGCGGACCAGATGGACGGGGTGTTCGCGGGAGAGCCGCGCAAGGGCCATCCGGTGCTGGAGGCCCTGTCCGCTGCGGCCGTGCGCCATGCCCTGGCGCGTGCGCCGTTCGATGCTCTGATCGAGGCGCACATCGGCCGCGTCCACGGAGAACCGCACGACCTGGACGCCTTCTATGTCGGCCCCATGCAGGCGGCGGTCCAGGTGCTGGCGGGGCCGGGGCATGAGGCGGCGGTGGCGCCTGCGGGCCGCATGCGCGGTCTGGCCCAGACCGGGCGGGCGGATGAGGCGAGGGCGCTGAGGGGCGAGGCCAATACGGCGCTGAAGGCCCTGCCGCCCGCCGCCTTTCCCGCCGTCGCCCACGCTGCCCTGATCGACCATGGCGCGCCCGAGCCGATCAGGCGCCTGCGCCTGACCTGGGCGGTGCTGAGGGGACGGGTTTAGACCGCGCCTCTGTAAACGCCGTCATCCTCGGGCTTGTCCCGAGGACCCATTCCAGCCTCAGGCGCGGGCAGGAGCACGTGGAACCACCGGCTTGACCTCGGCGCCGGTCAATATCGCTTCCGCCATGGGCCCTCGGGACAAGCCCGAGGGTGACGGGAAAATCGCCCGGCCGATCAGCCCGCGTCGCGCCACCCTTTCAACGCCTCCAGCGCCCGCACGCTCATCAGGCGCTTTTTCGCGCGGCCGCGCTCCTTGGGGTGGATGCGGCGCCCTTCCGCGTCCACGCGCGGCGCCTCCAGCGGGGGCAGCAGGCCGTAGTTGATGTTCATGGGCTGGAACTTCACTCCAGCTTCTGGGCCTTCCAGGTGTCCGCCGGTGATGTGCTCCACCAGGGCGCCCATGGCGGTTTCCGGCGGCGGCGGGGCGAGGTCGCGCCCCAGCGCCTGGGCGGCGGCGAGGCGGCCGGTGAGCAGGCCCATGGCGGCCGACTCCACATAGCCCTCGACCCCGGTGATCTGTCCGGCGAAGCGCAGGGACGGCATGGCCTTCAGGCGCAGCTGGCGGTCCAGCAGTTTGGGCGAGTTCAGGAAGGTGTTCCTGTGCAGCCCGCCCAGCCGCGCGAACTGGGCGTCCTGCAATCCGGGGATCATACGGAAGATCTCGGTCTGGGCGCCGTATTTCAGCTTGGTCTGGAAGCCGACCATGTTGAACAGGGTGCCCAGCGCATTGTCCTGGCGCAGCTGGACGATGGCGTGGGCCTTGACCGTCGGATCGCGCGGGTTGGTCAGGCCGACCGGCTTCATGGGGCCGTGGCGCAGGGTCTCGCGGCCCCGCTCGGCCATCACCTCGATGGGCAGGCAGCCGTCGAAATAGGGGACGTTCTCCCACTCCTTGAACTCGGTCTTCGGGCCGTCGATCAGGGCGTCGATGAAGGCCTCGTATTCATCCTTCGTCATCGGGCAGTTGACATAGGCCGCCGCATCGCCGCCCGGCCCGGCCTTGTCATAGCGCGACTGGCGCCAGGCGATGTCGAAGTCGATGGAATCGGCGTGGATGATGGGCGCGATGGCGTCGAAGAAGCTGAGGCTTTCCTCGCCCGTCGTCTTCAGGATCGCGTCGGCCAGGGCGGGCGAGGTCAGGGGGCCGGTGGCGACGATGACATTGTCCCATTCGGCCGGCGGCAGGCCCGCGATCTCCTCGCGCACGATGGTGACCAGGGGATGGGCCGACAGCTTCGCCGTCACCGCGTCCGAGAACCCGACCCGGTCCACCGCCAGGGCGCCGCCCGCCGGCACCTGGTTGGCGTCGCCCGCCGCCATGATGAGCGAATCCAGCGCCCGCATCTCGGCGTGCAGCAGGCCCACGGCGTTGTATTCCCAGTCGTCCGACCGGAACGAGTTGGAGCACACCAGTTCCGCTAGGCCGTCGGTGTGGTGCGCGTCCGTCGTCACGCCGTCCGTGCGCATCTCGTGCAGGATGACCGGCACGCCTGCATTAACGATCTGCCAGGCGGCTTCAGAACCGGCGAGTCCGCCGCCGATGACGTGAACGGGAGAAGGGGAGGTGCTCATGCCGGGGGTTCTAGCCTTCCCCTGCGTTCGGCTCTAGCGTCAGGCGGCATTGGGGGCTTGAATTGGAAACGTCATGACGCCGTCTCGCCTTTCGGGTTAGTCTGCGAATCCAATGGGACTTCAAGGGAGGGCTGTAATCATGGCGTTTTCCGCCAGTGACTGTGCATTTGAGGGCTTCCGGCTGGCGCGCCGGACGCCAATGACGATCCTGATCTGGGCCTTGGCCTATATCGTCTTCACCGCCGTCTGTTTCGCTCTTGTGGGCGGCTCTTTCGTAGCCCTGATGGCGGCGGCGACCGAACTGCAAGGCGTGACGGATCCCTCCATGGAGCAGTTGCAGCCGATGATGGCGGCCTATGCGGGCATGGCGTGGATACTCCCGCTGGGCATCGTGTTCGGCGCTGTGACCTATACGGCGGTCATGAGGGCGGTGTTGCGGCCCGAGCAGAAGGGCTTTGGCTACATGCGCCTGGGCATGGACGAGGTGCGGGTCTTCGTCGTCTATCTGGTGCTGTCCATCCTGGCAGTGATCGCAGCCGCCGTGATCTATGGCGTCGCTGGCGTGATTAGCGGCGTGGCCGGCGCGGCGGCGGGGGACGCCGCCGGCGTGATCGCCATCGTGCTTATGCTCGCCGCCACAGTGTTGTTCGTGTGGCTGGTGGTCCGTTTCAGCCTGGCCGTGCCCATCACCTTCGATCAGAAGAAGTTCGCCGTCTTCGAGTCCTGGGGCGTAACCAGGGGCCGGGCGCTGGGGCTGTTCGGCATGACCGTGATCGTCATCATCATGGCGCTGGTGGTGTCGATCCTGACGTCGATCATCATCCTGCCGCTGACCTTCATGTTCGGCGGCATGGCGAACCTGGCGGCCTTGGAGGGCGCGAGCATGGGTGAGATCATGAGATCCATGGGGCCGGCCATCCTGATCTATGTGATCTACAACGGCATCGTTTCGGCCCTGATGCTGGCGATCTTCTATGCCCCCTACGCCGCCGCCTATCGTGACATTCGCGGTGGAGCGGAGCCGGCGGTCCCGACGCCTTCGATGTAGGATCGGATCAGGCCCGCTGTTTCCGGCGGGCCTTTTCCTTGGGCGGTGCGACGGTTTCGACCGCCGCCCTGACCCGCTCGCGGCGGCGCTGTTCGTGGCGGTCCAGGACGTCCTTCAGATAGCGGCCGGTCCAGCTTTTCGGATCGGCGGCGACCTGTTCGGGCGTGCCTTTGGCGACGATCTCGCCGCCGCCGTCGCCGCCCTCGGGACCGAAGTCCAGCAGCCAGTCAGCGGTCTTGATGACGTCCAGATTGTGCTCGATCACCACGATGGTGTTGCCCGCCTCGACCAGCTCCTGCAGCACCTCCAGCAGCTTGCGGATGTCCTCGAAATGCAGGCCGGTGGTCGGTTCATCGAGGATGTACAGCGTCTTGCCGGTGGCCCGTTTCGACAGCTCCTTGCTGAGCTTGACCCGCTGGGCTTCGCCGCCTGACAGGGTGGTGGCCGGCTGGCCCACCTTGACGTAGCCCAGGCCGACGCGCTCCAGCGTCTTCATCTTGTCGCGGATGGACGGCACGGCGGTGAAGAAGCGCGCGGCCTCCTCCACCGTCATGTCCAGCACGTCCGAGATCGACTTGCCCTTGAACACGATCTCCAGCGTCTCGCGGTTGTAGCGTTTGCCCTTGCAGACGTCGCAGGTGACGTAGACGTCGGGCAGGAAGTGCATCTCGATCTTGATGAGGCCGTCGCCCTGGCACGCCTCGCAGCGCCCGCCCTTGACGTTGAAGCTGAACCGGCCAGGGCCATAGCCGCGCGCCTTGGATTCCGGCAGGCCCGCATACCAGTCGCGGATCGGCCCGAACGCGCCGGTGTAGGTGGCCGGGTTCGAGCGCGGCGTGCGGCCGATCGGACTCTGGTCGATGTCGATGACCTTGTCGAAATGCTCCAGCCCCTCGATGCGGTCGAAATGAGCCGGGGCGTCACTGGCGTTGTGCAGACGCCGGGCGGCGGCCTTGTAGAGCGTCTCGATGGTGAAGGTGGATTTGCCGCCGCCGGACACGCCGGTGATGCAGGTGAACAGGCCGACGGGGATCTCGCCGGTGACGTCCTTCAGATTGTTGCCGGTGGCGCCGGAGATCTTCAGCATCTTCTTGCGGTTGACGGGGCGGCGGCCCTCGGGCGGCAGTTCGATCTCGCGCGCGCCGGTCAGGTATTGGCCGGTCAGGCTGTTCGGGCTGGCCATGACCTGGGCGGGGGTTCCCTCGGCGCAGATTTCGCCGCCGTGGACGCCCGCGGCGGGGCCCATGTCGATCACATGGTCGGCCGTGAGGATGGCCTCCTCGTCATGCTCGACTACCAGCACCGAGTTGCCCAGGTCGCGCAGGCCGCGCAGGCTTTCCAGCAGGCGGCTGTTGTCGCGCTGGTGCAGGCCGATGGACGGCTCGTCCAGCACATAGAGCACGCCGGTGAGGCCTGAGCCGATCTGGCTGGCCAGGCGGATGCGCTGGCTTTCGCCGCCTGACAGGGTGCCGGAGCTTCGTGAGAGATTGAGGTAATCCAGGCCCACATTGTTCAGGAAGCCCAGCCGGTCGTTGATCTCCTTCAGGATGCGCCGGGCGATCTCCATCTGCTTTTCGGTCAGGCTGTCGTCCAGGGTCGTGAACCACAGGTGCGCCTTCGAGATCGACAGGCCGGAGATGTCGGCGATATCCGCCCCGCCCACCTTGACCGCCAGGGCCTCAGGTCTAAGGCGCTTGCCGCCGCACGCCTCGCACGGGGTCTCGGACTGGTAGCGGCCCAGTTCCTCGCGCACCCAGGCGCTGTCCGTCTCGCGCCAGCGCCGCTCCAGGTTCGGCAGCACGCCCTCGAACGCCTTGGCGACCTCGTATTTGCGGGCGTTGTCGTCATAGGTGAACTTCACCTTCTCGCGGGTGCCGTTCAGGATTACGGACTGGGCCTGTTCAGGCAGGTCGCGCCACGCCACGTCCATCGAGAAGCCGAAGTGCCGCGCCAGGGACTGCAGCGTCTGGGTGTAGAGCGGCGACGGCCCGCGCGCCCACGGAGCCACCGCGCCCTTGTGCAGGGTCTTGTCGCGATCCGGCACGACGAGGTCCGCGTCGAACGCCAGCTTGACCCCCAGCCCGTCGCAGGCCGGGCAGGCGCCGAAGGGGTTGTTGAAGCTGAACAGCCGGGGCTCGATCTCCGAGATCGTGAACCCCGAGACCGGACAGGCGAATTTTTCGGAAAAGATGATGCGGCGCGGCTCGGTTTCGCCGTCCTTCACATCGGCCCATTCGGCGGTGGCCAGCCCCTCGGCCAGGTTCAGGGCGGTCTGGAGGCTGTCCGCATAGCGGCTTTCCAGCCCCGCCTTGGTGACCAGCCGGTCCACCACGATATCGATGTCGTGCTTGAACTTCTTGTCCAGCGTGGGGGCGTCCTCGATGGGATAGAAGGCGCCGTCGATCTTGACCCGCTGGAACCCCTGGCGCTGCCATTCGGCCAGCTCTTTGCGATACTCGCCCTTGCGGCCGCGCACCACGGGGGCCAGCAGATAGAGCCGCTCGCCGTCGGGCAGGGCGGTCAGCTTGTCGACCATCTGGCTGACGGTCTGGCTCTCGATGGGCAGGCCGGTGGCGGGCGAATAGGGCACGCCGACCCGCGCCCACAGCAGGCGCATATAGTCATGGATCTCGGTCACCGTGCCGACGGTGGAGCGCGGGTTCTTGGATGTGGTCTTCTGTTCGATGGAGATGGCCGGTGACAGGCCCTCGATCAGGTCGACATCCGGCTTGCCCATCAGCTCCAGGAACTGGCGGGCATAGGCGCTGAGGGATTCCACATACCGCCGCTGCCCCTCCGCATAGATGGTGTCGAACGCCAGGGACGACTTCCCCGAGCCCGACAGGCCGGTCAGCACGACCAGCTTGCCGCGCGGAATGTCCACGTCCACGCCCTTGAGATTGTGCTCGCGGGCGCCGCGAACGCGGATGAAGTCATGCTTTTCGGTCATGCGGGAGGCTGGGCGATAAGAGACGGATGGGGGATCGGGCGACCCTTCTATATGGAGATCAATCCGCCCGATTCAGCAAGAACATTCTGTGAACTTTCCGGGCGTTCCCTGATTTACGGCCCGCGCTGAAGGCTCCATCCAAATGGGCGGCGCAAGGAGACGGCCTGTGACATTGCGCCCTTGGCGGAGGGAAAAAGTTGCGTTCGCCGAACGCCATCGGATAGGCTTTGATGACTGAGTCCATGGGCCTTCGGCTGACAGGCATGGGCGCTGGATTTCGGATCCCGGCGTGGCGTCGGGTGTTGGGGGATGGCGCATGCGGCGTTGGCTTGGGATCGGCATATGGGCGGGCGCCTTGACCCTGGCCGCCTGCGGCTCTGGAAATGAGGCTCCGGCCGAAACGCCGTCCGATCCGGGGGGCGAGAGCCAGGCCGCCGTCGCGGACGCCGCCGAGGCCGGTGCGCCGACCGATGCAGCGAGCGGAACCTTCGATCCCGCATCCGTGCCGGTGTCGACCGCATCCCTGGGCGCCTTCCCCTATTTCTCGCTGCCGGACGGCTATATGCGCACCGGCGAGGAGACCCACGATTTCTTCGTCTTTCCGTTCTGGGTGAACGGCGCCTTCGTGCCGGTCGAGGGCCGGGTCCACATGTCGATGATCGAACCGGAGGACGACCGGCGCTTCTCGCGGCTGGAGCTGCAGCGGAATATCGAAGCGGTTATCCAGCGGGTCGGCGGGGTCAAGGTCTCCGAGGCGCCCGTGCCGATCGAGGCCATCAACGCCCTGGGCGACCAGACGATCAGCGACACCACCGCCGGAACGGGCGACATCTACAACAACGCGGTCGCCACCTATGTCATCCGCCGCGCGGACAAGACCATCTGGGTGCATTTCGACGCGGGCAGTTCGACCGCCGGCCTGACGGTCGCCGAGACGGCCCCGCTTCAGGTCACCGCCGGCCTGCTGCCCGCCGAGGAATTGCGGCGCGGGCTGGAGGCGGACGGGCGGGTGGCCATCCAGGTCAATTTCGCGGTGGACCGGTCCGAAATCCTGCCGGACTCGCGGCCCCAGATCGACGCCGTTCTGGCGCTGCTGCGCGATCAGCCGGCGTTGAGACTGGCGGTGGAAGGTCATACCGACAGCACCGGTTCGGCCGAGCGCAACCGGACCCTGTCAACGGCGCGGGCGCGGTCCGTGGTCGCCGCCCTGACCGGCGACGGGATCGCTGAAAACCGGCTGGAGCCGCGCGGCTTCGGCCCGGACCGGCCCGTCGCCGACAACGCCACAGAAGACGGCCGCGCGCGCAATCGCCGGGTCGAACTGGTCAGGCTTTAGGAACACAAAGGGGAAGCGTCATGATTAAGAAACTCGCCATGGGGGTGGTCGGGCTGGCCGTCGTCGGAGGCGGCGCCTGGGCCGCCATGCAGACTTTCGGCCCGGAATCGCAGGCTCCGGCCGATGAGGCCGCCGCGAACGAAGACGAAGAGGACGACGACCTTTTCATGGCCCGGCGCGGCGGTCCGATCGAGGTGGACGCCAACGGCTCTCCCCTGCTTCGCAACGGCCTTTGGAACGTCACCACCAACACCGACGGCGTGACCATGACGGCCAAGATCTGCCTGGACGACGCCTTTCAGAGGGAAGCCAGCCTGTTCAGCCTGCGGTTGATGGGCGCGGCGTGTCCCGGCGAGCCGGAGATCACGCGCTCGGGCTCGACCTTCCTCATCAACCGCACATGCACCGTGGGGCCGGTCCACCAGGTCAGCACGACCCGGGTCAGCGGCGACATGCACACCGCCTATGTGCGCGAGACGGACATCGTCACCACCGGCCCCGGGGTCCCGCCCGAGAACAGCAATCAGCGCGAGGAAGGCGTCTTTGAAGGCGCCTGTCCGGCGGGCATGGCCGGCGGCGACATGGACATGAACGGCGGCCGCATCAACGCGCGCGTGTTCCTGGCCATCGGCGGGGCGGCGGCTCTGCCCACCGGCGCGCTGGACGAACTGGACCCCACCCGTTTCACCCCGCCGCGCCCGGCTCAATAGGGCGAATGTGACGGACGGAGTCTGCGCAGCCGTGCCGCGAGGGGCGCGGTTGCGAGGCCGGGGGACGGGGGGTATCGTCGCCCATGGCCGACGGTTTCAACATCCACCTGAACGAGGACCAGGCCCGACGCCTGAAGGCGGCGGCCGAGGCGTCCGGCGTCGATCCGACGGCCTACGCCGTGCAACTGCTCGAACAGGGCATGGAGGATGACTGGGCCGAGGATGTTCGCCGCATCGAAGAGTATGAACGCACAGGTGAATCCATCAGCGCGGATGAATGGATGCAGGGTCTGCGTGAAGCGGTCCACGCTAAATTCAAGGCGTGACGGTTCCGGTCCGGTTTTCGCGCCGATCGCTGGCGGATCGGAACCGGGTCTTCGAATTTCTGGCTGAAACGAACGCCGCAGCAGCTGACCGGGCGATGAATGTGCTCTCCAAGGCGCTGGAGGACATCGCCGCTTTCCCGGACATCGGTCGTCAGGGGACGCAGGGTTACCGAAAACTGGTCGTGACGTTCGGAAAGGCGGGCTACGAAATTCGCTATCGCCGCTACACTGACCGCGTGATCGTCACCCGCATCTTCCACACCCGTGAGGACCGCTGAAAGCATGGGCGCCGGGCAGGCGCGGCCATAGCCTTGAGTCGGCATGCTCGGGTTGATTCCGGGGGATGACGGCTGTGAAAACAGCCTGCAAATTGCCGGTCGGCGGAGCCTGGAGTATCGTCGCTCATGGCCGATGGTTTCGACATCCATCTGAACGAGGATCAGGCCCGGCGCCTGAAGGCGGCGGCCGAGGCGTCCGGCGTCGATCCGGCGGCCTACGCGCTGCAGGTGCTGGAACAGGCGATGGATGATGGCGAGGAGGCCCGCCGCTGGGCCGAGTATCTGCGCACGGGCGAGTCCATTCCTGCGGAAGAAGCGCTTTCGGAATTTCGCCGAGTGCTGAGCGAGAAGCTGGCGGCGCGGTGAAACGGCGGGTCCGCCTGCTTCATGCCGCCCGGACCGATCTGGCCCGTCTTGCCGATTTTCTGATCGAAGTGAATCCGAATGCTGCGGAAAAGATCGGCGTCTTGCTCGAAGACGGCGTGCTTTCGCTCCGGACGTTTTCTGAACGGGCGCCGATCAACGCGGACGGTTCGCGCACCCTGATTATCCGCCATGGCGCCGGAGGCTATGCGATCGTCTATCGTGTGCTTGAGTTCGAGGTCGTCGTCACCCGCATCTTCCACACCCGCGAGGACCGCTAGGCGCCCTCCGGCGTCCAGTCCTGCGTCGGCATCACATATCGCTCGTCCGGTCCCACGATCACGCCGTTGGCCGAGGCGATGCCCAGTTCCAGGCTCTGGGCTATGCGTTCGGCGCGCTCGATGAAGTGGGCGGCGGCGGCGGGCGGGCACAGGTCGCGGGCGGCAGCGCGGAACAGCTCCAGCCAGCGGTCGAAATGGCGCCCGTCCACCGGCAACGGCAGGTGCTTGGGCATGGGTCGGCCATGATAGACCCCGCTCATCAGCGCCACCGAGGACCAGAACAGCTTCATCTGATGCAGGTGCGGCCCCCAGTCGGCGATGCGGTCGTTGAAGATCGGGCCGATCAGCGCGTCGTCGCGCACCCCGGCGTAGAATCCCTCCACCAGGGCGTCGATCAAGGCCTCGTCGATGCCGGTCACGGCGCGGATGCGCGCGATGATCGCCTCCCGGCGGGCGCTCTGGGCGGCTTCGGTGTCGGCGGAGCTGGAGGTCATGAACGGGAAGATAGGCATGAACACTGTGCGGCTCCATGTGTCAGATTGACATTATTCCATTTTGGAATATATCTGTGCGAGCGGAAGCTACTGGGGAGATCGGGGCATGAGCGTTCAGGTCGGTGGGAAACCACCGGGGGAGATGGAAGATGGTCGTCTGGACCGTGGAGCTCGACGAAGAGCTTTTTGTAGAATTGGAGTCATGGACGCTCGATCGACAATTTGAACTGGACGCGATCCAGCGCCGGCTCGCTCGCGGCGGCCCCGAAGGCATGGGTGTCACCCGTCACGAGTTGGAGGGCGTGCCGGCCTGGAAGGATCTGGGCGGCGTGGTCAGTTTGCGGGTTCCCGTTGATCTTCCATCGGGCTTCCGCGTTCTGACCCTTGAGGTTCAGCCCGGTTTCACGATCATCGTCGTAAGCTTGGAATGATCGAGGTCCCAATGGCCTTCGGGCCGAAGGAGCGAAGTTTGAAAACCCGGAAATCCAGGGCGTGGACGCCCAAATGGTCTCTGGATCAGGACGCCCATGTCGAAGCACTGGCGACGGACATCGGCACGCGCGTTTCGGCGCTCAAAGCCCTGCGCGAGGCTCTGGGCCTGTCGCAGGCGGAAATGGCCGACCTTCTGGACACCACCCAGTCGAACGTCTCCAAGATGGAGGCGCGGGCGGATGTGCGCCTGTCCAATCTGCGCAACGTCGTCGAACGCAAGGGCGGACGCCTTCGTCTGGTGGCGGAGATCGGAGAGCGCGAGCTGGAGCTGCCGCTTTAGAAGAACCGGCCCGTCTCGCCACGGACGCGACGTCGCGGTTGCAAATGCACCTCGATCGCCTACATATTGATGAGTTCCTAATGAGGAGGCTTCGTCATGATCAGCGCGCTGGAAATCGGTTTCGTCCTTTCCGCCCTCTCGCTGGCCATCGGCTATGTCGCGCTCCGCCCCAAGCTCGTTCCCATTCCCGTCCGCATTCGTGACGCTCGACAGCGTCGCCGCCCGCGCGCCTGACGGAACGCTTCTCTTCGACAATCTGAACCTGGCCATAGGCCGCGAGCGCACCGGTC
Organism: Pseudomonadota bacterium; assembly: GCA_023433585.1. GTDB lineage: Bacteria > Pseudomonadota > Alphaproteobacteria > Caulobacterales > Caulobacteraceae > Brevundimonas. The sequence continues at coordinate 17,654 of JAEZCL010000233.1, forward strand.
TGGTGGGCAGGAACGGCGTGGGCAAGTCCACCCTGCTGCGCCTGATTTCGGGCGATCAACCGCCTGCCGAGGGCGCAATCGCGCGCGCCGGGACCATCGGGCTGCTGACCCAGAGCCATGACCCGAGACTGGGCGAAACGGCGGCGGACGTCCTGGGCGTGGCCCAGCCGCTGGCCCTCATCGACCGCATCCTCGCGGGCGAGGGCTCGCCCCAGGATTTCGACGACGCCGACTGGACGCTGCGGGACCGGCTGGATGAGGCGTTGGACCGCGTGGGCCTGGCGGGCTTGCGTCCGGAGCGCCCCACGGCGGGCCTCAGCGGCGGCGAGCGGACGCGCCTGAGGCTGGCCGCCCTGCTGGTGGCGCGGCCAGACGTGATCCTGCTGGACGAGCCCACCAACCATCTGGACGCCGAGGCGCGCCGCATCGTCACCGAGGTCGTCGGCGGCTGGGACGGGGGCGCCGTGGTGGTCAGCCATGACCGAGACCTGCTGCGCCGCATGGACCGGATCGTCGAGCTGTCCTCGCTGGGGGCCGCCGTTTATGGCGCCGACTATGATCTCTACGCCGCGCGCAAGGCGGTCGAGCGCGAGGCGGCGGAACGGGGCCTGGACGCGGCCGAGCGCCTCGTGACGCGCGCGGCCCGAGCCGCCCCGCCCGAGGCCGAGTAGAACG
>JAEZCL010000237.1 GCA_023433585.1 Pseudomonadota bacterium
ATGAAATACGTCGCCATTATCCTTCGGGACTTTGCCGTCAAGAAGCCTTCGTATCCCCGCCGCCGTCCCTTTTTGTTCCGCAATTCGGGTCGGTTGTTCCGCAAGCGTACGGCAGCGAACGGGCTCAGCGAAGCGGCGATCAAGGTGTTGTTTCGCAGCTTCGCACGGATGAGGCTGTACATGACCATTGTGTTGATTTTCATATTAGGCATGTTGTTTACCCGGCTCACTCCGGCGGACAGCTTTCTGTTTAATATTCTCTGGGTGTTATCCGGTTTTATCCTCTGTTATTTCGTTAAATTGCAATGGGCGGATTTCGCCGACAGCTCTTTCCTCGGTTTATTTGCCTGGAAGCCGGAGGTGCTGATGCAGGCGATGCGCACTTACATGAACGTAACGATTATGCCCGGTTTCGTCCTGATTGGGGCGGCGGTGTGGTTTCCGGCGTTGCCCTTGTTTCAAGCGATTATCATGCTGCCGGGCGGGGCTTTTATCGGCTACATGATCTCTTCGGTGTACAGCACCTTCGCCGCCTTCCGAATGGACAAGCGCGGCAGAATTCGTTAGTATGGAGACTACATCATAGAATGGACTTGTAAGCAGGAGGTTGTTTATGCAACGGGAATGTGTGTTTTGCAGCCGGGACGAGAGGCTGGAGCATCTGATGATCGAGATTTGCGAGCTCAGTGTGTCGACCCTGTATCTTCACAAGGAGCAGAGCTACCTGGGCCGCTGTGTCGTGGTGCTGAATGATCATCAACGCGAGTTGTTTCACCTGGCCGAGGAGACGCGGGCCAAGCTGATGGAGGACATCGTTAAAGTGGCGAGCGCCATGGAGAAGGCTTTTCTGCCGGACAAAATCAATTATGGCATGTACGGCGACACCATGCCCCATATCCACTTTCATATCGTACCGAAATACAAGGACGGCGAGCTGTGGGGCGGGCCGTTTGACCTAAACCCCAATCGTACCTATTTCAATGATGAGCAGTACATGGGCATGATTGAAAAGCTGATGAAATACCTGGAGATTGGCTGACTTTACATAATACGCCGCAATGGCGGCGTCAGCGTACATGGCCGGCTGTAAAAAACCTGGCCTTGGGCTGAAACGGAGGTTTCCGTTTCCCCAAGGCCAGGTTTTTTTGTTGCAGACCGGAGAGCGGAGCAGCGGTTAACCCCCAAGCGCTTCCTCCGCTGCGGCTGTGCCGGCGCTGTGGCCGCTGGCGAAGGCGGCCGTTATGTTGTAGCCGCCGGTATAGCCGTGGACATCAAGCACCTCACCGCAGAAGTACAACCCCGGCATCCGCTTGGAGCCCATCGTCTTCGGGTCGATTTCCTTAAGCGCAACTCCGCCGCCGGTGACAAAAGCCTCCTCAATCGATAAGGTGCCGTGAATGGACAGCGGGAAGGCCTTGAAGGTCTCAGCCAGCCGCTGCCAGTCCTTGTGCGGCAAGCGGGCACAGACGGCGTCCTCCTCCACTTCGGAGAAGCGCAGCAATACCGGAATTAGCCGGTCGGGCGCGAAGGGCTTGAGGGCGTTTTTCAGCGCCTTGCGCGGCTCATTCTGGGCCAACTGCTGCAATTGCTGCGTAATCCCGCCAAGCGTTTGGGACGGATATAAATCAATGGTCAGCCGCACGCTGCCGCTCTCTGTCTGCTTCAAGCCCTTGACGACAAATTGGCTGCAGCGCAAGGCCGCCGGACCGGACAGGCCAAAATGAGTGAACAGCATGTCCCCCTCATGGGTGACGACGGCTTTGCCCTTGGCATTCCAGACGGTCAACGCTACATCCTTAAGCGATAGCCCTTGCAGCTCGCGGTTTGCGATCAGCGGCTCCCGCGAGGTCAAAGGCACCTCGGTCGGGTACAGCTCCGTGATGGTGTGTCCGGCAGCCTCGGCGAAGCGGTAGCCGTCCCCGGTGCTGCCTGTCTTGGGCACGGATTTGCCGCCGGTGGCGACGATGACCGTCCGGGCCGTAATCCGTTCGCCTCCGCCGAGAACAACGCCGCAGACGCGGCCCTCCGCGTAGTTCACTCCGGCAACCGGCGAGTGCAGCCGGATGTCCACCCCGAGCTGCCGCACACGGTTCACCAGTGCATGGACGACCGTGGAAGCTTTGTCCGACACCGGAAACATCCGCCCGCGGTCCTCCTCCTTCAAGGGAATGCCCAACTCCTCGAAGAAGCGGATGATCTCCCGACTGCCGAAGCGGGAGAAGGCGCTGTGCAGAAACCGTCCGTTGCCGGGCAGGTGGCGGATAATCTCCTCGGTATCGCCCGCGTTGGTTACATTGCAGCGTCCGCCGCCGGAGATGCCCAGCTTGCGCCCCGGCTTGTTGCCCTTGTCCAAGAGCAGCGTCCGCGCGCCTTGCTCGCCTGCGGCGATGGCAGCCATAAGTCCGGCCGTTCCGGCGCCGATGATGACGACATCATAGTCCATTCGAATTCTCCTTGCCGCGTGACTCTGCAGTCTCACCTATTCCAGCGGACTGCAGGATTTATACTTGATCATACCCGATGCGGCGGCGAAAAGAAAAGGATTCACTTTATAGAGGTTGTTAAAAAAGAGTTCGTCAGTATGGTGATGGGTATAGCTCGGGACTCCGGAGAACTTGTTTTCTTTTGATTGATATAAGGGATAGTGGTAAGAATACAAGTTCTCAAAGTCGCT
>JAEZCL010000277.1 GCA_023433585.1 Pseudomonadota bacterium
CTATGGGGGAGGATCGATCATGAGCGCCCTGGCCGTCATCAACGCCCGGCTGGTCGATCCCGCGAACGACTATGACGGCCCCGGCGCCGTGCTGGTCCAGGACGGCCGCATCGTCGAGGTGGTCCACGGCGCGGCCACCCAGCAGCCCGAAGGCGTGGAGATCATCGACGCGGGCGGCCTTGTCCTCGCCCCCGGCCTGATCGACATCCGCGTCAAGACGGGCGAACCGGGCGCGGAACCGAAAGAAACCCTGAAGTCCGCCAGCCTGTCGGCGGCGGCGGGCGGCGTGACCACCATCGTAATCCAGCCGGACACCGATCCGGCCGTGGACGATCCGGCCATGATCGACTTCATCCGCCGCCGGGGCGCGGCGCTGAACCTGGTCAACGTCCATGCGGCGGGCGCGGTGACCAAGGGGCTGGACGGCGAGCGCATGGCCGAGATCGGCCTGATGAGCGAGGCCGGCGCCCTCTATTTCACCGACGGCGACCGCGTCATCGCCAACAGCCGCACCCTGCAAAGGGTCATGAGCTATGCGTCCGCCTTCAACGCCCTGATCGCCCATCGCCCGGCCGATCCGTGGCTGTCGGCGGGCGCCTGCGCCACCTCGGGCGAGCTGGCCACGCGGCTGGGCCTGCCCGCCGCCCCCGCCATCGCCGAGCGCATCCAGCTTGAGCGCGACCTGGCCCTGGTGGAACAGACCGGCGCGCGGTTCCTGGCCGACCAGATCTCCACCGAGGCGGCGCTGGACTGCCTGGCCCGCGCCCGCGCCAGGGGGCTGGAGGTCGCCGCCAGCGTGTCGATCAACCATCTGTGCTTCAACGAAATCGACATCGGCGATTACCGCACCTTCTATCGCCTGGACCCGCCGCTGCGCCCCGAAAGCGACCGGCAGGCGCTGATCGAGGCGGTGCGCGAGGGCCTGATCGACGTCATCACCTCGGCCCACACCCCCGCCCCGGCCGAGGACAAGCGCCGCCCGTTCAGCGAGGCCGCGCCCGGCGCCGTGGGGCTGGAGACCCTGCTGCCCGCCGCCCTTTCTCTGCACCATGCAGCCGGGCTGGACCTGATCGACATCCTGCGCCCCCTGACCAGCGGCCCGGCGGCCCTGCTGGGCCTGGACGCGGGCGCATTGACGGCGGGCGCCCCGGCCGATCTGGTGCTGTTCGATCCGAACGCACCGGTGGTGATCGACGCCGACACGCTGCGCTCCAAGTCCAAGAACTCGCCCTTCGACGGGCGCGTGCTTCAGGGCAAGGTCTTGCTCACCATCGTCGGCGGGCGCATCGTCCACGACGCACGTTAAGGGGAAAGCGCCGTGCAGGATCTGATCGGACCGGCGATGCTGACGCTGGGGCTCGTCGCCCTGGGCGGCTATCTGCTGGGCTCCATTCCGTTCGGCGTCATCCTGACCCGCCTGGGCGGGGCGGGCGATGTGCGGGCCATCGGATCGGGCAACATCGGCGCCACCAATGTGCTGAGGACCGGCCGCAAGGACCTGGCCCTGGCCACCCTGGTGCTGGACGCGGGCAAGGGCGCCGCCGCCCTGCTGATCGCCCGCTGGCTGTTTCAGGATGACGTGGCGGCCGCCGTCGCGGGCGGCGCGGCCTTCCTGGGCCACCTGTTCCCCATCTGGCTGAAGTTCAGGGGCGGCAAGGGCGTGGCCACCTTCTTCGGCCTGGTGCTGGCCGCGCACTGGCCCCTGGGGCTGATGGCCGCCGCCACCTGGCTGATCGTCGCCTTCCTGTTCCGCTATTCGTCCCTGGGCGCCCTGATCGCCTCGGCCGCCGCGCCGATCTACGCCCTGTTGCCGCTATCGGCCCTGAATCTTCCCGCGCCAAAACCGATCCTGGCGCTCGGCCTGTTCACGGCGGTGCTGATCTGGGTCCGCCATCACGAGAACATCGGCCGGCTTCTGAAGGGGGTCGAGCCCCGTATCGGATCGAAGGCGGCGTGAAACCGGCGGCGGACGAGGCCGAACGCTTCGCCCGCCTGCGCCTGGCCCGCACCGACCGCGTCGGCCCGGTGGCCTTCTCACAACTGATGCAGCGGTTCGGTTCGGCGCGCGAGGCGCTGGACGCCCTGCCCGATCTGGCGCGGCGGGGCGGCGGCGGCCACGCCGTCCCGTCCGAAGACGTCATCCGGGCCGAACTGAACGCCGGTGAGGCGGCTGACGCGCGCCTGCTGCTGCTGGGCGACCCGGATTATCCGCCGCAACTGGCCGCCCTGGACGCGCCCCCGCCCCTGCTGTGGACGCGCGGAGACACGACCCTGCTGTCACGCGACGCCGTCGCCGTCGTCGGCGCCCGCATCGCTTCGGCGGGCGGACAACGGATCGCACGCGGGCTGGCGGCGGGGTTGGGACAGGCGGGGCTGACGGTGGTGTCCGGCATGGCCCGGGGCGTCGACGCGGCGGCCCATGAAGGATCGCTGGCCACCGGATCCGTGGCGGTGTTGGGCGGCGGCGTGGACGACGTCTATCCGTCCGAGCACGGCGATCTCTACGCCCGGCTGGTCGAGCACGGCTGTGTGATCTCGGAAAGCCCCATGGGCGCCCGCGCCCAGGCCCGCGATTTTCCTCGGCGCAACCGCATCATCTCGGGCCTGGCCAAGGGCGTGATCGTGGTGGAGGCCGAACTGCGCTCCGGCTCCCTCATCACGGCGCGGCTGGCGGGCGAACAGGGGCGCGAGGTGTTCGCGGTGCCCGGCTCGCCCCTGGATCCGCGCTCGAAGGGACCCAACGACCTGCTGCGCCAGGGCGCCGTGCTGTGCGAAGGCGTGGAAGACGTGCTGGCCGCCCTGAACGGCCTTCGAACCCTGCTTGAGCCCGCGTCTCCCGAATGGGAGCCGGGGCCGGTGGACGCCGATCTCGATCTGATCGAACGGCTGGCCGCCCTGCTGTCGCCGGTTCCGGCGCCGCGCGACGAGCTGGCCCGCGCGGCGGGGGCTTCCATCGGCGAGGCCAACGCGGCGCTGCTGGAGCTCAGCCTGGCCGGGCGCGCCGTCCTGTTGCCGGGAGGGCTGGCGTCCTCGCCATGATCCAGACCATTGTTCTGAGTTCAGTCGGAATCGACTGAACTCAGAACAATGGTCCAGTTTCCAAGTTGAGCGAATATCTGGGTTCCGGCGGACTGCGTCCACCTGAACCGATTTCGCTCTATCCGGCCGGCGGGCGTCCCGCCCTTTCGGCGGCGGCGTCCAGAAGGCGGCCCAGCTCTTCGTCGCCGTCCCAGCGCGCCATCTGCGCCAGCTCCGCCGCCATGGCGCCCATATATTCTCGAATTGGAAAATCGTCCGAGGTGCGGACGTGCCGGTCCTGCTCGCTTCGGGCGGCGTTCTTGTGCGCCGTCTGTTGATTGTGCATCGTGCCCTCCACCCCATGACACTCGTTAAGGTAGTCAATTCAGAGATAATGCACCATTAGCGAGATTAACAGCCGTTTGTTTCGGCCAGGACGTCGTCGATCAGCTTGGCGATTGACACCGCCGCCCGCGCTGACCACGTTCGCGCTCCCCTCCTCCCAGCCCCGCGCCTCATGAACCTCGTCATCGTCGAAAGCCCGGCCAAGGCCAAAACCATCAACAAGTACCTGGGGCCTGACTACAAGGTCCTGGCCTCCTACGGCCACGTGCGCGACCTGCCGTCCAAGGACGGCTCGGTGAAGCCGGACGAGGACTTCGCCATGTCGTGGGAGGTGGACGCCAAGGCGTCCAAGCGCCTGTCCGAGATCGCCGAGGCGGCCAAGACGTCCGACCGCATCATCCTGGCCACCGACCCGGACCGCGAGGGCGAGGCCATCAGCTGGCACGTGCTGGAGGTGCTGAACCGGAAGAAGGCGATCAAGGGCGCCACCGTCCAGCGGGTCACCTTCAACGCCATCACCAAGTCGGCGGTGCTGGAGGCCATGGCCCAGCCGCGCGACATCGACATGGAGTTGGTCCAGGCCTATCTGGCGCGCCGCGCGCTGGACTATCTGGTGGGCTTCACCCTGTCGCCGGTGCTGTGGCGCAAGCTGCCCGGCGCCCGCTCGGCGGGCCGGGTGCAGTCCGTCGCCCTGCGCATCGTCGTGGACCGCGAGATGGAGATCGAGCGGTTCAGGGCCCAGGAATACTGGTCGGTCGAGGCCGACCTGACCGCCGACAGCCCGCCGTTCACCGCCCGACTGGTCAAGCACGCGGGCAAGCGGGTCCAGCGCCTGGACATCACCGACGAGGCCACCGCCCAGGCCGCCCGCGCGGCCATTGAGGGCGCGGCCCTGACCATCCGCTCGATCGAGAAGAAGCCGGTCAAGCGCTCGCCTTCGCCGCCCTTCACCACCTCGACCCTGCAACAGGAAGCGGCCCGCAAGCTGGGCTTCACCGCCCAGCGCACCATGCAGGCGGCCCAGAAACTGTATGAGGGCGTGGACGAGACCGGCGGCCTCATCACCTACATGCGGACCGACGGCGTCTATGTGACGTCCGAGGGGATCGCCCAGGCGCGCGAGGTCATCGGCGAGCGGTTCGGACCCGCCTACGTCCCCGATCAACCCCGCCACTACAAGGTCAAGGCCAAGAACGCCCAGGAGGCGCACGAGGCCATCCGCCCCACCAACATCACGCGCCACCCCGACAGCCTGCGGCTGGATGGCGATCTGCAGCGCCTCTACGAGCTGATCTGGAAGCGCATGGTCGCCAGCCAGATGGAGCAGGCGCGCCTGGACCGCACCACCGTCGAGATCGAGAGCGCCGACGGCCAGACCGGTCTGCGCGCCACCGGCCAGGTGGTGGCCTTCGACGGCTTCATCGCCGTCTATGAAGAGGGCCGCGACGAGCGCGCCAGGGGATCGGAGGACGACGAGGACGACGGCGGCCGCCTGCCCGCGCTGAAGGAAGGCGCGAAAGCGAAGACGGAAGCCATTAGAACCGAACAGCATTTCACCGAACCGCCGCCGCGCTACTCCGAGGCCACCCTGGTCAAGAAGCTGGAGGAGCTGGGCATCGGCCGGCCCTCCACCTATGCCTCGATCCTGACCACCCTGCGCGACCGCGAATACGTCCGCATGGACAAGAACCGCTTCTATCCCGAGGACAAGGGCCGCCTGGTCACCGCCTTCCTGGAGCAGTTCTTCGCCCGCTGGGTCGAATACGACTTCACCGCCGCCCTGGAGACCCAGCTGGACGAGGTGTCGGCGGGCGACCTGGACTGGAAGGTGCTGCTGCGCCGGTTCTGGGAGGATTTCCACGCCGCGACCCAGGCGGCGGGTGAGCTGCGCACCACCGCCATTCTGGACCATCTGAACGAGGCCCTGGGGCCGCACATCTTCCCCGACAAGGGCGATGGAACCGACCCGCGCAAATGCCCCGTCTGCGCCGACGGGCGCCTCAGCTTGAAGACCAGCCGTTTCGGCGCCTTCATCGGCTGTTCGAACTATCCCGAATGCCGGTTCACCCGGCCGGTGGCCTCGCCCGACGCGGCCGAGGCGAACGGGAACGGCGGCGGCGACCGCGAACTGGGCCTCGACCCGGAGACCGGCCAGCCCGTCCATCTGAAGATCGGCCGCTTCGGCCCCTATGTGGAGACCACGCCGCCAGGCGCGGACAAGCCGAAACGCTCGTCCCTGCCCAAGGGCTGGTCGCCCGCCTCCATCGACCTGGAGAAGGCCCTGCGCCTGCTGCGCCTGCCGCGCGAGGTCGGGGCGCATCCTGAGGACGGCAAGCCGATCACGGCGGGCCTGGGCCGCTACGGCCCCTTCGTGGCCCACGACGGGACCTACGCCAACCTGTCGGACATCGAGGAGGTGTTCGATGTGGGCCTGAACCGGGCCGTGGCCCTGCTGGCCGAAAAGCGCGCCAGCCGGGGCGCGGGGCGCGGCGGGGCGATGACGCCGCTGAAGGATCTGGGCGCTCATCCCGAAACCGGCGAGCCGGTCCACGTCATGGCCGGCCGCTACGGTCCCTATGTGAAGTCCGGCAAGATCAACGCCACCCTGCCCAAGGGAACCGCGCCCGAGGACCTGACCCTTGAGGCCGCCCTCCCCCTGCTGGCCGCCAAGGCCGCCAAGGCCCCGGTCAAGAAGGCGGCGGCGAAGAAGGCCCCGGCCAAGAAGAAGGCGGCGAAAAAGCCCGCCGCGAAGGGCTAAGAGGACTCATATGTCTTCGTCATCGCCGGGCCTGTCCCGGCGATCCATACGCTCCGAAAGGCCAAGGCGAGTCCGGAACGTTCCGTGCCTATGGGTTCCCGGCACAGGCTTGTCCCGGGCGGGCCGCGCCAGCGGCGCGACCCGGGGGCCGGGAATGACGGGTGTGGAATGGGGCTCATTCACCCCGGCATCCGCCGCGTCACCCGCACCAGGCGGCCGCTGAGCAGGGTCGCGGAAATCAGGCTGGCGATGATGACGCTGAGCACGATGCCGTTGACGCCGAGGCCCAGGGGGTGGGCCAGCACATAGCCCAGCGGCATCATCACCACCCCATAGCTGAAGACATGCATGACGGTGGGCCACCACACGTCGGCGGCCGAACGCAGGGCCTGGGCCGCCACCACCTGGATGCCGTCGGCCACGAAGAACAGGGTCGCCAGGATCAGGGCCGGAACCACCAGGGCCAGCAGCGCGCCTTCCGACGTATAGGCCCCCGCCAGCAGCCGCGCACCCGGCCACACCGCCAGGGCCACCATCAGGGTCAGGGCCGCCGTCACGCCCAGGCCCAGCACCACCGCCCGGATCACGCCCGCGCGGTCGCCCGCCCCGAACGCGCGGCTGACCAGCACGCCGGTCGCCGCCGACAGGCCCATCGGCCCCATGAACACGATGGCCGAAATGTTGATGACGATGGCCCAGGCCGCCACCTGAAGCCCGCCCAGCCATCCGGCCACCAGGCTCATGGCCGCGAAGGCGCCCACCTCGATGAAATAGGACGCCCCCGCCCCGGCCCCTACCTTCATCTGTTCGCGCGCGGCGGCGGGGTCCTTGCGGGGCCGCCGGAACACGCCCAGCGCCCGCGCCTCGGGCAGGCGCGCGATATAAACGATCAGGAACGCCGCCAGGGCGACGCGCGCGCCGAAGGTGGCCCAGGACGAGGCTGCGGCCCCGTCCACCGGCAGGCCGGACGTCCCCGGCACCAGCCAGACGTTCAGGGCGATGTTCAGGCCGTTGGCGATCCACATGGCCCACATGCCGGGCCGGGGCTTCGACAGCGCCTCGAGGAAGAACTGGCAGGCCACCGAGACCAGATAGAACGGCAGCGACACGGCGAAGATGACCAGGGCCGGCGCCGCGTCCTGGCCCAGCCCGTCCTCTAGCCCCATGCGCGCCAGGGCCCACGGCCCGGCCAGCACCAGCGCCAGCATGGCCGCCACGCCCAGTTGCAGGGAATAGACGACGCCGCGCCTCAGCACCCCGCCGACCTCGTCGCGGCGGCCCTGGCCGATCAGGCGCGCGGTCATCACCTGGACGCCCATCAAGAGGCCCACGGCGGTGGTCAGGAACACCGACGTCGGCGCCCACGCCAGCGAATGCAGCGCCAGCTCGCGCGCGGCGTAGCGCCCCACCACGACGGCGTCGGTCAGCCCCATGGTCATGATGCCGATGCGCGCCAGCACCACCGGCCAGGCCAGGTTCAGCAGCTCGCGCAGATCGGCGCGGGTTTCGGGTCGGATGAGGGCGGTCATCGGGGGGCGCGGGAAAGGGCTCAGGCGAAGGGCCGCGGAACCTGGGGCTGGCGCCCGGACTTGGCAAGAGGCGATGCGCCGTCTCTTCGCTCCGTTTCGAAACCAAATCCGAAGTCACGTATTACGGCAAGACGGTCTGGCTTTGCTGTGCCGGACCGATCCGCACGGCGGGGGTGACCGCAAACCCGAATTGACTTGTCCTCAGCGGGTCCCAGCCTGTGGTCCAGGCGTTGTTCAGGAGCTGAAAATGATCCTAGGTCCACAAGCCGAACGTCAGTGGCTTTATCCGCTGCATTCCATTCTTCTGGCTTTCGCCATGGCGTCTTTCGGCTGGGCGATGATCTTCGACATCACCTATGTGAACACTGCCGAAATCCAGTGGTCGAACTTCGCCTCGTGGCTGATCGCGGGCGGTGAGCTGTTCGGCGGGCTGGTCCTGGCCTGGGCTCTGGCGGCGGCGGTGCTGGGGCGTCGATCCGGAGCCGCCCTGTGGCGATGGATCTATCTGGGCGTCGTCGCCCTGATGTGGGTCCTAGGCCTGTTCAACGCCTTTCATCACAGCCATGACGGCTGGGCCTCCGTGGGCGCGACGGGCGTGACCCTGTCGATCCTCTGCACCCTTCTGGCCCTGATCGCGGGCTGGATTCTGCATTCCGGCCTCGTTTCCAGGGAGAGCGCGCAATGGTGAGACGACTTCTCGGCACGGCCGCCATGGCCCTGGCGCTGGCCGCCTGCGGCAGCCCCAGCGATCCGAACCTGCAGGAAACGGGGCCGAATCCGGATTTGCCGGATGTGAATCAGACCCTGGTTCCCCCCATGCGCATCGCCACCCCGGCGGCGTGGGAGGGCGAACTGCCGACCGTTCCGGAGGGCTACACCATCTCGGTCGTGGCGTCGGACCTGCGCATTCCGCGCCAGATGTTGATGATGCCCAACGGCGACCTGCTGATCGCCGAGGGCTCCGGCGGCTATGCCCCGGCCCTGCGGCCCAAGGACGTGATCGCCACCTTCATCAAGAAGATGGGCCGGTCATCGGTGGGCGGGGGCGACCGCATCACCCTGGTGCGTGACGCCGACGGCGACGGCACGCCGGAACAGACCACCATTCTGGTCGAGGACCTGAACGCGCCCTACGGCCTGGCCTATGTGGACGGCTATCTCTATGTGGCCGAGCAGGACGCCCTGGTGCGCTTCCCCTATCAGGCGGGCCAGACGCGGATCACCGCGCCCGCCGAGATGGTCACCCTGCTGCCCCGACAGCTCAACCACCACTGGACCAAGGCCCTGACCGCCAGCGCCGACGGCCAATTCCTCTATGTGGGCATCGGCTCGAACTCCAACGCGGGCGAACGCGGCCTGGCCATGGAGGAGGAGCGCGCGGTGATCTGGGAGATCGACCGCGAAACCGGCGCGCGCCGCACCATCGCGCGCGGCATCCGCAACCCCACCGCCCTGGCCATCGAACCGACCACCAGCGCCCTGTGGGCCGTGGTCAATGAGCGCGACGAGATCGGGCCGCAACTGGTCCCCGACTATCTGACCCAGGTGCAGGACGGCGGCTTCTATGGCTGGCCCTACAGCTACTGGGGCCAGAACGTCGACCCGCGCGTGCGGCCCCAGCGGCCGGACCTGGTGGAGAGCGCCCTCACCCCGGACTTCGCCCTGGGCAACCATGTGGCGTCGCTGGGCCTGCATTTCGTCACCGAGGGCGGCTTCGGCGGGCCGTTCAGCCAGGGCGCTTTCATCGGCATGCACGGCAGTTGGAACCGCCAGGATCTGTCCGGCTACAAGGTGGTCTGGGCGCCGTTCCAGGATGGGCGGCCTTCCGGCGAACTGGTTGATTTCGTCACCGGCTTCCTGACCGACAACGGTCAGACCCGCGGCCGGCCCGTCGGCGTCCTGTTCGATCCCCGCAGCCGCGCCCTGTTCATCGCCGATGACCTGGGGAACGTGGTGTGGCGCGTGGCGCCCACGGGCGGCGCGCCCATGGTCCAGGCGGATCCGGCCGAAACGGCTCAGGAAGCGCCGGCGCCGTAGCGCGCCAGCCCCAGATCGCCCGCCTCGATCTCGGGCTCGCGTCCGCTTATCAGGTCGGCGATCACCTGGGCCGACCCGGTGGCCATGGTCCAGCCCAGGGTGCCGTGGCCGGTCGAGAGATACAGCCCCTTCACCGGCGTTGGCCCCACCACCGGCGTGCCGTCCGGCGTCATGGGGCGCAGGCCGCTCCAGTAGCTGGCGCCTTCCAGGTTCCCCGCGCCGGGGAACAGGCTGCCTGCGGAATGCTCCAGCGTCGCGCGGCGACGCGGCGGCAGGCTGTAGTCGAACCCGGCCAGATCGGCCATGCCGCCCACGCGGATGCGGTCGCCCAGCCGGGTGATCGCCACTTTGTAGCTCTCGTCCATCACGGTCGAGACCGGCGCGCGGTCCGCGTCCACGATGTCCGCCGTGATGGAGTATCCCTTCACCGGATAGACCGGCAGCCGCACGCCCAGCGGCCGCACCAGCGCAGGGGTGTAGGAGCCCATCGCCGCCAAGACCGCATCGGCCTCGTGACGCCCCTGATCCGTGACCACGCCGGTCGCGCGCCCGCCGTCCGTCTCGATGGCCCGCACCGTTTCGCCATAGCGGAAGATCACGCCCAGTCCCGCCGCCATGGCCGCCAGTCGCTCGGTGAATATCTTGCAGTCGCCCGTCTCGTCGCCCGGAAGGCGCAGACCGCCGACGAAATCCACGTCCGACGCCCCAAGCCCCGGTTCGGCCCGGATGCAGCCCTCGCGGTCCAGAAGCTCGAACGGCACGCCCTCCGCCTTCAGCACCGCCACGTCCTTGTCGGCGTCGGACAGCTGCTTGGCGGTGCGGAACAGCTGCAGGGTGCCCTGCTGGCGGCCGTCATATTCGATGCCCGTCTCGGCGCGCAGGGCCTTCAGCCGGTCGCGGCTGTATTCGGCCAGCCGCACCATGCGGCCCTTGTTCAGCGCATAGCGGCCCGGCGTGCAGTTCCGCAGCATGGCCAGGACCCAGGCCGCCATGGCCCCGTCCACCGCCAGGTGCAGGATCAGCGGCGCATGACGCATCAGAAGCCAGCGCGGGGCCTTTGACGGAATCGTCGGCCCGGCCCAGGGCGCGGAATAGCCGGGCGACACCTGACCCGCGTTGGCGAAACTGGTCTCCAGCGCCGGGCCTTCCCGCCGCTCGATCACCGTCACCTCATGCCCGGCCCGCGCCAGCGCCCACGCCGCGCTGACCCCGATCACGCCCGCCCCCAGAACGACGACCTTCACGCTTTCCTCCTGCGACGTCGTTGCGCCGCTCAAATGACGGCTGAGCGCTCCAGCCGTGCGCCCTCGAAACAGATTCCGCAATACCATGCCCAGGGAATCCCGGATCGCGGAAGAATGCGCCCGAGAGGGCGTGCGGGTGGAGTGACCGTTCATGAGGACAAGAAGGAACCGAGCGCCCGCGCGTCCCGGCCTTCTCGCCCCAGCGCCCCATTTCGCCGCCGCCCTTGCCTGTTCGCCCCTTTTCCCCTATAGGCCCGCGCTTTCCAGGGCTTCGGTCCTGGCGTGGAGCTCCAAAGGGTTCGGGAAGTCATCCCGGCCGCCGCGCCAGGAGCCATCGTGGGATTGGACTTACCCGGACCGCCCGCGCCGACGCCCATAAAGGGAGACGACTGCATGGCTCTTTACGAGCACACGGTCATGTCGCGCCAGGACATCAGCGCGCAACAGGCCGAAGCCCTCAACGACACCATCAAGGGTCTGATCGAGGAAAACGGCGGCTCGGTCGCCAAGATCGAATACTGGGGCCTGCGCAACCTGACCTATCGGGTCAAGAAGAACCGCAAGGCGCACTATTCGTTGCTGGCCGTCGACGCCCCGCCCGCCGCCATGGCCGAGGTCGAGCGTCAGCTGTCCATCAACGAGGATGTCCTGCGCTGGCTGACCGTCCGCGTGGACGAGCTGGACCTGGAGCTGTCGCCCCTGCTGGCTCGCCGCGAGCGTGAACGCGAGCGTTCGACGCCGCGCTCCGACGACAACGCTCCCGCCGCCCCCGCGGCTGCGGCCGAATAAGGAACCGGATCATGACCGATACGACTGCTCCCTCCCCGGGCGCTCCGGCCGGCTCCGGCCCGGCCCGCCGCCCCTTCCATCGTCGCCGCAAGGTCTGCCCGTTCTCGGGCGAAAACGCGCCGAAGATCGACTACAAGGACGTGAAGCTGCTGCAGCGCTACGTCTCCGAACGCGGCAAGATCGTGCCCTCGCGCATCACCGCCGTTTCTCAGAAGAAGCAGCGCGAACTGGCCAAGGCCATCAAACGCGCCCGCTATCTGGCCCTCCTGCCTTATGTGGTGAAGTAAGATGAAGGTCGTTCTGCTTGAGCGCGTCGAGAACCTCGGCGCCATCGGCGACGTCGTCACCGTCAAGGACGGCTTCGCCCGCAACTATCTGCTGCCCCGCGACAAGGCTCGTCGGGCCACGGAAGCCAACCTGAAGGCCTTCGAGATCGAACGCGTCGCCATCGAGGCCCGCAACGACAAGAACAAGGCCGAGGCCCAGAAGATCGCCGACAAGATCGACGGCCAGACCTATGCCCTGATCCGTCAGGCGGGCGAAACCGGCCATCTGTACGGTTCGGTGGCCGCCCGCGACGTGGCCGAGACCATCCAGGCCGAAGGCGGCAAGATCGAACGTTCGCAGGTGGTCCTGAACACCGCGATCAAGAACCTGGGCGTTCACGAGGTGCTGGTCCGCCTGCACCCCGAGGTCCGCGCCACGGTCAAGATCAACGTGGCCCGCTCCGCCGAAGAAGCCGAGCGCCAGGCCAAGGGCGAGGACGTGATCGCCAGCCGGTTCGACGACGAGCGTCATGCCGCCGAGGAACAGGCCAAGGATCTGCTGGAAGGCGGCGCCGGCCAGCAGGAGATCGCCTACGTCGAAGAGGTCTGACCCTCGACATCCATCGCCATGCGCGATGAGAATTCCTGAAGGGGCGCGAGGCGACTTGCGCCCTTTTTTCTTTGCTGTTTTCACGTCAAGTGTGAGCGTTGGCTTACCACTCATCCGCTCGCCCCGGCGAATGCCGGGGTCCAGATCATAAGGCGCGGGCGGCTGGAAAGCCTGTCGCGCCTCGCCTTGCCGAAGATCGAGCTACGCCATCTGGATCCCGGCATTCGCCGGGATGAGCGGATGAGGGGGAAACAACACCAACACCTGATGTGAGAACAGCCTTTCTCTTTCCGGCAAAGAGCCGGGACGAGAAAAACTGCGGCGGCGGCCAGAATTTCTCGTGTGGCGCCGTCTTGAACGATTTCCGCCACATCTCATTATCCAGGGCTCGCCGCACGATCCGCGTCCGGCGCAAAGGAGCCCATGCGATGCCTCCCCGTCGCCTTCGCCGCCGATGTCGCGGCCCGGACCACGACCTGTCCGTCTGACCCGCAGGCCGGACGGCCTGTTCCCATCGTTTCAGTCTGAAAATCCGCGCCCCTGCACACAGCGGCCGCATCCTCACGCACGCCCTCATCATCGAGAGATCTGTTCCATGACCCGATCCACCCGAATCCTCCTGACCGCCTCGGCCTCCGCCGCCGCCCTGTTCGCCGCCGGCGCCCCCGCCCAGGCCCAGTCTCAGGCCCAGTCTCAGGCCCAGTCCGCCGATCCCGTCATCGTCGACGAGATCATCGTCACCGGCGCCCGCGTCCAGGGCCGCTCCCGCTTCGAGAGCCTGGCGCCGGTGGACGTCATCACCGCCGAGACCCTGCAGCAGCGCGGCACCACGGAGTTCGCCGCCGCCCTGGCCCAGACCGTGCCCGCCCTCACCTTCCCGCGTCCGTCGGTGACCGACGGCACCGACTCCATCCGCCCGGCGACCCTGCGCGGCCTGTCGCCGGACCAGACGCTGGTGCTGGTCAACGGCGTGCGCCGCCACGCCTCGGCCCTGGTCAACGTCAACGGCTCGGTGGGCCGGGGCTCGGCCGCGGTGGACCTGAACGCCATTCCCTCCGGCGCCCTGGACCGGGTCGAGGTGCTGCGCGACGGCGCCTCGGCCCAGTACGGCTCGGACGCCATCGCCGGGGTGGTGAACCTGCGCCTGCGCGAAGCCTCGTCCGGCGGCGGCGCCAGCGTCACCTATGGCCAGTATCTGACCACCGTCGAGACCGCGCGCGGCGAGCGTGACGAGAGCGACGGCCAGACCGTCACCGTGGCCGGCTGGCAGGGCCTGCCGCTCGGCGACGGCTATCTGACGGTTTCGGCCGAATACCTCCAGCGCGATCCGACCAACCGCTCGGACTTCGATCCGAACCCCAGCGTGGTTCCGGCGGGCTCGATCACCGCACGGTTGGGCGACCCCGAGGTCGAACAGTGGACGGTCTTCGCCAACGCCGGGATCCCCCTGAGCGCCGGATGGGAGGCCTACGGCTGGACCGGCTATCAGAACCGCGACAGTGAAAGCGCCGCCTTCCCGCGCCGTCCCGACAATGTGAACAGCGTCCCCACCATCCATCCGAACGGGTTCCTGCCCAAGATCGCGGTGAACTCGCAGGATCTCTCGGTCGCCGGCGGCGTGCGCGGCGAGCTGGCCGGCTGGAGCGCGGACTTCCGCGTCGCCTATGGTCAGAACGATCTGGAGTTCCGGACCGAGGACAGCCTGAACTCGACCTATGGCGCAGCCTCGCCCACCAGCTTCGATTCCGGCGGCCTGATCTATGGGCAGCTGGTTTACGGCGCCGAGTTCAGCCGGGGCTTCGACATCGGCCGATCCGATCCCCTGACCCTGAGCTGGGGCCTGGAGGGACGCCGCGAAACCTATGAGATCATCGCCGGCCAGCCGGAATCCTATGATCGCGGTCCGCTGGGCGGCAACACGGCCCTGGCCGGCGGCGCCCAGGGGTTCCCCGGCTTCCAGCCCTCCAACGAAGTGGACGTGGACCGCGACGCCTTCGCCGCCTTCGTGGAGGCCGACATTCCCCTGACCGACCGCTGGCGTCTGGCCGGAGCCGTGCGGGTCGAGGACTATTCCGACTTCGGCAATGTGACCACCGGCAAGCTGTCGACCCGCTATGAGTTCACCCCGGACCTGGCCCTGCGCGCCACGGTCTCCAGCGGCTTCCGCGCTCCGTCGCTGCAGCAGCAGCATTTCACCTCCACCTCGTCGGTGATCCAGGACGGCGCCATCGTCGAGACCGGCACCTTCCCCGCCTCCAGCGCCATCGCCAGGGCGCTGGGCGCATGGGATCTCGAGCCGGAGAAGTCGCTGAACCTGTCGGCGGGCCTGGTCTGGCGCACGGGGAATTTCGACCTGTCGGTGGACGCCTACCGCATCGAGATCGACAACCAGATCGCCCTGTCCGAACTCATCAACCGCAACTTCAGCCCGCAGGTCCGGGCCCTGCTGGACCCGTTCGGCGTCCAGTCGGCGCGCTTCTTCCTGAACGGGGTCGACACGATCACCGAAGGCGTCGACGTGGTGGCGCGTTATCGCCTGCCGACGAACGCGGCGGGGGATTTCGACTTCACCCTGGCGGCCAATTTCAACGACACCGAGGTGACGGCTCTGCCCAACTCCTCGTCGGTCCTGAACCCCGTGCCGCTGCTGTTCAGCCGCAGCCGCATCGAGAGCATCCAGGAAGGCACGCCCGACACCAAGGTCGCCTTGTCGACCAACTGGAGCCTGGATCGCTGGGGCGCGACGGCGCGGGCCACCTACTATGGCGGGGTGGTGCAGCCGTCCAACACCCCGGCCAACGACATCTTCACCGGCGACAAGACGGTGATCGATCTGGAAGGCCGTTACCGGTTCACCGACCGGGTCGCCCTGGCCATCGGGGTGGACAACGTCCTGGACGAATATCCGGACTACGTCCCCGCCGCCCTGAACAGCAGCGGCGTGCTGGGCTTCCCCTTCTACTCTCCGTTCGGCTTCAACGGGCGCTACGCCTACGCCCGCCTGTCGCTGAACTGGTGATCGTCCCGAGCCCGGTCCGTTATCCCTCCTGAGACGGGCGCGAGATGAACGGCGCGGCGCGGAAGGCGACTTCCGCGCCGTTTCGCATGTGGCGAGGGACCATCCACAGACCCAGGGGACTATCCCCATCCATCTGGGCGACCGGCCCTGACGCAGGCGGGTGACAGGCTTAAACCCTTAAGCCCCATGAACGCGCTCGCCCCCCTTCCTTCCGACGCCCGGCCCGTGGCCGCCCTGCCCCACAACCTGGAGGCGGAGCAGGCGCTGCTGGGCTCGCTGATGTTCGACAATGCGGTGTTCGAGCGCCTGTCGGACCGCCTGCGCGGCAGCCATTTCTACGAACCGTTCCACCAGCGCCTGTTCGACGCCGTCGAGGATCACATCCGCCAGGGGCTGCTGGCCGAGCCCACCATCCTGATGGAGCGTTTCAAGGGCGACCCGGCGTTCCAGGAATTCGGCGGCCTGCGCTACCTCGCCGACCTGGTGGACCGGGCCCCGCCGGGCGCCCACGCCCCGGACTATGCGCGGGTGGTCTATGACCTGGCGCTGCGCCGCGACCTGATCCGCATCGGCGGCGACATCATCAAGGAGGCGCCGGACCCCGAGACGCCGGCCATGGACCAGATCGAGTCCGCCGAACAGTCGCTCTATTCGCTGGCCGAGACGGGCCAGCCGTCGTCCGGCTTCATCAGCTTCAGCCAGGCCCTGGCCGGCGCGGTCGAGATGGCGGGCGAGGCCTATCAGCGCGACGGCAAGCTGGCGGGCCTGGCCACGTCCCTGGACGACCTGGACCAGAAGCTGGGCGGGCTGCACCCGTCCGACCTGCTGATCCTGGCCGGAAGACCCTCGATGGGGAAGACTGCGCTCGCCACCAACGTCGCCTTCAATGTGGCGCGGAACTATCGCTGGGAGCCGACGCCGGAGGGGCGCAAGACGGTGTCGGGCGGGGTGGTGGCGTTCTATTCGCTGGAAATGAGCGCCGAGCAGCTGGCCATGCGGATCCTGGCCGATGCGTCGGGCGTGTCGTCGGACCGGCTAAGGAAGGGCGAGATCGACGCCTCGGATTACGGCCGCATCCGCGACGCCGCCGCCGAGATCGGCGAATCCCCGCTCTACATCGACGCCGCCGGCGGTCTCAGCATCGCCAAGCTGGCCGCCCGCGCGCGCCGGCTCAAGCGCATGGAGCACGGGCTGGACCTGATTATCGTCGACTATCTGCAGCTGGTCACCACGGGCGAAGGCGCCAGCCAGAAAAACCGGGTGCAGGAAGTCTCCGAGATCACCGGCGGGCTCAAGGCTCTTGCGAAAGAGCTGTCGGTGCCGATCATCGCCCTGTCGCAGCTGTCGCGCCAGGTGGAGTCCCGCGAGGACAAGCGGCCGCAGCTGTCGGACCTGCGCGAATCCGGCTCGATCGAACAGGACGCGGACTGCGTCATGTTCGTCTATCGGGAAAGCTACTACCTGAGCCGCGCCGAGCCGCGCGAAGGCTCGGAGGAGCACCTGAAATGGCAGGAGGACATGGACCGCCTGCGCCACCAGGCCGAGGTCATCATCGGCAAGCAGCGCCACGGCCCCATCGGCATCGTCAAGCTGTCGTTCGACGAGGACACGACGCGGTTCGGCAACCTGGCCCATGAAGGGCGGTATGATCCCCGCTGACGTTGGACTCCTGGACGAAAAAACAGTCCAACTTTGGAGTCTGATGAGCGTCCTTTCGTCCGGTTTCCGTGCAATCGGAGCCAGCATAGGCGGCCCCGAACGGGCGGGCGAAAACAGCGTCGATCAGGGCTGAAAACCTTGCCGGAAACGGCAGTGGACCGCGCGAAACCGGGGTCTGGGCGCAGCGGAAAAGACGGAAATCCTCGCCGCCCCCTTCAAACGCAGGAATCTTGCGGCATAAGGAGCGGATGCTCGCCCCCGCCACGCTCGCCGTCGACCTGGACGCCCTCGCCCACAATTTCCATGCGCTGGGGGCCGTGTCCGGCGCGCCGGTGCATCCGGTGGTCAAGGCCGACGGCTATGGGCTGGGCGCCGCCGCCGTGGCCCGGCGGCTGATGGCCGAGGGGGCGCGGACCTTCTTCGTGGCGCGGGCGGCCGAAGGGCTGGCGCTGCGCCGGGCGCTGGGCGGCGAGCCGGTGATCCATGTGCTGGACGGTTGTCACGGCGACGCGGCGGCGGACCTGAAGGCGGCGGACCTGCGGCCGATCCTCAATCACGGCGAACAGCTTCGCGCATGGCGCGCGGCGGGCGGCGGGCCTTGCGGGTTGCAGATCGACACCGGCATGAACCGGCTGGGCTTCCGGCCCGAGGACGCGCCCGAACCGTTCGAGGGGCTGGCGCTGGTCATGAGCCACCTGGCCTGCGCCGACGAACCGGCCCATCCCATGAACCGGCGCCAGCGCGACGCCTTCGACGCCGCCGTCGCCGGATACCCCGGCGCGATCCGCTCGTTCGCCAATTCCGGCGGCTGCTTCCTGGGGCCGGACTTCGCCTTCGACGCCGTGCGCACGGGCATTTCGCTGTATGGCGGCGGGCCGGAAGGCAGGCCCCATCCGCGCATCCGCCCGGTGGCGGCCCTGAGCGCCGAGGTGGTGCAGGTGCGGCCGGCGCTCGCGGGCGAAACGGTGGGCTATTCCGCCGGCTGGACGGCGCCGCGCGACAGCGTGGTCGCCACGGTTGCGGCGGGCTATGCGGACGGCCTGCTGCGGTCCTGGTCGCCGGGGGGGCAGGTCTGGCTGAACGGCGCCCTTCGCCCCATCGTCGGGCGGGTGTCCATGGACGTGATCGCGGTGGACGTGACCGGGGCGGACGTGGCGGTAGGCGACCGGGCCGAACTGTTCGGCCCGAATCGCCTCATCGACGATCAGGCGGCGGCGGCCGGAACCATCGCCTATGAACTGCTGACCTCGATCACGCCCCGCGTCCCGCGCGTCTATTCCGGCGGGTGAGCGGCCTCAGCGCGCCATCCGCTCGAGACGACGGAAGTCCACGCCGTTCACGGCGGCCCTGAGGTCGTTCATGTCCACGTTCGAGCCCTCGGCCTGGACCTGCATGCGATCGGCGACCATGACGCTGTATTCGCCCTGGCGGGACAAACGGTTCCAGGATTCCTTCGTCATACGGCCGTCGACCCGGCCGATGCGCTCATAGCCGTCGTCATCCTCACGCGAGGACTGCACCCCCAGGGCGCCCGCCAGGTTGCCCAGCACGGCCATGTCGCCCAGATCGGCGACGGTCAGGGTGATGCGCGCGTCGCCGCGCTCATAGACCGCCTCGGCGGCGCTGGCGCTCATGCCCTCCACGCCGCTGGTCTCGCTTTCCAGCGACACGCGGTTCAGACCGGCCACCGAGGCGGGCAGCAGGGCCGCCAGATCGGCGGGCGCCGCCACCGGCGTCGTCCGGCCCTCGGCGATGCGGGCGCTGGCCTCCTCCATGCGGCGGGCGGCGTCCTCCAGCCCGCGCGTCTCGACACGCTCCCCGCCCGGCAGGGTCACGGTCGCCGCGCCTGAACCGAAGGCGCCGCCCATATTGGCGCCGCGCGTCAGGGTTCCGGTCACCGCCGTGGTGAGCGCGCCGATGACGATCCACAGCACGATGGCGACGATCACCGTCACCACGGTGTAGCCCAGCGCCTTGTCGGCCGGCGCCTTCATCAGCACCGGCAGGCCGAGGTAGAGCAGATAGAGGCTGTAGAGCCCGAGAATCCCCAGCATCGCCAGTTGCGGGAAGATCTGGAAGATCCCCGCCAGCCAGGCGGCGGTGGAGGCGTAGGCCGCCACCTTGAGGGCCTGGATGCGATCCCGGGTCCCGCCGAAGCTGGACGCCAGCGCCTCGATCACCAGGGCCAGGACGAACACGCCCGCCAAAGCCAAACCGTAGCCGACCACCGCCGTCACCAGGCCGGACATCAGGGTCGGCCGGAAATGCACCCCGAAGGCGCCGTAGCCGAACACCTGCCCGCCGATCAGCATGGCCAGCGGTCCTATGGCGGCCAGAACCAGCACATAGGGAACATAGATCGAGCGGACGGTGGCGCGCTCGCCGTCTATGCGCGCCCATTCCGCCCTGGGCGAGAACAGGATGTTCCTGGCCCTGTCGACCAGCGAAGCCTGGCCCTCGATCGGTGATTGGGTCATGGGGTTCAGCCCTCCTTTAAACACCTCAAGCAGCGCACCATCGTCCATTCGCCGCCTCGCGTCATCCGCGAATTCGCCGCATCGGGCGCGCACGTCATTAACGGTCGCAGGCCTGATCGTCCGCCCTGCCCTTTCCAGCCCCGCTTCTGCTACACAGCACGGATGGCCAGGGATGGTGCGATCTACGTCTGTCAGTCCTGCGGGGCGGTGCACGGTAAATGGGCCGGGCAATGCGGCGCCTGCGGTCAGTGGAACTGCATCGTCGAGGAGAGCCGATCCGCCCCGCCGGGCGCGCTGAAGCCCGCCGCCACCGCGCGCGGTCGGGGCCTGACGTTCGAGACGCTGCAATCCGACACGCCCGAGCCGCCCCGCATCGTGACCGGCGTGGCGGAATTCGACCGGGTGTGCGGCGGCGGGATCGTGCCCGGTTCGGCCATCCTGCTGGGCGGCGACCCCGGCGTGGGCAAGTCCACGCTCTTGCTGGAGGTGACGGCCAAGGCGGCCCTGGGCGGTGCGCGGGTGGCCTATATCTCGGGCGAGGAGGCGGTGGAGCAGATCCGCGCCCGCGCCCGGCGCATGGGGTTCGCCGACGCCCCGGTGAACCTGGCCTCGGCCACGGCGCTGCGCGAAATCCTGTCGACCCTGAAGCGCGAGAAATTCGACGTCGTCATCATCGATTCCATCCAGACCCTGTGGTCCGACGCCCATGAGGCGGGGCCGGGATCGGTGACCCAGGTGCGGGCCTGCGCGGGGGAACTGGTGCGGCTGGCCAAATCGCAGGGATCGGCCGTGGTGCTGGTGGGCCATGTGACCAAGGACGGCCAGATCGCCGGGCCGCGCGTGGTGGAGCACATGGTCGATGCGGTGCTGAGCTTCGAGGGCGAGCGCGGCTATCCGTTCCGCATCCTGCGCGCGGGCAAGAACCGATTCGGCGCCACGGACGAGATCGGCGTGTTCGAGATGACCGACCGGGGCCTCAGCGAAGTCGCCAATCCGTCGGCCCTGTTCCTGAGCGAGGGCGGCGAGCGGGCGGCGGGCGCGGCGGTGTTCGCGGGCATCGAGGGGTCGCGGCCGGTTCTGGTGGAGATCCAGGCCCTGGTGGCGCCCTCGGCCTATGGCACGCCCCGGCGGGCGGTGGTGGGCTGGGATTCCGGACGTCTGGCCATGGTGCTGGCGGTGCTGGAGGCGCGGTGCGGCCTGGGGTTCGGGGACCGGGACGTCTATCTGAACGTGGCCGGCGGTCTGCGCGTCACCGAACCGGCGGCGGACCTGGCTGCGGCGGCGGCCCTGATCTCGTCGGCGGCGGATGTTCCCCTGCCCCAGGGCTGCGTGGTGTTCGGCGAAATCAGCCTGTCGGGCGAGGCGCGGGCCGTGGGCCGGGCCGAGGCGCGGCTGCGCGAGGCGGCCAAGCTGGGCTTCAACCAGGCCATCGCCCCGGAAAGCGCGGCGAACGGCGCAAAGAATGTTAAGGTGGCCGGGCTATCCCGACTCGGCGAGGCGGTGGACCGCATCGCGCAGGGATCGTTCTGAATGCACGGGGTCGCCACGTTCCTCTCCTCCCCCATAGCGCAGCGTATGGGGGAGGGGG
>JAEZCL010000197.1 GCA_023433585.1 Pseudomonadota bacterium
TCGATCGATCCCGATTGTTCCCCTTCTGAAGCGAGTCGGCAGCGCAGCCCGCCAGAGCCAGTGCCAGAATCACCGTCCATCTCATCCGAGCCTCCGCAGCGTTCGAGACGCAAGAGCCCTAAGTCTCGGGAGGAGGAGCAAACGCAGTGCCGGCCCAAGTGCGCGGAAAGGCACCGTGGTTGTACCGCCGGTGCACAACCGGCGGGCTTCCGACTGTGAGGATCGTGCACAACTCGCCGGCCAGCAGGCGCCGCGGCCGAGGGCAGCCATCGGGCACCGGGCATCGAGCGTTCGAGTCGTGGTACCGTCGGTCGATCTCGTGACGTCGAGACCGCTCTTCGCCCTCGGCATCGCCCTCGTGCTCGTGAATGCCGACGTCCGCGCCGACGACGGCAAACAGGCGTGCATCGCATCCCATGCGCGCGGACAGGAGCTTCGGCTCGCAGGGAAGTGGGTCGCCGCAACGAAGGACTTCCGCGCGTGCTCGGCCAGCACGTGCCCTCCGGCCGTCACCCAGGACTGTCTGCGATGGCAAGACGAGCTCCGCCCGCTCACACCGAGCGTCCTCATCGCCGCGACCGCGCCGGACGGGACCGACACCGTCGATGCGCGGCTGATCGTCGACGCCGTATCCACGGGAGACCGCCTCCCGACCACCTCCGTCGACCTCGACCCTGGCGAGCACACACTCCGCCTCGAGCATCCGACCTGGGGCCACGTCGAAGAGCGGATCGTCCTTCGCGAGCGCGAGAAGGATCGGAAGGTGGCCTTCAGGTTCGCTCCGCCGCGGTCACGCGTGGGGGAGGAGAGCCCACCACCACCGCCCGCGAAGCAGACATCCGCGTTCGGGATCGCCATGCTCGGTGTCGGCGGCGCAGCGATCGCGACCGGAGCGGTATTCGGAGTCCTCGGGCGGATCCGCGAAGACGAGCTCGCGGGTTCGCCTTGTGGGCGGAACGGGACGTGCGCGACCGACGACGTCGACGTCGTCCGCCAGCGCTACTGGATCGCGGGCATCACGGCCGGCGTGGGCCTCGCAGCGCTCGCGATCGGGATCTGGCAGGTCTTTCTCCGCGACGGAAGCCCGCGCGCCGGCGTATCCGCGGGGCATCACGCGTTCGGCACCTTCACGTTCCGCTGAGCGCGGCGCCTCTACCGACTCACGTCTTCCGCGGGCGCGGGAGCGCATACGCTTCCATCCGGTTGATCAGTGCGCGACGCGACATCCCGAGCGCAGCCGCTGCGCGGGTCTGATTCCCGTTCGCCTCGTTCAGCGCGGCGGTGATCTGCGCTCGCTCGTACGCGTCGAGCTTGTCGCCGAGCGAAGGTGACGCAGGCGCTACGCCCGCGCCTGCGTCGAGGAGCAGATGCGGAGCATCGATCGCCCGCCCTTCGGCGAGGACGAACGCCCGCTCGACCACGTTGCGCAATTCGCGCACGTTGCCCGGCCAGGAGTGACGAAGGAGCGCCGCCTCGGCCGCAGGCGTGAGCGCTGGTGCGCGCGCGTTCCCCGCGTGCGCCGTGCGGCCGAGCAGCTCCTTCGCGAGGGCGAGGATTCGACCAGGCTCCTGGCGAAGCGGCGCGACGGGGATCGTGATCCCGTTCAGGCGGAAGAGGAGGTCCTGCCGGAAGCCGCCCGAGGCGACGAGCGCCGGGAGATCGCGATGCGTCGCGGACAGGATGCGCACGTCGACCGTGAACGAGCGAACGGCGCCCACGCGGCGGACCTCGCGTGTCTCGAGCGTGCGGAGCAGTTTCGCCTGCGTGCTCGGCGGCATCTCGCCGATCTCGTCGAGGAGGAGCGTGCCGCGATCGGCCGTCTCGATGAGACCCGGCTTCGCCTGGACCGCTCCCGTGAAGGCGCCCTTCTCGTGGCCGAAGAGCTCGCTCTCGAGGAGCGCCTCCGGAAAGGCGGCGCAATTCAGCTTCACGAAGGGGCCCGTCGCGCGCGCCGAGGCCGCGTGAATGCGCTCCGCCATGACCTCTTTGCCCGCGCCGGTCTCGCCGACGATGAGGACAGGCAGCTGGCTCTTGGCGACGAGCGCGACGAGCCGATCGACGGGAAGGGGGCCGGCCTCGCCATCGCTCTTGCCGACGCCGGCGCGTGACGGCAGATGCGCCTCTGCCGGCCGCTGAAAGACGACGAACGCGCCTCCGATCTCGACGAGCTGACCTGGCTGGACGGCGACGGGAGTCTTTCCGACGAGCGCTCCTTGGACGCGCGTTCCGCGGGAGCTGCCGAGGTCCTCGATGCGGTCGGGAGGCCCGCTGGTCACACGCGCGTGGCGGCGGGAGACCGACGGATGGAGCACCTGGACATCGCAGTCGTCGCCGCGCCCGATGACGAGCGACGTCCCTGCCTCGAACGGGCACGAGGTGCTCCCGCCCTCCCAGAAGACGAGGAGACGCGGCTGCTCCGGTCGGGTGCTCGGAAGGGCGGCTGACCGCGTCGGGTCGTCGGCGAGACGAGTCATTCCACCTTTCTCGAACGCTACCACTAACCGCGTCTCGCCACCGCAATCACG
>JAEZCL010000304.1 GCA_023433585.1 Pseudomonadota bacterium
GTCGGCGGTGACCGCCACCCGGGGCCGCCAGCGCCGCGCCTGCTCGGCCAGCAGGGCGATGTTGCCCGCCCCGGTCAGGGCCTCGACCTGAAACGCGCCCGAGCCCGTCCGTTCGGCCTGGTCCATCAGGCTCAGGGTCGAACGCCCGACCGAGCCCGTCGACCCCAGGATCGTGACGCGGCGGCTCACCATCAGCCCAGCCCCAGGCCCGGCGCGAACACCCGTGCGGCGGCCAGCACCACCACGGCGAACATCAACCCGTCCACCCGGTCCAGCAGCCCGCCGTGCCCGGGAATCAGGTCGCCCGCGTCCTTGACCCCGTATCGCCGCTTCAGGGCCGATTCCCACAGGTCTCCGGCCATGGTCGCCACCGCCGCCGCCAGGCCCAGCGCCGCCCCCCAGGCCACGTTCAGAGGCCCCAGGTCCGGCCAGGGCGCGGCCGTAATCAGCGCACCCGCCGCCAGCCCGCCGATCAGCCCGCCGATGAATCCGGACCAGGTCTTGTTGGGCGAAAACCGGGGCCACAGCCTGGGCCCTTTCAGCATCGTGCCGACCAGATAGGCCAGCACGTCCGCCGACCAGGCCGTCACGAACAGCAGCACCGTCCAGCCCAGCCCCTCGGGCGTTCCCCTCAGCCAGATGAACAGGATCGCGGGCCAGCCGAGATAGAGCACCCCATAGGCGGCATCCAGCCCGCCCTGCCCCAGCCTGCGCGCAAAAACCCCGGCCAGGGCGGCGGCGAACACTAGGGCCACCAGCGCCTCGGGCACATGGCCCACATGGGCGATCATCACCACCGCGATCAGGGCCGCGGCCACCGCGCCCCACACCTGGCGCCGCGCCGCCCGCGCGCTCATCCGCGCCCATTCGCGCCCCAGCAGCACACAGGCCGCGCCGATCAGGGCGGCGAACCACCAGCCGCCCGCCCAGGTGGCCAGGATCGCCGCCGGCGCCAGCACCAGGGCCGAAGCCGCCCTCAGCCCTATGTCCTTCGCCCGGAACGCCATCAGCCCGCCGCCGCCTCCACCGGACGCCCGCCGAACCGGCGCTCGCGCGCCCGGTATTCCGCAATGGCCGCCGCCAGCGCATCCGGGCCGTAGTCGGGCCACAGGATGTCCTGGAACACCAGTTCGGCGTAGGCCGCCTCCCACAGCAGGAAGTTCGACAGCCGCACCTCCCCCGATGTGCGCACGATCAGATCCACCGGCGGCGCCCCCGCCGTGGACAGCAGCCCCCCGAAATCCGCCTCGCTGATCGCCGCCGCCGTCTCGCCCGCCAGAACCCGTTCGGCATGGCGGCGCGCCGCGTCCACGATGTCCGCCTGGCCGCCGTAGTTGAACGCCACCTGCAGCAGGAAGCGGTCGTTGTGCGCCGTCTGGCGCTCGGCCTTCTGAACGATGGCGGCGATGTCGGCGGGCAGGCCCTCGCGCCGCCCCAGCACCCGGATGCGCACGCCCTCCCTGGCCAGGCCGGTCAGGTCGCTGGCCACATAGGACCGCACCAGCCCCATCAGGTCCGAGACCTCATCGGCCGGTCGGCGCCAATTCTCGGTCGAGAAGCCGAACACGGTCAGGCAGCGCACGTTCAGGCCCGCGCACCCCCGCACGGTCCGCTTCAGCGCGGCCACGCCTTCCCTGTGGCCCGCCGCGCGCGGCAGTCCCCTGGCGGCGGCCCAGCGGCCGTTCCCGTCCATGATGATCGCCACATGACGCGGCCCCCCGTCGAAAGGGCCGTCGCCGGGCGCATCCACCGCGCGCATGTCGTCAGCCATTTCCGTTCCGCCGTGTCCTCATGACCCGTTCTAGCTCTCCTCCCCATCACTTGGGATGGGGAGGTGGCGCGGGCGCCACTCAGCGCCCGTGACGGAGGGGGCGGCTCGGTATCGACGATGAGCCGCCAATCCCTGTCCGCCCGCGCCGCCCCCTCCACCACGCGGGCTGAAGTCGCCCGCGCGGTCCCCCTCCCCACGATGTGGGGAGGAGAAGGGGCGCGCCGTCACACCTGCATGATCTCCACTTCCTTGGTCTTCAGCGCCTCGTCGATGCGCTTGATGGCGGCGTCGGTGTCCTTCTGGACCTCGGCCTCCATCTTCTTCTGATCGTCCTGGCTGATGTCGCCAGCCTTTTCGGCCTTCTTCAGGTCGTCGTTGGCGTCGCGGCGCACGTTGCGCACGGCGATGCGCTGCTGCTCGGCGTATTTCCCCGCCAGCTTGACCAGGTCCTTGCGGCGCTCCTCGGTCAGGGGCGGGATCGGAATGCGCAGGGTCTGCCCGTCCACGACCGGGTTCAGGCCAAGCCCCGCCGCGCGGATGGCCTTCTCGACCGACACCACCAGCCCCTTGTCCCAGACGCTGACCGTTATCATGCGCGGTTCCGGCACGCTGATGGCCGCCACCGCGTTCAGCGGCGAGGTCGAGCCGTAGGCCTCCACCTGGACCGGATCCAGCAGGCCCGCGTTGGCCCGGCCGGTGCGCAGGCCGGCGAATTCCTCCTTCAGCGCCGCGACGGACTTGTCCATGCGGTTGCGGAAGGATTGCAGGTCGGGTTTGCTCATGTTCGTGTCTTTCCTTGCCCTTATGCGGTTCGCGGCTTGTCGTCGCCGATCACCGTGAAGACGCCCCTGCCCTCAAGAACGGCCTTCAGCGCCCCGCGTTCGCGGATCGAGAAGACCACGATGGGGATCGCATTGTCGCGCATCAGGGCGATGGCCGAAGCGTCCATCACGCGCAAGTCCTTCGACAGCACGTCGTGATAGGTCAGATGATCGTAGCGCGTGGCCGTCGGATCCTTCTTGGGATCGGCGGAATAGACCCCGTCCACGCTGGTGCCCTTCAACAGGGCGTCGCAGCCCATTTCGGCGGCCCTCAGGGCCGCGCCGGAATCGGTGGTGAAGAACGGCGCGCCGACCCCGGCGGCGAAGATCACCACCCGCCCCTTCTCCAGATGCCTCAGCGCCCGGCGGCGGATATAGGGTTCGCACACCGTGTCCATCTGGATGGCCGACTGCACCCGCGTATGGACGCCCTGCCGCTCCAGGGCGTTCTGCATGGCCAGGGCGTTCATCACCGTGGCCAGCATCCCCATGTAGTCGGCGCTGGCCCGCTCCATGCCCTTGGCGGCGCCCGACAGGCCCCGGAAGATGTTGCCGCCGCCGATCACCAGGCACAACTGCACCCCCGTGCGCGCCACCTCGGCGATCTCGGCGGCGATGGCGTCCACGGTCTGGATGTCCAGGCCGTATCCCTGCTCGCCCATGAGCACCTCGCCCGAAACCTTGACCAGCACCCGTTTGTAGCGCGGCTTGTCGGTTTCGGCGGTCATGTCGGCTCTCACTTCAGGGTCCGCCGGAATCGGCCGGCGCATACTAGACGAAGGGCGCGCCGACCCGAAAGCCGACGCGCCCATGATTGTTTCCCTCTCCCTCCGGGAGAGGGCCGGCTCCACGCAGCGGGATGCGAAGCAGACCGCTTCTGGCGTGGAGAGTGAGGGTTGGAGGGCAACGCGCGAACGGCCCGACCCGTCGTCGGATCGGCTTCGCCGCTCCTTCTCCACCCCCGCGCCAGAACGAAGCCGCTGAAGCGCCTTCGTGCGCGGGTTCCCCCTTCTCCCGCAAGGGGAGAAGGAAACCGATCACCCGCCCGTCATGCCCGCGACTTCGGCGGCGAAGTCGGGCTCTTCGGCCTTCTCCACGCCTTCGCCCAGGGCCATGCGGGTGAAGCCGATCAGCTTGATCGGCGCACCCAGTTCCTTGCCCTGATCCGCGACCAGCTGTTCGATGGTCTGGTCCGGGTTCATCACGAAGGGCTGCTTGGACAGCACCACTTCCTTCTGGAACTTGGCGATCTGACCGTCCACGATCTTCGCGATCATGTTTTCCGGGCGGCCGTCTTCCTTGGCCTTTTCGGTCAGGACGGCGCGCTCGCGCTCCACCGCCGCCGGGTCCAGGTCGTCGGTGTTCAGCGACAGCGGCGCGGTGGCGGCGATGTGCATGCCGATCTTGCGGCCCAGGTCGCGCAGCGCCGTCTTGTCCGCCGCGCTTTCCAGCACCACCAGCACGCCGATGCGGCCCAGCGAGGGCGCCGCAGCGTTGTGGACATAGGACGCGATCACGCCTTCGGACACCGTGTGACGGGCCACGCGGCGCACCTGCATGTTCTCGCCGATGGTGGCGATCAGGTTGGTCACCTCGTCCTGAACCGTCTTGCCGTTCGCCAGGGTCGCGGCGTTCACGCCCTCCACGCCCTCGGCGTCCAGCGCGGCTTCGGCGAAGGCCTTGGCGGCGTTCTGGAACAGCTCGTTCCTGGCCACGAAGTCGGTCTCGGCGTTGAACTCGATGACGGCGGCGGTCTCGCCCTTGCCGTCCTCGCGCGCGGCGACGGCCACCAGGCCCTCGGCGGCCACGCGGTCCGACTTCTTGGCGGCCTTCGAGAGGCCCTTGGTGCGCAGCCAGTCCATGGCGGCTTCGACGTCGCCGCTGGTCTCCACCAGCGCCTTCTTGCAGTCCATCATGCCCGCGCCGGACTTTTCGCGAAGCTCCTTCACGAGGGCGGCTGTGATCTCGGCCATGTCTTCTCTCCTGAAATTCATATGCGGCGGCCGAAGCATGGCTCCGACCGCACCTCAGTGTCTCGTCCCGGCGCTGTGGCGCGCGATGGGATCACTCTATCCGCTCACCCCGGCGAAGGCCGGGGTCCAGATGCAGGACGGCGGCGGTTGCGGCACGACTACGGCAGAGCGTGCAGCTTCTCAAAACCCCATTCCCGATCTGGATCCCGGCCTTCGCCGGGATGAGCGGTGTTGAATGGGCTTCAGACCGAAGCCTTCTCGGTTTCGACCGCGTCGTTGGCCTCGGCGGTCGCGTCCTTGGCGGCGGCGTCGGCCACGGCCGGGGTCTCTTCGGCCTTGGCTTCGACCGGAGCCTCTTCCTTGGCGGGCGCCTCGCCCTTGGCGGGAGCCTCGGCCTTGGCCTCCAGCTCGGCGGCGACCTCTTCGGTTCCGGCCGGGGCGGCTTCGGCTTCGACCGCCGGAGCGGCTTCACGCAGGGCCGGCTCGACCGGGTTCTCCGACGCGCCCAGGTCCACGCCAGAGGCGGCGGCGCCGGTGGCCAGGCCGTCCAGCACCGCGTCGGCGATCAGGTCGCAGTAGGTCTGGATGGCGCGCGCGGCGTCATCGTTGCCCGGAACCGGATAGGTGATGCCGTCCGGGTCGCAGTTGGTGTCCAGGATCGCGATGATCGGAATGTTCAGCTTGCGGGCTTCCTGGATCGCGATGGACTCCTTGTTGGTGTCGATCACGAACATGATGTCCGGCGTGCCGCCCATGTCCTTGATGCCGCCCAGGCTCAGCTCCAGCCGGTCGCGCTCGCGCGTCAGGGTCAGCAGTTCCTTCTTGTTGCGGCCCTCGCCGCCGCCTTCCAGAATGCCGTCCAGCTCGCGCAGGCGGGCGATCGAGCCCGACACGGTGCGCCAGTTGGTCAGCGTCCCGCCCAGCCAGCGGTTGTTCATATAGTATTGCGCGCAGCGCTTGGCGGCCTCGGCCACCGGGTCCGACGCCTGGCGCTTGGTGCCGACGAACAGCACCCGGCCGCCCTTGGCCGCCACGTCGCGCACGGCGACCAGCGCCTGGTGCATCAGCGGCATCGACTGCGACAGGTCGATGATGTGGATGTTCGAGCGCGATCCGAAGATGTAGCGCTCCATCTTCGGGTTCCACCGGTGCGTCTGGTGGCCGAAGTGCGCGCCGGCTTCCAGCAGCGTACGCATCGAGAATTCAGGCAGAGCCATGATCGTTTTGTCCTTTTTCCGATCTAACCTGGCGCGGGCGGTTAAAGGCCGAATGACCCTCGGAACGGAGCAAACCGGGATGTCTCCCCGGAACGCGCCACGCCCACGTGCGAAGTGCGGGGGCATTTAGGGTGCAGACGCGCGAAAAGCAAGGGGAGCGGGCGGAGGGGCCGTGTAGATTGGATTGAGCGAGTGCTATGAATAGACTCTGACTCTATGCCAACTGCGCGCAAGAACGGGCCGCCTGCGCGGCAGCGGGTGGCAAAAATGCTGGCTAGGCAAGTTGTGAGGAAAGTTCGCCAACGCCGCTGAAATCGGTCGGCCCGGTGCACTATTCAAAGCTTTCCTCCTGCTTGGCTTCCCGCTCGCGTTCAGCTGCGATCCATTGATCGATGCGTGGATACTCCCGCACGCGCCAAGTGGTGACTTCAGGCAGATCCGGCAGGTCATCCAGCAAAGCCTTCCGCGAGGCCAGTACCTCGGCGAGCGATCCGCTCCATCCATTAGGGTGGACGCGGCTGTAGGCGTCGCCCAAAAAAACCGCCTTGTCCGGCGCCCGCTCAAGCAATGCGATGAAAGCCGGATTGAGGCCGAGCTCATGGCCCATCTGGTCCTTGCGGAACAGCGACATCACGGTGCCTAGGCGCGCGTACCGCCGCTGGGGCGCACGGTCGGCCCAAGCCGTCAGAAGGGCGGTATCGATGCTGTCGAGCGGAGACCCGCGTCTTATGAACCGCCCGAACAGCCGTTCAACTGGCCCCTCTGAACCATCGACTAATGTATCGAGAGCGAGTTCCGGCTGGGTTTTGAAGAGAGCGTAGACCAGCCCGTGAGCTTCCCGTCGCCACCCCCTGTCTGCATTGAATCCTGCATAAAGACGCTGACCAACCGCTAGCGCCGTCGCGCACCCCTCCTCACCCGCGAGGACAGCAGACGCCAACGTGTTTACCGACGAGTCGCGAAAGTTGTTGATGTCGTTCAGATCGATAAGGGTGAGGGCGCGGCGGGCACGGTCAACCAGAAGTGGGTCGTAAACGGGCGGCGGCTTGCGCTGTAGCCGGTAGAAGTAGCGCCAGAGGATGTCGACAACGAGCGCTGGCCCGCTCGGCCGTTCGATGACGGCATCAATAAGCCGCGCAACGCCCTCCGCCGGGAGCGTTTCAGGATCGATATAGGACAGATGCCAGAAATCCGCGACCGTACCGGCTGCACTCAACGCCCCGACTGTGCGATCGATACCCGCGCTGTCGAGGCCCGCAACGACCTGGAAGAAGGCGAAATGGCGGGCGAGGATCGGGTCTACGAGCGTGGCGTCTAAACATGACGAGACGAAAGCTGCATCGCGCGAGCCTGCGACTCTCAGGAAGTTCCCGAGCACAGTCGGGTTCCGGGTCGCCGAATCCAGTCCGGCGAAAACCCCGCAGAGCGTTGTCCAGGCTCTATTAAGATCGTCTGCTCCCTCCCCCAAACCGGCGCCGAACGACGCACTACGGTCGCCGCCGCCGTCGGCTGCAAGGACTTCCGGCAGGAAAGCGTTCAGCCCCACTGGATCATTGATCATAATGCGACCGATTTCACGGGCCTTCTCCTCGGCCCTGTGCCACCCCGCCGATGGATTCTTCTCGTTTTCGTCATCCAGGTCAGCGACGTCCCAAGTGCCGGGCTTAACGGACAGAACCCAGGCCCGAGCTTCGGCGACAACATCGTTTGGCGCGAGAAGCTTGATTAAAGTAAGAGCTTCGGCCCGGATTTCTTCCGGCATCTCCGCGCCGTCGAACTGCATCACCACGCGAAGAGCCGTCCAACCTTCTAGCCAGCCGCCTTCGCCGACGAAGGTCTCGGCGGCAGCCGCCAGCCGAGAGCGACATCCGGCATAGCACCAGAGGTCACGGATGGTATCGGCGAGTAGCCTTCGAGCATTGGCCATGTCCAGCAGGCCGCTTCTCACAAGGTCCAGTGCCTCTTCGTACCAGTCCGCGATCGCTTTCCGGGTTCCGGGCTCCCAGCCGTAGCCGCGCGGGCGCGCTCCGAAGTCCATGATCGAGGTAGCACTGAAGTGTCCGGCGGTGAGCAGGCTGTTCAGCGCGACACGTCCAGCCCGTTGCAGACCCGGTTCGGGACTGGCGAGCCAATCGGCGATCAGGCTCCGACGCATATCTGGCGGGGCTAAAGTCCCCGACAGGTATAGCTGGAACAGTTCCCCGAACGCGCTCCTAGAGCTGTCGAAGTTTTCGCCCGGCGCCTCGGCGGCTACGAACGCGGCCAACAGCGATGCCGCCTTGGGAAACAGTTCGGCTTCATAGGCCAATGCCTTGAGAAGGTTAATCCACGCCCCGCGGCGCGAATTGCGCCCGGAAAGCGCTTCGAGCGCGCCTGCCGCGACTGCGGCCTCGATGCGCGCCAGTACAGCCGCTGGGTCGACCGGGGCGATGTTCGTCAACATGGCCAAGTCCGGATCGGCCAGCAGATCGCCCACCGGACCGGCGGGATTCAGCCAGCGGGCGACCACATCACGCGCCTCACGAATGTCGTGCAGGAAACCCAAGCGTCGGGACATCGACTTGATCATCCGCTCCGACAAGGAACGACAGAAGGTGTCGAAAGCTTGGGGCGGCGCACGCCTCAATGCGCCCGTCGCCAACGGATTCGCGATTGCATGGGGTAGGACCGCCCGCCAGCGTCCCCGAGCCTGCAAGACGCCACGGGCCTGCAGTTCCGCGATAGATCCGTAAAGGTCCGTGATGGTCCGCCCGGCGAAGGATGCGATACGGTGGAGCTCGCTATCCGCGCCTTCAGTCACGTCGAAAGAATAGAATAGCGATAGGATCTGGGCGTCGTGTAGAAGGGTGCGGTCCGGGTCGTTGCGCTGGACGAAGATGCGCTCGAACAGTTCCTGGTCACGCAACCGGCCGAGCGTCTCTCCCTGACGTACAGTGTTGGCCAACGCCCGCGCCAGACGGAAGTTACCCCCGCTGAAAGCCGCGATACGTCCACGGTCGCCTTGGGTGACATGCTTAAAATCACGTTCCAGCCACGTCACAATGAGGTTTTCCGACGCGGCCGCGAGCCGAAACACTTGCGTGTGCTCGGGCTCGTCGTCCCGAATGTCGTATTCCACCGTTAGTAAGCTGACTTGGCTGCCGGGTCGATTGCACACCTCCGTCAGTTGCCCGTGCGTTCTCGGATTGCAGTTGTCGACGACCAGGATGGCCCGCTGGCCGTCTTCTACTAGGCGCGATGCCATCTCCAAGGCGGACGGCGTCGTCTCCTCGGCGTAATCGGCATAAACCGAAAGCCCCGGGTCGAGCGACGTTCCCTCGCCGACGTCCGCCTCGAAGAGTGCCTCGACCAAGCGGGTCTTGCCAACGCCGGACAGCCCGATCAGCCGGGCGCACTGGCCAGCCTTTTGCAATGCCTCACGAAGCAGACCCATACCTTCACTGATCGGCAGGGTTTTCCTCCCGTCACGTTCATCGATCAGCGAGAGTGCGTCGTCGATAAGGTAGCCGTGGTCGCTGACAACGCGGACATCGCGCCACACACCGATCGACCGCCAGCCCGAAAGCGGTCGACCGGCGCGTCGGCGCACCCATGCGGCGACACCCGGATTCTCGTTGACCCACGTCGCCAGCCGATCACGGTCATAAATATCTACGAACAGGTTTTCGCCTTGAGGATGGTCGTTGACAGCCTCCCGCATCGCATCGCGTCGCCTAGCCAGGGTCGTGTCCGTCAGCGCGGCTCCCGAGCTGGCGATAATGTAGGCGCCGCCTGACTCGGCGAGGGCGGCTATCGCCGGGCGCAGGTCGCCGCCGGGGCGCATTTCATTCGTGACCCCCTGCGGTGCCAAATCGGGTTTCTTGACCTGAAACCCCGTCCTCGCTCGCGGCACGAAATCCGGGCTTGCATGAAGCGAGACTTGGTCGACCCTGACATCGATGCCACCGTCTGCAGCATCCTGTGCTCCACCAGCAGTGACACACGAAAGCGGCGCCCCACGCGCCGACAGCTCGGCCAGCGCCAACCGCGCCACCAACGTTCGCAAGTCCGTGTCGTTCAGGCTCGCGATGTCCTCGCCTGTGATGTCGAACATGACCTGATTCTATGCGCCGAGACTAAATGCGGCAGGAGCGTACATCACCCCTTCACAGCGTGACCACCACCCCCTACCCCCCCCACATAACCGCGTTATGCTCCTCCCCCTGGGGGACGCATCATGGATCGTCGACGTCTGGTCATTGCGGGGTCCGGGGGGGCCATGGTGCTGGCGCTGGCGGTCAGCATCGCCTGGCCGCAGGTGCGTGAGGCGATGCGGCCGCGGCCGTTTGAGGTGACGCTGCAGCCGGATCGCGCCCAGACCGCCGACCTGGCCCAGGCGCGCGCCGCCCCCATCGCCCAGCGCCTGCGCGGCGTCCTGGCCCAGCAGACCAATCTGACCCCCGCCATCGACACCTCCGACACGCCCGTCCTGGCCCCGCCCGACCCCGGCCTGTTGAGCACGGCCCAGTTCCACCCCGGCGACCGGCAATACACCCTGACGCTGGAGCGGCCGGGCCAGATCATCGAGATCTACGGCGCCACGCGGGCGCTGGAGCCGCCGCCCGGCGCGACCTGGCCGCCCGCCGCCGCGCCCGCCCCGGAC
>JAEZCL010000071.1 GCA_023433585.1 Pseudomonadota bacterium
GGCGGGGCGGTCTTCACCCCCGGCCCGGGGGTGTGGTGCGAGGGCGGGGCGACAGTGTTAACAGAGTCCTAATATCCCTTTGGAAGTCATGGGCCGACGCGGCGGAACGGCAGTGGACAAAACCGGCGCGTCGGAAGTCTTCCCCAGATCCTTCGCACTGTGCGCCGAAGGTAATCCTGTGTGGGACAAGTCGCCGCTGAGTGCCTCGTCCTGTCCCCATGATCCCCGAGGGTGCGCCGCGTCGGCCCAGGCGCTATGGAGAACCCATGAAAACACCCCCAGCTGTTTCACCCATCGCCCACAGGTCCGCCCCCCGATGATCGCCCGGCCCGGCCGTCTGGCCACCTATTTCCATGTGCACCTTGTGTCGGATTCCACCGGCGAGACCCTGAACGCCATGGCCAAGGCGGTGATCGCGCGCTTCGACGGGGTCATTCCCATCGAACACATCTACGCCCTGGTCCGGTCCCACAGGCAGCTGGAGCAGGTTCTGGACTCCATCGCGGCGTCACCCGGCGTCGTGCTGCACACCATTGTCGACCGTGAGTTGAGGACCGCGCTCGAGGACGGATGCCGGCGCACCGGCACGCCTCAGATCGGGGCGCTGGATCCTCTGGTGGGCGCTCTGTCGCGCTATCTGGGGGCCTCGATCTCGACCCGCGTCGGCGCCCAGCACGCCCTGGACACGGACTATTTCAACCGCATCGGCGCCCTGGACTACGCCATCTCGCATGATGACGGGCAGAACCAGGGCGATCTGGAGCAGGCGGATGTGGTGCTGGTGGGCGTCAGCCGCACGTCCAAGACGCCGACCTGCATCTATCTGGCCCATAGGGGCATCCGGGCGGCCAATGTCCCGCTGGTGCCGGGCCAGGAGGCGCCCGAACGGCTGAACGAGCTGCGCAATCCTCTGGTCGTGGGCCTGACCGTATCGCCGGACCGGCTGATCCAGATACGCCGGAACCGCCTGAGCGGGCTGGGGGAGGCGCGTCCCTCGACCTATGTGGATCTGGAGGCGGTGCGCGATGAGACGGTCAAGGCGCGACGTATGTTCGAGCGGCGGGGCTGGCCCACCATCGACGTGACCCGCCGCTCGGTGGAGGAGACCGCCGCCCAGGTGGTCAACCTGCTGAACGCCCGTCGCGGCGCGCGCGGCGGAGAAATCCCGCAGGGCGGAGGCCAGGCATGACGCTGATCCTGGCGTCCAGGAGCACGGCGCGACGCGCCATGCTGGCCGAGGCGGGCGTGCCGCACGAGGTGATCGCCGCCGATGTGGACGAAGCGGCCCTGAAGACCGGCTTGCTGGCGCAAGGCGCCGATCCTGCCGCGATCGCTCTGGCGCTGGCTGAGGCCAAGGCGGTCGCCGCATCGCGCCGGCGTCCGGGCCTGGTGCTGGGCGCGGACCAGACCCTGGACCTGGACGGCGTCCTGTTCGACAAGGCGGAGACCCTGGACGAGGCGCGTGGCCGCCTGCTGACGTTCCGGGGGCGACGCCATGTTCTGCATTCGGCCGTCGTCCTGGCGCGGGACGGTGCGGCGGTCTGGCGCGGCGCGGACCAGGCGACGCTGGCGATGCGGGCCTTCAGCGACGAATTCCTGAACGCCTATCTGGCCGCCGAGGGAGAGGCGCTCCTGTCCAGCGTCGGCTGCTATCGTCTGGAGGGGCTGGGCGCCCAGCTGTTCGAGCGTGTCGAAGGCGACTATTTCACCGTCCTGGGCATGCCGCTGTGGCCGCTGCTCGAGGAACTGAGACGACAGGGGGTTCTGAAATCGTGACCCGAGCCGCGATCACCGGCGCCGTGCTTGTGGCGGGCATCGTCGGCAAGCCGGTCCGCCATTCCCTGAGCCCGATCATCCACAACGCCTGGATCACCGAGGCGGGCATGGACGCGGCTTATGTCGCCTTCGAGCCGCCGGACGAGGCCGCCTTCCAGGTGCTGGTCCAGGCCGGGCGGGCGGGCATGATCCAGGGCCTGAACATAACCGCTCCCTACAAGGCGGCGGCCTTCGACGGCGCGGACGAGATCAGCGAAGCCGCGCGCCTGTGCGGGTCGGCCAACGTCCTGAGGTTTCGCGGCGGCCGGGCCCTGGCGCACAACACCGACGGCGAGGGCCTGTTGAAGGCGTTCGCCGAACAGGCGCCCGCGCTGGACCTGGCGGGCGGCCCGGTGCTGTTCCTGGGGGCGGGCGGCGCCGCTCGGGCGGCCGTGGCGGCCCTGCTGACGGGGGGCGCGCCGCAGGTGATGATCCTGAACCGCACCCGCGGACGCGCCGAGGCGGTGGCCGCCCATTTCGATGACCGCGTCCGCGTGATCGAGCCTGGCGATGAGGGCGAGGCCCATCTGGTCATCAATGCGGTCAGCGGCCCCATGACGTTCGATTTCGACCGCACGCCCCGGGCGCGTGGGGCCATGGACATGACGTATAAGCCTCTGATGACGCCCTTTCTCGAGGCGGCGCGTGTGCGCCGCCTGGCGTTGGTGGACGGGCTGGCCATGCTGACGGGACAGGCGGGTCCTTCGTTCGAGGCCATCTTTGACCGCCCGGCGCCTGCGCTCGATCCTCGCGCCGTCGCCCTGGCCCATCTGGAGCGCGTCGGGGCATGATCGTGCTGGGCCTGACCGGCTCCATCGGCATGGGCAAGAGCACCACTGCGGCCCTGTTCGCCGAAGAAGGCGCCCTGGTCTGGGACGCCGACGCCGCCGTGAGCGACCTCTACGCCCCGGGTGGGGCGGCGGTGGCGGCGGTGGCGGCGGCCTTCCCCGGCGTGACGGGTCCGCACGGGGTGGAGCGCAAAGCGCTGCGCCGCGCGCTGAGCGACGACCCGGACGGCTACGCGCGGCTTGAGGCGATCGTCCATCCCCTGGTGCGCACCCACCGGGCAGATCGACTGGACCGCGCGCGCGCGTCCGGCGCCCGGCTGGCGGTGCTGGACATCCCGCTTCTGCTCGAAACCGGCGGCGAGGCCGAGACGGACGCGGTGGTGGTCGCCACCGCCCCGCCCGAGGTCCAGGCCGAGCGGGTGCTGGTGCGGTCCGGCATGACGCCGGCGCGGTTCGCCGAGATCCTGGCGCGACAGACGCCGGACGCCGAGAAGCGCGCCCGCGCCGACTTCATCGTCGAGACCCATCTGGGGCTGGACCATGCGCGCGCGCAGGTTCGGGCGATTGTGGATGAGGTGTTGAAACCCGGCTGGTCCGGGCGGCGGGGGATTCCATCCGGCGCCGAAACCCCTCAATAAGGACGCATGGCCCGCGAGATTGTTCTGGACACCGAAACCACCGGCTTCGACCCCAAGACGGGCGATCGCCTGATCGAGGTCGGCTGCATCGAGATCGACGACCTGCTGCCCACCGGGCGGACCTTCCACCGGCTGGTCAATCCCGAGCGGCTGATCCCGCCCGAGGCCATCCGCGTGCACGGCATCACCGACGACAAGGTGAAGGGTGCGCCGAAGTTCGCCGATCTGGCCGACGCGCTGCTGGAGTTCATCGGGGATGCGCCGGTGATCGCCCACAATGCGGCCTTCGACCGGGCCTTCATCAATCACGAGCTCGGGCTGTGCGGCCGCCTGGCCGTCGACGAGGTGCGCTGGATCGACACCCTGGCGCTGGCCCAGACGCGCTTTCCGGGCATGGCCAACTCGCTGGACGCCCTGTGCAAGCGTTTCAAGATCTCGCTGGCCGAGCGGACCCTGCACGGCGCTCTGATCGACGCCCGGCTCCTGGCCTCGGTCTATCTGGAGCTGAAGGGCGGCAAGGAGCGGGTCCTGGACCTCAGCGCGGCCCGCCGCGAAATCGGGGCGGACGCCCGGGTCGTCAGCCACGGCGCGCGGCCCCGCCCCCTGCCGGCCCGGCTGTCGGCGGGGGAGGCGGCGGCGCACCAGGCGTTTCTGGCCGCCAATCTCAAGGACCTGTCGCTGTGGCGAGGCTATGGCCTGAAGGACGCGGCCGAGGCCGCGTCCTGAGCCTGCCTCAGGCTTGGCCCTGGGCCGGCGGAATGGTTCCGGCGGCGCCTTCGGCCTTGCGGGCCGCATAGATGGCGCCGAAATCCAGCGGCTCCAGCAGGAACGGCGGATAGAAGCCGCCGTCCGTGGTCGCCGCAGCGACGATCTGGCGCGCGAACGGGAACAGGTAGCGCGGACATTCGATCAGGAGCATCTTCTCCATGTCCTTCTCTTCGACGCCGCCGATCTGGAACAGGCCGCCATAGACCAGCTCCACCTGGAACATGGCGTTCTCGCCGGAAGCCGCCTTGATGGACAGCTTCAGGTCCACCTCGAACAGGCCGTCGGCGCGGCCCTGGGCGTTCATCTCGACGCCCATGTCGATCTGGGGCTTGCCCTCGAAGCGCAGGCTTTCCGGTGCCTTGGGATTCTCGAACGAGAAATCACGCACGAACTGGGTCAGGACGCGGAAATGCGGTCCGGCGGGCGGCTGGGGGGTCTGGGGCGCGCCATTGTCGGCGGTGGTGTCGGTCATGAGTTCGGAATGCTTCGGTTATGAGGGCTTTCGCCATGATTTCGCCGAAAGGCGGTCGCGGGCTGCTAGCACCGCCGACGCCAGGCCGCAACGGCTGGTCATCCGACAGGCGAGGCTCGCACCCGCCTTGCGCG
Organism: Pseudomonadota bacterium; assembly: GCA_023433585.1. Lineage (GTDB taxonomy): Bacteria > Pseudomonadota > Alphaproteobacteria > Caulobacterales > Caulobacteraceae > Brevundimonas. Next base: position 4,616 of record JAEZCL010000071.1, read on the forward strand.
CCCCCATATGACCGCTTAAGCCCGTCGATACGCCTTGCCAGGAAGCCAGACCTTGTCCTTTCCCTATGAAATCCTGCTGATGGCGGCCATCGCCGCCTTCGTCCTGTTCCAGCTCTACAACGTGCTGGGCAAGAAGGTGGGCCGCCAGCCCGAGGAGGACGCCAAGACCCCCGAGGCGGCGGCCAGTCCCGTCGGCCCCGACGCGGCCCCGCGCCCGACGCCGCCCCTGGCCGCGGCCACGGCCGCCGCCGCTGCGCCCCTGAAGGCGCGCGATCCCGCCTTCGACCCGTCGCGCTTCCTGGACGGCGCGCGTCAGGCGCATGAGACCATTGTCACCGCCTACGCCGCCGGGGACCGGACAGCGCTGAAGCCGCTGCTGTCCGACAAGGTCATGGCGTCGTTCGAGGCGGGCATCGCCGCGCGCGAGGCCCGGGGCGAGACGGAGGCCGTCGAGTTCGTCCACGCGCCTCGTGCCGACCTGGAGGCGGCCTCGGCCGAGGACGAGCGGGCGGTCGCCCAGGTGCTGTTCCTGGCCGAACTGCGCAGCCGGTTGAAACCGTCCTCCGGCGAAGAGGTCGTGGAGGAGCGGCGCACCGCCGAAATCTGGACCTTTGAACGGTCTCTGGGCGCCGCCGATCCCAACTGGATCCTGACGCGCGTCGAGGCGGCCACGGCCTGATGCGCCTGCGGGTCCTTTCCGTCGTCCTGGCCCTGGCGGCGGCGGCCTGCGTCACCGCGCCCGACCCGCAAGCGCCCTCTCCGCCCGGGGTTCCGACGCCCGCGCCCGCGCCAGGCGAACCCGCCCCGTGGACGCCGGCCCCGCCTGATCCGGCCTTCGCCGCCCTGCCCGGCTGGACGGACGAAGATCATCTGGCGGCGCTTCGGGCCTATGCCGAGGTCTGCGAAGCGGACCGCCGGACCCCGGCCCTGTGCGAGCAGGCCCGCGCTCTGGCGGCGCGGCCCGATGTCGCCGCCGACAACGCTCGTCTTTTCTTCGAAACGCGGTTCCGGCCGGAGAGCGGCGGCGAGACCGGTCTGCTGACCGCCTATTTCGCGCCCGAATATCCCGCCCGTTCGGCGCCCGACGCCGAGTTTTCCGCCCCGCTCCTGGCGCCGCCGCCCGATCTGCAGCGCACCGAGGGCCCCGACGGCCGGAACCTCTATCGCCAGCGCCTGACGGACGGCGCCGTGCGCGATTATCCGGACCGGGCCGCCATCGAGACGGGACATGATCCGTCGCTGGTCATGGCCTGGCTGCGGCCCGAGGATCTGTTCTTCCTGCAGATTCAGGGGTCCGGCTATCTGACCTTCGAGACGGGGGCCACGGCGCGCGCCGCCTACGCCGCCGACAACGGACTGGGGTTCGTCGGCATCGCCCGGCCCATGGCCGACCAGGGCCTGCTTCCGCGCAACGGAACCTCGGGCGAGGCCATCCGCCGCTGGCTCGCCGCCAACCGGGGACCGGAAGCGGACCGCATCATGCGGCTGAATCCGCGCTACATCTTCTTCCGCCTGGAGCCCGACGACGGCAGGGGGCCGCGCGGCGCCGCAGGGATCGCCCTGCCCGAACGGCGCGCCGTCGCGGTCGACCCGGCCCACTGGCGCTATGGAGAACTGGTGTGGATCGCCGCCGACGCGGGCGGCCTGATCGGCGCGCGCGACAGCTATTTCGCTCTGGTCACCGCGCTGGACACGGGCAGCGCCATCCGGGGGCCCGTTCGCGCCGACTTCTACATGGGCCGGGGCGACGCGGCGGGCGAGGAGGCCGGAACGGTGCGCCATCCCCTGCGCATGTGGCGGCTGGTCCCGAGATAGGGGCGCGGGCGTTCTCCTCTCCATCCGCGAAGGCGGATGGAGAGCAACCATGTCAGTTGTTCTGTGGCGTGAGCCAAGGCTGGTTGCGCTTGAGGACGAGGTTTGCGGCCTCGATGAGTTTTCGCATGACGGCGACGATGGCGACCTTGGGTGGTTTTCCGTTGTCGAGCAGGCGTTGGGCGAAGGCCTTGAGGGCGGGGTCGCATCGTTTGGCGGCGAGGGCGGCGATGTAGAGCAGGCGTCGGGGCCTGCGCCGGCCGCCGCCGATGAACCTGTGGCCCTTGCGGGCTCCGGAATCGCGGTCGAAGGGGGCGACGCCGATCAGGGCGGCGGCCTGCCCGCGGGTCATGGAGCCCAGTTCGGGCATGCGGATCAGCAGGCCGAGCGCCACCACGGGGCCGACGCCGGGCAGCGAGCGCAGCAGGCCCAGCCGGTCGTTCAGGTCGGGCCAGGCCTGGATGCGCCGCAACAGATCCTTGAGCATCCGGGCCTTGCGGGCCATGAGCTGGGCGAGCTGGGCGCGGGCGTCCTCGATCAGGTCCGGCAGATGGACATGCTCCATCTGGGTCTTGAGCAGGGCGGCCAGGTCGGCGGCCTGTTCATAGGCGGTCATGCGCTCGGCCAGTTCGGCCAGGCGGGGGTCGGCGGCGGCCCTGACCGTGTCGACCTGGGCGGTGGCGCAGGCGATCAGCCGGGCGTCGATCCGGTCGTTCTTGGCGCGCAGCCGCTTGATCCGGGCGAACAGCCGGACCTCGACGGGCTGGTGCACGACGACCTCCAGCCCGGCGGCCCGCAGCGCCGAGAGCACGTCGTGCTCATAGCCGCCGGTGGCCTCCAGCCCGACCCGTCCGATCCGGTGGTCGGCCAGCCAGGCCAGCAGCACGCCGTGACCCTTGGGCGTGTTGGCGACCTCGATGCTCGCCTGCGTCCCATGGATTGCGGCGTCCAGCTTGCGCTTGGACACATCGATCCCGGCGATCCGTGTGGTAGACTGAGCCTCGTTCATCGATCCCTCCTTGTGGCTTCGGACCCGATCGTCCCTGCAACCATCCGGATCAGTGAACAGCCGACGGCGACCCTGCTCCCCAGCAGCCCCTAAGGCTCAGGACAGAACGGTCCCTCCGCCGGTGGTCCGCCTGACGTTGAAGG
>JAEZCL010000217.1 GCA_023433585.1 Pseudomonadota bacterium
GGGTCAGGTGGTGGTGGCGGATGTGCGGTGGGATCGGTTTGTGCCGTCGTTCACGGCGTTGCGTCCGTCCCGGTTGTTCACCGACATCCCCGAAGCAGCACAGCCCGCACCGGCCGAGGAGGCGCCGAAGGGCGAGGACCGCGGCGCGGCGTCGGCGCTGCGCGAGCGGCTCGCCGCCGCCTCCGGGTCGGAGCGCGACCGCATCCTGCTCGACCTGGTCCGCGGCACCGCCGCGGCGGTGCTGGGACACGCCACGCCGAGCGGGATCAGGCCCGCCCGCGGCTTCCTCGAACTGGGCTTCGACTCGCTCACCGCAGTCGAGCTGCGCAACCGGCTGACCGCCGCAACGGGCATCGGACTGCCCGCCACCCTCGTCTTCGACCATCCCACCCCGAACGCGCTCGCCGGTCACCTGCGGGCCGAGTTGGCGCCCGAGCAGCCGGCGCTGCCGATCGTGGCCGAGATCGAACGCCTCGACAAGCTCCTCGGCGGGCTGCCGGGCGACCAGGTCGACGACGCGGTCGTCGGTCGGCTGGAGGACCTGCTGACCCGGTGGCGGGGCCGACCCGCCGCCACCGCATCGGCGCCGGCCGCCGCAGAGGAGTTGGAGTCGGCCAGCCGGGACGAGCTCTTCGACATCATCCAGCGGGAGTTCGGCAAGTCCTGAGCGGACACTGCCCGACCCCGGGCGGGACGGGCCGGGGAAAGGGGCACCCGACGGCGCCGGACGCCTGGCCGGCGCCGTCGCGCAGGCGCGCCCTTAGGGGTCCACGAAGCCTGTCTAGGGGTGTGCCGGTGTGGATCCGGCTCCGTAGGGTCGGAGCACGCCAGGCCGTCTCGCCCTGCCCACCGGCAGCCGAGCGGTACGGATGTGGGTGCGTGCGGTACCCCGGATGGACGGGAGGTCCGCATGGCCGGATCCGGCTTGCCTCAACTGCTCGCCATCAGCGACCTGCACGTGGTGCACGCGGAGAACAAGGCCATCGTCGAGCGGCTGCGGCCGGAGCGCGACGGCGACTGGCTCGTCGTCGCCGGCGACGTCGGGGAGTTCGTCGGCGACATCGAGTGGGCGCTGGGACTCCTCAGCCGCCGCTTCGCCAAGGTCATCTGGGCCCCCGGCAACCACGAGCTGTGGACTCCCCGCGAGGACCCGATCCAGCTGCGGGGGGACGCGCGCTACCAGCACCTGGTGGAGCTGTGCCGGGGGCTCGGGGTGGTGACTCCGGAGGACCCGTACCCCGTCTGGGACCCGCAGGGCGACGACCCGGTCCTGATCGCGCCGCTGTTCCTGCTCTACGACTACACCTTCCGGCCCCCGGGGACGTACACGAAGGAGCAGGCCCTGGCACGGGCCCACGAGGTCGGCGTGGTCTGCACCGACGAGATCCTGCTGCACCCGGACCCGTACCCGACGCGGGACGCCTGGTGCCGGGCGCGGCTGGCCCTGACGGAGCGCCGGCTCACCGCCGAGCGCAGCGGGCTGCCCACCGTCCTGGTCAACCACTTCCCGCTCGTGCGCGAGCCCACCCGGATCCTGCGGTACCCGGAGTTCGCCCAGTGGTGCGGCACCGAGACCACTGCCGACTGGCACGTCCGCTTCGACGCCCGCGTCGCCGTCTACGGTCACCTGCACATCCCGCGCACCACCTGGTACGACGGGGTCCGGTTCGAAGAGGTCTCGGTCGGCTACCCGCGGGAGTGGCGCCGCCGGTCGACGCCCCCCGGCCGGCTGCGCCGCATCCTGCCGTCGGCCGCCTGAATGGCCCTCGTGGCGCTGGTCACCGCCGCTCCCGGAGCCTGCCGGGACGCCGCCCGCGGGCCGGTCGATCAGGGGTTCTCTAGGGGTTGGGCGGGTGTTGGGCGCTCAGTACCGTCCAGTCACGGTGGCGGGCGTGTGTCGGCGGGACTGTCCGGCGTGGCGGGCGCCTGAGCAGGCACGACGACCGGAATCAGGAACAGGTGTGGGGTTCGTGAGCCGAACGGCCGCGTCTGCACCCACCTGTGCACGAAGCCGGCCCGCCGGCGGTGGTGTGGTCAACGAATCGGCAGATTCCGATCGATAGCAAGCTCTGGGCGGGTGGGTCATGGCGGACGAAGACAAGCTCCTCGAACACCTGAAGTGGGTGACCTCCGAGCTCCGCCTGGCGCGTCGGCGCCTGACCGAGCTGGAGGACGAGGACGCCGAGCCGATCGCGATCGTCGGCATGGCCTGCCGTTTCCCCGGTGGCGTCGCCTCACCGGAGGACCTCTGGGACGTCGTCGCCGGCGGGGTGGACGCCACCGGCGCGTTCCCCGACGACCGGGGCTGGGACCTCGACCGGCTCTACGACCCCGACCCCGACCACCCCGGCACCACGTACAGCAACCGGGGTGGCTTCCTGCGCGACGCGGGCCTGTTCGACCCGGCCCTGTTCGGGATCTCGCCGCGCGAGGCGCTGGCCATGGACCCGCAGCAGCGCCTCCTGCTCGAGGTGACCTGGGAGGTCTTCGAGCGGGCCGGCATCGACGCCGCGTCGGTGCGGGGCAGCCGTACCGGGGTGTTCGTCGGCACCGCGGGGCAGGACTACACGTCCGTGCTGCGGCAACTGCCCGAGGGCACGGAGGGCTACGTCCTCACCGGCACCGCCGCGAGCGTCATGTCCGGCCGGCTGGCGTACTCCTTCGGGCTGGAGGGGCCGGCCGTCACCATCGACACCGCCTGCTCCTCGTCGCTGGTCGCCCTGCACCTCGCCGGTCAGGCCCTGCGCGACGGTGAGTGCTCCCTCGCCGTGGCCGGCGGCGTCACCGTGCTGGCCACGCCGGGCGCCTTCGTCGAGTTCTCCCGCCAGCGGGGGCTCGCCTCCGACGGGCGGTGCAAGGCGTTCTCCGCCGACGCCGACGGGACCGGCTGGTCCGAGGGCGTCGCCATGTTGCTCGTCGAGAAGCTCTCCGACGCCCGGCGCAACGGGCACCCCGTCCTGGCGGTGATCCGGGGCAGCGCCGTCAACCAGGACGGCGCCAGCAGCGGGCTGACCGCCCCCAACGGCCCCGCGCAGCAGCGGGTGATCCGGCAGGCGCTGGAGAACGCCCGGCTCAGTCCGTCCGACGTGGACGCCGTCGAGGCGCACGGCACGGGCACCCGGCTCGGCGACCCGATCGAGGCGCAGGCGCTGCTGGCCACGTACGGGCAGGGCCGCACCGCCGACCGCCCGCTGTGGCTGGGCTCGCTGAAGTCGAACATCGGCCACCCGCAGGCCGCGGCCGGCGCCGGCGGCGTCATCAAGATGGTGATGGCGATGCGGCACGGCGTGCTGCCGCCCACCCTGCACGTGGACCGGCCCTCACCGCACGTCGACTGGTCGACCGGCGCCGTGGCCCTGCTCGACGAGGCGCGCCCGTGGGCCGGCGGCGAGCACGTCCGCAGGGCGGGCGTGTCGTCCTTCGGCATGAGCGGCACGAACGCCCACCTGATCCTGGAGCAGGCGCCGGCCCCCGACCCGGCCGGCGACCACGCCACCCCGTCCCGCCGTCCCGCCGTCGTGCCCATGCTGCTCTCCGCCGCGCAGCCGGCCGCGCTCGCCGCGCAGGCGGACCGGCTGGCCCGTTGGCTCAGCGACGACGAGGAGCCGCGCCCGCTCGATGTGGCCTGGTCGTCGGTGGTGTCCCGCTCGACGCTCGACCGGCGTGCGGTGGTGCTCGCCGGGGACCGTGCGGGCCTGCTGACGGGCCTGGAGTCCCTGGCGGCGGGCGCGCCGTCGGGCACCGTGGTCACGGGCCAGGCCGGGGACCGCGGTCCGCTGGCGGTGCTCTTTTCCGGCCAGGGCGCGCAGCGCACCGGCATGGGCCGCGAGCTGTACGCCGAGTTCCCCGTCTTCGCCACCGCCCTCGACGAGGCGTGCGGGCATCTCGACCGGGTGCTGCCGCGCCCGCTCAAGGAGGTGCTGTTCGCGCCGGAGGGCTCCGCCGAGGCGGAGCTGCTGGACCAGACCGCGTTCACCCAG